>CALKHF010000051.1 GCA_938092255.1 uncultured Flavobacteriales bacterium | reverse complement strand
TCAACGGAAGGCCTATTCTTTTTTATATTCATTAAGATGCTAACTAAGAGTTACTACTTAGATGGTGCTAAAGTGAATTCTGTATTTTGATTTATCAATTGAATAAATATGAAAAAATACTGTTTTGAGCAGATACATTTGTGTCAACAAAACGAAAAAACAAACAAAAAATAATACACAATGAAAACAACAAAAATTAATTTCGCACTTCTTTTTTTCGCAATTCTTATTACTGGATATGCAAACAGTCAACAAGCCAACTATCAGGCTGACAAATACTCGTTAGATGAGGCGGATGAAAATGAAATCATCATTGATGACATAGTGAATCCAAATGATGAGAGTACAGAACCATTTAAGGCAATGATCTATCCTAACCCTTCTTTAACGGGAAAGGTTAAAATGTCTTGGATGGACAATCAGAATGTTGACTATATCATTTTAGTTCCAGACAACTTTGATAATGTAGTCGAAATAAATTTGAAGGATGTAAAAGAAGTTACAGTTGATAATTTAGAAAATGGTCATTACTACATAAAATTTTATTTCAAACAAAACCTTTTAGCCACTCAAAAGCTGAAGGTAATGAAAGAATAATCGCTTTAGTTTATAGTTATAGTTTAGTTCATAAAGGCCCTCAACGGAGGGCCTTTTTCTATTTGACTTAATTGTCTTTATATCACGTCTTTATGTTCTACGGGTTAATACGTACATCAGTCTAAATGGCATAGTGTATTTTGCATTTAATCCGGTCTAAAAATGAATCTTATGCATACTTCTACACTAAATTTGTTCTAACAAACAATTAAAAAAACAAACAAATGAAAACAGTAATTATAACCTTGTATATCGCCTTTCTAGCAAGTTCATCATTTGGACAGCAAGTCGCAAAACCCATAAAAGACAACTATCAAGAATTTATTAAGCCAGATGTATCTTCATTTGATTTAGCTACTGTAGTAACGCCTAATCCAACTATTGACAAGGTTGCAATTATGTGGTACGGTCAACAACAGATTGATAAAATATTAGTAATTAAGTCAGATAAGTCAGAAGTTATACCTGTCGAGTTAAATGACGAGCATGTTGTCGTTCTTAATGGTTTAAACGCTGGCGTCTACTACGTTCAATACTATTTTAAAGGAAAAATTATGGCTTCCAAAGAACTCATCGTAAACGAACATCCTTAAAAACAATTCTTTAGGATAAGAGCCCTCGAGAGAGGGCTTTTTTTATTTCAATACTTCTTGTTTGTTTTAAGCTAAAGGAATTTTAAGAGATGACTATAGATTAGTTGATCTTTGCATATCCCCTAAACCTATTGGAGTACTTATTATCGATTTAATGTAATGTATTTACTCTTGTAGTATGATTCATTTCTATCCCTAGAGCATCAGTCTTTTCACATCATTATTTCACTGAACAAATTTGAGATGTCATGAAAGTAAGTATTAATACGTAGATACATCTATGTTATTCATGGTATATTTCAATTGAAACCATTTATTGAATGAAACCTATCCATATATGTGAACTATATTGGTCTAACATTAAACAATACACAATACACAACAAACAACTAAACAAAGGCCCCCAGACCTGTGTCTTTTTAATTCTGATCACAATGTTTAATTCGCGATAAACAGGGGGTTTTTGTTTAAATTAAAACAACTTTATTCGCACCAATTCTCTCCGGTGTCTCTCTTTATTTCTTAACCAATTTTATCAAGTGGTGTTACAAAAGTTGTTTTTGATATTATAAATTAAAACGCATTTAATATTATGTTAAGCTACTTTGCATTTTTTTGTTTTCTAGCTGTGGCGGTGAGAGTTCTTCTTGCTGACTAAAACTGACTATGCTTTTTTCTTAGCTTTTAAACTTAATGCATACCAAGAAATGATCGATCCTATCATTGCGAGTCCCATGTCTTTATGTGCATCCCACATATCTCCTTGTTGACCGTTGTAGCTTTCAGCCATGTCTCCGGATAGGGAAACAGCAATTCCCCATTCAAATAGCTCATAGACCATACTAAAAACTTGTATGCTCAGAAAAGTAACCAGTAATGCTTGTTTTAGGTTGAATTTATATCGATACATGATGAGGTCTTTGGTTCCTGCAAATAATAAAAGGCCAAAAGAAAAGTGAACAAAACGATCATAGTGATTTCGCGTAAATTCAAAGTAAGCATGAATATCAATTCCTAACAAGCTGATAAACCAATCATTATATGGCACAAAAGAATAGAGCCAAGTTGACCCTACAGAATGAAATACAGAAAAAAGAAAGAGCCCCCAAAAGCCCATTTTACTCAGAACATTTTTAAAAATGTCTAGAACCATTAGTCCAAGTAAAAATAAGGTGCCAATATTATTTAAATAAAGTTCTTTTCCTGTGTAGGGAGCTTCTCCGAATGGAGAAATACTCATCATGAAAATAGCGAAGATGAGATAGATGCAACTCAGTATAATTTTATTTTTGTTCATGGTATTATTTTATTCCATCAATACATTTAAATCATATTGTTACATGGAAAATAGTAAAAAATAAAAAACCCTTGAAAATCTTTTGATAATCAAGGGCTTCAAATCTAAGTTGTGGTACCTCCAGGAATCGAACCAGGGACACATGGATTTTCAGTCCATTGCTCTACCAACTGAGCTAAGGTACCAGCCTTAAGCGAGGGCAAAAATAGGAATATTTTGTTTTAGAAAGAAAATAATCAGTAAAAATATGAGCATCCTAGTATCTTTGTACCATGAAAATGAGTCAGAATCCTTATTTGGTAGTTGATGCGGGAAACACAAATATCAAAATATGTGCAATATTTGATGATGAAATTTCTGAAGTTGAGATATTTAATAATCTAGATGATGTATTAATTCGGGTTCGAAATCAGCATTTGGTTCTTATTTCAGTTGTAACTCCGCTCGTAAAAGAAAAACTTCAGAATACTTGTAAAACGCTGTTTGAAATTAAATACAATGTCAAAATGCCATTTGCTTCGGCCTATGAGAGCATGAATACAGTTGGTGTTGATCGATTGTGTAATGTCTCGGGGATGTTAAAGTATGCTAAAAATAAGAGTGCTTTAAGTATTGACATCGGAACCTGCATCAAGTTTGATTTCCTAACTGCAGACGCTGTTTATAAGGGTGGTTCGATCTCTCCGGGTGTTCAATTAAGATACAAGTCATTGAATGACTACACGAACAATTTGCCTTTACTCGAACAAGTTAACCATACTACATTGATTGGAAATGACACCAGTAATTCAATTGTATCGGGTGTTTTAAATGGAATGAATACTGAAATTACTGGAATGATTTCTCGATATGAGGACGAATATGGCCCTTTAGACATTTATCTGACTGGAGGGGATGCTTTATATTTTGATATCCCTCAAAAAAATAACATCTTTGCAGTCAAAAATTTGACAATCCTCGGAGCTGTTGAAATATATAAAATAAATGCGCTATAGTTTAGCAATCTTTTTTTCTGCCATTGTTCTTTTAGCTAATGGCCAGCTAACAACTACACACCCTTTGTCCTCCTACGGTATTGGGGAATACAATACGGGTTCAAATGCCATCTCAACTTCACTGGGTTTTGTAAATGCTTCAATGATTGATTCTGGTTTTGTGAATTATTACAATCCATCATCCTATTCACGTCTAAGCAAAGGAAATACATTGCTATCATTAGGTATTGATTCAAGATTTTCAATGTATTCTCAAGGTGGTGTTTCGGAAAATAAAATAGGATCTACGATTGACCATTTTTCTCTCGGCATGAAAATGAACAAAATAATGGGGATGTCATTCGGTCTAAAACCTTATTCAAAGGTGGGGTACGAGTTTAGTGAAAATACCTTCACAGGTGTAGACTCTTTACGGTACACATATCGAGGTATAGGCAGTCTTCAGGATTTTTACCTTGGATTTGCTATTTCACCAATACAATCTGCTAACACTCATTTATCAATAGGTTTTAACACCTCTTATCTTTTTGGATTTGTTTCTAATGATCGAAAAAGCGAGCTGTTAAATGGCAGTACTGATCAGGGTGGTTTGTCTAAAGATATTACGAGATTGTCTGCATTCCATTATGAGCTGGGAGCACATTTTCAACAAAACATCGGCTCTAGACATAAATTATTAATTGGATTCGTACTTGAGCCTTCCCAGCGTTTTAATGGCACGATTGATAATGAGTTTTATACTGCTTCAAACATTAATGCACCAGAGGTATATGATACTATTTCATACTCGCGAATGGACGGATTTGTGGAAGTTTTAAACGTGTATGAACTCGGACTCAAGTATCAAATGTTTTTCAAGGAAAAAAAGAGAAAATCAAATACAAGACGACCCAACTTAACGCTCTTTGCGTCATATAAAAAATGGAACGGAATAAAGTCAGATTTTGAGGCATCTTCTACGAATTGGGAGGTGGGAGAGGTAGACAAATGGTCCGTCGGGATGAGTTATTCACCAGAAACCAAGTTGTTTGAAAATGTTGCAACATTAAAAGGATTTGAAAAATTAAATTATAGGATTGGTGTTTATCAAATGAACATGCCATTTGAGTCTAATGGGTCTAATTATGTCGATCGTGGCACGACATTTGGATTTGGTATTCCGATACTAGCTCAAATGTCTTTGTCTTCATTGAATTTTGCTTTTGTACTAGGGCAAAAAGTGAATGGAAATGACACTAGTTTAAAAGAAAATTATTTGGGCTTTAATTTTGGAATGGTGTTTTCACCTTCTGCATTTGAAAAATGGTTTAGAAAAAGAAAGTTGGATTAAAAAAAAGATTATGAAAAGATTTGGGATATTATTTGGGATGATTTTCACGACCACTTTATTTTTTGGTCAGGAAACGGGTGAAAATCGAGAATGTAAACGAATGCTGCTTTTTGTTAGCCAGGAGCTGAAGATGCAAAATTATGCAAGGGCCTCTATGTATTATCTTAAAGGAGAAGCAATATGTGGTGAGGAGTATGGAGCCAAAGAATACGATAATATGTCGAAAACACTTCGGAATACAATTATAACTGAAACTGATAATACAAGAAAGAAGTTATATACTGATACTCTGTTAGGTGTTTATGATCGAATGGATACAAAGGGATTCTACAATGAATCCGAATCATCAAAACGTGCAACGTATATTATGATGTCGTCAAACCCAGATTATAAAAAAGCGGATGAAATATATCTTAGGGCTTTTGAGAATAAAAATAAATATAATGATGCGGAGTTGACTTACTATTATTACAATCTCTACACATTATTTTCAATTACAACTGGAGATGAGAAAGCCGCTTTTAAAAAGCGTTTGATATCAGATTATTTTAGACTTTCTAAAAAAATAGAAAGTGAAAACTTTGCTTCGACCACTCAACAAAGTCTAACGGGTTATTTTAATAGTTTGGTTAGGTCATGTGACGATATTTTACCTGAATTAAATGGTTTTATGTCATCCTTACCCATGGATAAAGAAGCAAAAAAGAAAGCTGTGAATAATTTCTTAAACTTATTAAAAGAAAAAGGCTGCACAGAGAGTAATGAATATGAAATGCTTATAGATACTATTATTTCGATTGACAATACAATTGATGCGGTTTTGGCAAAAGCACAGCTTTTACAGGTTAAAAAAAGATTTAAAGAGTCTATTTCTGTATATCGAACAGCTATAGATATGGCAGAGGCAGATTCCGTGCAGAATGAAATAATGATGGAAGTTTTAAATATTCAATATGCCAACTTAAATGCATATAAAACAGCATATAGAACAGCATTAACAATAAAAGGATCTAACCGATCAAAGGCGCTTTTAGTTGCGGCAAATTGCGTGGCAAAAACAGCAAATTCTTGTGGTTCAAGTACATTCGAACGAAAATGTAATTATTACTACGCAGCTCAATTGGCAAGCCAAGCTGGTAGTCCTAGCATTGCTGAAAAGTTTAAAGCAAATGCTCCTACGGCAGACGAGATTTTTAGTAATAATAGTCCTAAAACAATCATGCTTTCGTGTTGGAATGTTAATGTAGATGTTAAAAAGGACTAAATGAAAGTCTTTATATTTCCGCTCTTTGTCATTTGTGTGGGAATATTTTTTTCATGTGTTAATGATGAAAGTGAGGTAAAGCGAATTACTGATTTCGAGGATGCACCTGACGAGCAAAGTCAAAATTTAAAAATGGTTTACAGTGATTCGGGTTTAACGAAGTTTCATCTGTATGCCGAAATCTCCGAAACCTATACACAACCTAAGCAAATCACTAAATTTAGAAACTTTGTCAAGGTTGATTTTTTTAACACGGAAGGCTTGTTGGTATCAACTTTAACAGCTCAAAGAGGAGTTTACAATCATGCTGAAGAAAATGTTGTAGTGAATGATTCTGTGCGGTTATACAATTATAAAAAAGATCAAACCTTAGAAACAGAGGAGCTTATTTGGAATAAGAGAGACAGTACAATTAGAACAAACAATCAGGTTACAGTGAGTTCTCCAAACGAGCTTTTAACGGGCAAAGGATTGGTTACAAAACAAGACTTTAGTTATTTTGAAATATTAAACCCGACAGGACGTTTAAAATTAAATAAAGAAGAATGAATACATACAATAAAATAATGAAAATAATTTGGTTGCTAATTGGTACGCTGATGTTTATTGCGGTAACTGTAATGTGCTTTGTTGATGGGTTTGAAAAATGGTGGTTTTATTATCCTCTTGTTCTTTTAGCATTTGGAATGTATTTTTTTAAAGTCTGGATGATGAAACGCATGGAGAAGCATATTGAGTATATGTCTGAAAAAGAAAAGGAAACAATTTGAACCTGATTCAAACTGAAATAAGCGTTAATAAGTGGACAAAAAAATTTTTTTTATTGTCTTCATTTTTTTGTTTGATCCTATTCAGTACCCAAAATTGTAAGGCTCAAAATTTTGTTAAAGGAACCATATTCGATGAGAGAAATGTGCCCATTCCTCATGCGAAGGTTTTTGTAAAAAACGATCCAACTCAACGCACTGTTGCAGACATCAATGGAAATTATCAATTAAGTTTGATGCCGGGTGAGTATTTTTTAGTTTTCAGCTCTATGGGGTTTGAAAATAGAGAAAGTTATATTTCTATCAGTGCCTTAGACGTATTGAAAAAAATACAGCTCTTCCCGAGTAAAATCCAAGATCTTGAATCTGTTCAAGTATCTGCAAAGAAATCGAACCCTGGCAGGGATATAATGAAGAAAGTTGTATCGAAAAGAGACCGGATTAATCCCTGGAATTATTCTCACAAAGTAGATGTATACATTAAGGCAAGAGAAGATATTAGAGGTAAAAAAAGGACAGAAGATGAGAATGAAGAGCCAGAAATTGATGGGAGTTTTGATGGGACCAATCCGCTGAAAGACACGATGAACCTTCTCGAGATTCAGATTGAAAGAAATTACGCTCCTGGTAATAAAGTTAAAGAATTTCGAAATGCATACTCATTAAGAGGATCTAAACGAAATTTATATTACACGACAACTGTAAAATCTAATTTTAATTTTTTTGAAAACCTATTGAGGTTAGATGATTTACATGAAAACCCGGTGAGTTCACCAATTTCTATGCCTGGGATTTTATCATACAAATACCGATTGGTTGAGAAATACAGTGAAGAGGGAAGAATCATTTCTAAAATAAAGATACAGGCAAGGAATACCGCCACTTCTACATTACAGGGTTTTATTTGGGTGGTTGATTCATTATGGCTTATTGAAAAATTGGATTTGACCATGAAAAAAGGAAATTTATTGGTTTATGATTATTTCAAGATTCAACAAGAGTATGAACACCCTGGCGACTCAATTTGTGTTATCAAGAAACAGGTTTTAGATTATGGAGTAAAATATAAACGAGAGTCATCTATTTGTAAAACAACTGCTATTTTCTCGAATTACGATTTTGAGCCTGACTTTGATCGTAAATTTTTTAATTCAGAGTTGGCGGTAACAGAAAAGGAAGCTTACGAAAAGGATTCTTCTTTTTGGAAAAACAAACGAGCAGATCAATTGAGTCCTGAGGAAATAGCTTTCATTATTCGTCAGGACAGCATTAGAGATTATATTAGTAGAAAGGAATATTTAGATAGTGTAGACAAAGTTTTCAATCGGATCTCTGCTCTTAAAGTACTTTGGTGGGGAGTAGATCACAGAAATAGGAGCAAACGAATACAGTGGACTATCGGTAGTCTGGCTACAACAATACGTCCTGTTTATATAGCGGGCCCACGGATCTCTCCTAATTTTGATTTGTTTAAAAAATGGAAAGATGAAAGAACCTTAGATTCTTATACGCAAATATCTTTTGGGTTATTGAATAATGATATTAAAGGTGATACTTGGTGGAAATATAAATTTGACCCATTCCATCAAGGTAAGATCAGAATGTCCTTAAATCATGATTTTGATGTAATACGTGGTTATGACGCGATTACACAAATATACAAGAGAGAGAATTTTATTGAGGCAACAAGTTTAAATACCTCTATTGAATATGAGCTTTTTAATGGATTCTATATTGATTTGGGTGGAGAGTTTACTGAAAGAAGAAGTTTAGAAGGCTATAATTTTCTTGAATTTGCGGATGATGTGCTTCCAAATAATGAGCCTTCGGATTTTGAGACATATCAGGCTTTAATTGCTGACTTAACCGTTAGCTATACGCCAAAACAAAAATATATGCGAGAACCATACAGAAAAATTGTATTGGGTTCAGCTTGGCCTACCTTTAATCTTTATTATGAAAGAGGCATTCCAAACCTATTTGGTAGTGATATAAACCATGAATATATACAAATGAGCATCGACCAATCGTTCAAAATAGGGACCATAGGAACTTCAAGTTATCGTATATCAGGAGGTTTGTTTTTGAGTGCCAAGAACTTAAGAGATCCTGATTTTAAATTTCAAAGAAGAAGTGATCCGCTCTGGTTTTCAAATCCATTGTATTCATTTCAGGGATTAGATACCTTATTAAGAACCAACGATATGTCCTTGGAAGCCCATTTCGTTCATCACGATAATGGAGCAATAATCAATAAGATTCCATTTATGAAAAAGACAAGAGTTGGGCTTGTTTTTGGTGGAGGCGCTTTGTATGTTAAGGAACATGATTGGTTGCATTATGAAGTTCTGGCTGGATTAGAGCGGAATTTCAAGCTTTCTAGGAGAAGATTGCGAGTCGGATTGTATGGTGTTTTGTCCACGGGGAATAAAAGTGTTCCAAGATTTGACTACAAAATTTCTTTTGCCATTTTAGATGACCGAAGTATGAAATGGAATTTCTAGTCTTTTTCCTTTGGAAAATAATTCTTGTTTCTGAATAGGATCATACCTACACCACATGTAATGCAGGCATCAGCAAAATTCCAAATGGCAGGAAATATTTGACTTTTACCCACCCAAGGAACCCAAGAGGGCCACGTGACATTAAATTGAAACATATCTACTACATTCCCTAAAAGAAACCCTTGATGTCTAACTTCATGTATACTTGTGTAACTTGTTCCGTGGGGTCCCATGTGTGTGCATGTAACAAAGTTTTCGGAACCTTCCATTTGATTGTAAAAATTACATGGATCAAATGTAAAAATGAAATCATATAGTGCTGAATCTATAAGGTTTCCAATCGCACCTGTGAAGATTAAGCCAATTGCAATTAAGTATTCTGTTTTTACACCTTTTTTGTATTCCATCCACATGTAATATCCAATTCCTGAAATGGCTAATATCCGAAAAATACTAAGTGCTAACTTATGCCACATTGAAGACCCGAAGGTTGTGCCAAAAGCCATTCCGGGATTTTCTATATAGTGAAGCTGAAACCATTCCCCTAATAGCGGTGTGGGTATTTCACCTTGTATAAAGGATGTTTTGATCCAGATCTTAATAATTTGGTCGATTAGTAAGAGACAGATTATTGTTATTATAACAATGGAAAATTGTTTTTTCACTTATTTATTTTGAGCATTTTTTGCGGCAATACTCATGGTCGCATGTGGAACTAATTTTAATCGTTCTTTGGCTATAAGATTTCCTGTTGCTCTGCAAATCCCATAGGTCTTATTTTCGATACGAATTAGAGCTGCCTGAAGATTTTTGATAAATTTCTCTTGTCTTGCAGCGAGCTGTGCGAGTTCTTCTCGTGAAAGTGTTTCAGAACCATCTTCCATCATATTAAATGTTCTCCCAGTATCATTTGTTCCATGGTCATCATTATGAGAAAGTGAACCAATTAAAAGATTGTAATCATCTTTCGCTTCTTTTAATTTGCTTAAAATCAATGCTTTGAATTCTGAAAGTTCTTTATCCGAGTATTTATTTTTTTTATTTGACATTCTAGATAAATTATGAGTTAATCTGTTTTTTTAATGCGTCCAAAGATATCATTTTTAAGTTTGTTTTATCTATAATAGACGATAAAATTCAAAAGGTTTATTCTTCTTTTATGTAAAACAGATGTGAATAATAATTATTTTTCATTTTTCAATCAAAACAAGACACATTGATAAAACTGTTTTTAGGAAATAAAACATACGTTCTTCTTCTCATACCAGTCTTTTTAGTCTGTTATCAAATGCTAAATTATTATTTTGATTTCATTGAGTTGTTGCTGTCTCAGCATTTTGGATTGTGGTTGGAAAATATTGAGTTGAATGCTGTTATTAGTATGTTTTTGGCTTCTATGGTTGTGCTTTTAAATTCTTTTGGTTTGAATTTATTAGTTAATCGCAATAATTTTTATGAACGCAACACTTATTTGGTGGCTTTGATCTATGTGGTCTTTATGAGTTTATTTCAATGTTCTTATTTTTTGAATAGTACACTCCTTCTTCATTCTACGATTATTTTTATGATTCATCAGCTGTTTGAGTTGAATAAAAGGGAGGATGGTCGTAAAAATATTTTTAATGCTTTTTTCTTTTTTGCTTTGGGGGTTACGCTTTGCCCCATTTATATATTTTTATTGCCCATGCTGCTTATTTCAGTGACGATTATTCGGCAACTTTCTTTTCAAGAGTCATTGTTGGCATTTTCAGGATTCAGTATACCCTTTATTTATTATACATCTATTTCTTACTTAGTAGATTCAGATTGGGATTTTCACCTTTTGCAAAACAATTTTGAAACTACACAAATAGATTCTTGGTTTGCGACGCTATCTATAATTATATTTTTAGTCCTGTCTTTATTCTCAGTTGCTTTTAAAATGCGTCAGGCTAAAATCCAAACAAATAAGCAGATTCGATCATTAATCATTTTGATTTTATTCTTTTTTTTACTTTCCTTTTATCACCTAATAAGTTTTCAACAAATAGATTATTTTAGTCTTTTGATTATACCAATGTCTGTTCTTTTGATCTTTGCTTTTTTAAGTGATACGTATGGAATGGCTGCAAATGTTCTTTTATATGTGGTATTGTTATATTCTGTTATCAAGTTTTTCCTTTTCCTGCCTACTCAAGCTGTATAATTGATTAATTTCGTATTAAAATTAATATAAAGAATGAAATTTGGTGTAGTTACTTTTCCTGGCTCAAATTGTGATCAGGATATGATGTATATACTTCAGGATGTTATGAATCAGGAAGTGGTTCATCTTTGGCATAAAGATTCTGATTTACAGGGTGCTGATATGGTTGTTT
>CALKHF010000050.1 GCA_938092255.1 uncultured Flavobacteriales bacterium | reverse complement strand
CATTGAAAAGATCCAAAGCTTCGAATCTCTCCATGTTTTTGGAAAACTCATCTTTGGTTAAACGACCGACACTGATACCACATGCATCAGCAAACACTTTGTTTTTTCTTGTACTTTCAGAGGCCATGTAAGCTTCAATGTCAGAAAAACAGGCATTGATGTCGTATGTTCCTATTGCATCGGAAAAACCTTTGTAAATCAAATCTCTATTCAAGTCAGAAAAATCGGGTTGCACATGGAATTGTTGCGAAATCTTAATTCCCAATACATAAGATAAGCTGTCCTTTTCAGTTAGAATTTCAGTATTACTCAATTCATATTTTATATCTAATCCTTCAAGAGTATCATTTCCAATGGGAATGTCATTCTTTTCTGATTTTTGAGTTTTTGACTGCTGATCATTCTCACATGAGAATAAAAAAACAAAAGCGAAAAAATAAGAGAATTTCATCATTGGATTGATAATAATTCTACATCAAAAATTAAAGTACTAAACGGTTGAATGGGCCCACCGGGGTGAGGATTCGCTCCATACGCAAGTTCTTGAGGAATATGTAATCTATATTTTGATCCTACATTCATCAGCTGAAGAGCCTCGGTCCAACCGGGGATTACCTGGTGTACACCAAAACTTGCAGGAGATCCTCTTTCCACAGAGCTATCGAAAACAGTTCCATCAATAAGGGTTCCATGATAATGTACTGTTACGTTGTCTGTACTCTTTGGTGATTCACCTTCTGCTGCTGTAAGTATTTCAAACTGAAGACCAGATTCAGTGGTTTCAATTTCGCTTCTTTTTTTATTCTCATTTAGGTAATCAATGCCTTTTTGCTTATTTTCTCCATAAGCTGCATTATTCGCTTCATCGACATATGATTTAATAAGATCGTTGGCTTCATTAGGATTTATCTTAAAATCATTTCCTTCAAATACATCCTGAATTCCGTTTTTAAGTAAATTTAAATCGAGTTTATCTAGTTGTTGACTTTTTAAACTTTCTGCAATGCTCATTCCTACAGCATAGCTCACTTTTTCTTTTAAATCGTTCATTTTTTTATTTTAGGGGACGAAGTTAATCAAAATCTCTTCGAGATGTTCAAATAATTCCAAGCTTATATTTGAAACTTGCATAGATTATTTAACGTATAGTACATCTATGAAGAAAGACTTTCAATTTTCATACGAGCTTTTAGCAGATTGGAAAGACTTATCAATTGAAGATCAAATCCTTGTTGACAAGGCCTATGATGCATTGGAAACAGCGTATGCACCATACAGTGAATTTAGAGTAGGAGCATCTGTAAGGTTAGATAATGATGCCATAATTACAGGAAGTAATCAAGAAAATGCAGCATACCCATCTGGTTTGTGCGCTGAAAGGGTAGCCCTTTTTCATATTGGTTCAACTTATCCAAAACAAAGTATTAAAACAATCTGCATCGTTGCCAAGGGAGATTTAATCCCTTTAAATAAACTTCTTTCTCCTTGTGGCGGGTGTCGTCAAGTGATGCTGGAATCAGAAAATCGTCAAAAAAGCAAGATCAGAGTAATCATTGTGAATCAAGATAAAAGAACCGTGGTGATACCTTCAGTGATTGATTTATTGCCTTTTGGTTTTGGAACAAAAGACTAAACTATCATTTCATTAGGTTTTGGTTTCTTCGGTGAGTATCTTTATGCCCACAAAATTTAGTTATGATAAGTTGGTTTACAGTAAAATTAAAATATACAAAGCAATTAGATAATGGAACACTCAAAAGAGTGACCGAGCCTTACCTAGTTGCGGCATTGACCTTTACAGATGCGGAAGCGCGGATTTATGAGGAAATGGGAAATGCTATTCGTGGTGAATTCACTGTCTCTGGTATTTCAAGAACGGAAGTTCATGATATCTTTTCAATCGATGGATCAAATGTTTGGTTCAAATGTAAGGTCTCCTATGAAAGTGCTGACGATGATGGGGGAAAGGCAAAAAAAATTAATCAATATTTTTTAACGGAGGGAAAAAGTGTTAAAGATGCTTGTGAAAATTTAATAGAAAACCTTTCTGACTTGATGGTTGATTACAAAATTATTTCAGTTTCTGAATCTCCAATTATTGAAATTTTCCCACCAAATAAAGTTACAGACGTTCCCGAGAAGAAGAATAATTTGGATGCAACGATGGTGCCAAGCGCAGATTTCGATAGCGAAGTTGCCGATGAATACAGCAGCAATGAGTGATCACATTCAACGCTTGAAAGATGACCATAAGGATTTTAATGTGGATTCTTTGGATATAAATTTGGATTCAGATCCATATTTGAGTTTTAAAAAATGGTTTGATGAAGCTTGTGATAATAAAGAATCAGAGCCTAATGCCTTTTGTCTTTCTACCGTTGACTTAAAATCCCATCAACCATACAGCCGTATTCTTTATCTAAAAGACTTACGTGATAATGAACTGGTGTTTTACACCAATTACAACAGTGACAAGGCCGCTCAATTGGAAACAAATAGGAAAGCCAGTATGCTATTTTTTTGGCCTGGACTACAGCGGCAAATCAGGATCAATGTTAAGAGCCGTTCGCGCCGTGGCAAGAAAGACGCCGTGGAAAAGGACGAGAGCATCGAGTCTGTGGCCGATGAGGACGAAGAAGAAGACATTCGTCCAG
>CALKHF010000049.1 GCA_938092255.1 uncultured Flavobacteriales bacterium | reverse complement strand
GGTCAATGCTCAAATGAACAAACAATGGTTGTGTCTGTTGGTCCTCCGGAAACACCTACATTTGCGATTATGGGCCCATATTGTCAAACTGGGAATGTAGATGTATTGCCATTAACCTCTCTAGAAGGTTTTACAGGAACATGGATTCCAAATACAGTTGACAATACCTCTACAGGAGTATTTACAAGTACCTTTACCCCTGATGCAGGTCTCTGTGCAACTTTAGCATCTATAGATATTACGATTACGGATTCACCTTCAATTACAGCTGCTGCTTTGGACAGCTCCTTGTGTGAAGGAGAGTCTGCAGTTTTATTTGCCATGGATATTACAGGAGGACAACTAGTCGAAACCTTTACGATGGATGTCTCTGCCCCGTTTAATTATACTACCTCGAACACGAATGCTGCGGGTAGTTATTATGTTGTTGTAAGTGGTACCATCACAGCTATGTTTGGAGAAATAAGAGATGCGAACTATCAATTTATTTTTAATAATAATCCAGTAAACCCTCCCGTTCCTGGATCTTTTTGGCAGTGGAATGGTTCGAGTGCCGCATCTCAATCAACCGTTCCATTTGTTTATAATCCTGCCCATGTTTACAACTACTTTTTCAGCGGTGGAGCACCACAAACTTTCACTTTTTCAGATAGTGGACCTTACAACGATAACTCAGGAAGTTTAGAATTTCAAATATATTATATGGGAGATTTATTGTGGTCAACGGGTGCTACTGAAGTAGGAGATACCATTGTTCCACCTGCAGGAAGTAATACCTATTCAGTTTCAATTGATTTTGGAAATGGATGTGTTGCCAGTGATGATGTTGATATTTTGGTTAATGCACTTGATTCTCCAACATTCGATCCCATTCCACCGATATGTGTAGGTGATGTAATTGTTTTACCAGCAACTTCTATTGAGGGATATACTGGTGTATGGTCCCCTGCAATTGATAACACTCAAACCACCGAGTATACATTTACTCCTGATGCCGGTCAATGTGCAAGTGAGCAATTCGTAACTATAGAAGTGGGGCCGCCAAGTACTCCTACTTTTGAGGTGATCGCTCCAATTTGTTCAGAGGCCGACCTATCTCTTCCACCAGAATCTTTAGAGGGTTTTTCGGGGACATGGTCTCCGGTTGTCAATAATATGGAAACAACAATCTACACTTTTACTCCAGATGCTGATCAATGTGCGCTAGTGACTGACCTCACTGTTGAGGTATTGGAAAACCCAATTATTTCTGCGGGTGACCCCCTCATAGTATGCGTTGGAGATGCAGTAATCCTTTTGGGCAGCGGTGCTGGTTCCGGTGGAAATTATACATGGGACAATGGAATAGAAGATGGAGTATCGTTTACGGTTACAGAGACTACACTTTATACGGTAACTGGTACGGATGAAAATGGATGTATAGGGACAGCTTCCATACTTGTAACAGGCCTACCTGTTCCTCTTGCCTCATTTACGGCAAGTCCTGAATCTGGAGGTGTACCTTTAGATGTGACTTTTACCAATACCAGTCAAAACGCCACAAATTATGAATGGGATTTCGGTAATGATGAATTTAACACCGTTAATAACCAAAGTGCTCAAAACAGTACTTATTTAGATTTTGGAAGTTACACGGTATGGTTGATTGCAGATAATGGAGTTTGTGATGATTCGATTTCGATTGTTATTTCGACAACTGTAGAGCCACAAATTTTTGTCCCAAACGTATTTACACCAAATTCGGACGGTTCGAATGAGACTTTTATGATTTCAACAGAAAATATGCAGTCTATTGAATTGTTAATTGTGAATCGATGGGGTAACCTTATGGCAACAATTGATGATTTAAATGGTGGTTGGGATGGAATAACCCCAGGGGGAAGAGATGCAAAGGAGGGGGTTTATTTCTATAGATATTCGGCTACAGGATTAGATGGTTCAGAATGGGTGGGACACGGATTCTTTAGTCTCGTTCGTTAGTCTTTGAAGTATAACCATATAAGCATTGGAATAATTAAAAGACTCAGTAGAATATAAATTCGTGAATTTTCTGCTTTATTCTTTTTTGCGTTCAATGATTTTCTTCTGTTGTTGTTTCGATTTATAACCTGCTTTCTTTTTTGTATTAATATTGCAAGTTTTTGTTTTAATTCGGAAGTTTTTTCATAAGCAAGATTTAATTCAAGCGCTTCAATTTGAGTTAATAACAGGTTATGACGTTCTGCAAGGGAAATGCATGAATCAATGTATTGTGACGCTTTAACCATGTCAGCCGTTTCAAAATAGAAATTGGCTATATTCATGTACGCCTCACAGGTGTAAAATTGAAAACCTTGCAATTTTCGCTGTTCTAATACTTCAAAAAAAATCTTTATTGATTTTTCATGGTCTAAAGAAATAAATGCCAATATTCCTTGGTTATTCAGAGCCCTTGTTTTGATAAAAGGGGCATCACATAAGATTGAATTTTCAAGCTGTTTCGAAAAACAAAATTCAGCCCGCTTAATTTGATTTTTATCCAATGCAATTTGTCCCAGAAACGAGTAGGCATTGGATACAGACTCATATTTGTGGTCCTCCGTAGCCTGTCGGATGTAATGTTCTGCGAGCATTTGAGAAAGTACAATGTTTCCGGCCTTCAGTTCACATTTTGCAAGGTTGATTTCTGCCATGTATGCCATCTCCTTGGTTGCGGAATTTCTTCCATGTGATAAGGAGCTTTCAAAATTCAAACGGGCTGTTTCAAGATCTCCAAGAAGTAGATAGGCGATACCTATTTCATTGTAGGCTTCGGAAATTAGTTTTTCATCCCCTAAGTTTAGAAAAATAGACTTTGAGGACTCTAATAATTTGAGTCCTTTATTTATTTCACCGTATCGAACATCATAACAACCCAATAGCCTATATGCTACTGCTTTAATGAAAGGATCGCTTGCTTGCTGATCTTCAAGAAGATCTAAGCCAATAATATTTAAAGAATCTAAATGGTAACGAGAATAATACTCCCATAAATCTAATGCAATTTTAGATTTAGAAGTCACATTGGTCTCTATTTTATAATTGTGAATAACCGATTGACCAAACACGTCAAAATAATAGAAGTTGAATATAAAAATGAAAAATAGGAAGTGTTTCATTTAGAATTGCTTGGCTCAGTTGCAAGGATAGTTAACAATCGTTACTTTTGCAACAAAAAAAACATGTCAAACGCCTTCTATAAAGTACCTGTTGCAATCAATGAACCGGTGAAATCATATGCTCCAAATTCGCCAGAAAAGAGTTCACTTATAAACAAATACAACGAAATGTTCAATCAAAAAGAGATTGATGTTCCTATGTATATTGGAAAGGAGGAGATTCGAACCGAGAATAAAAGACCGATGACGCCTCCGCATGATCATAAAAAAGTATTGGGTCATTTCAATTACGGAGATGCATCTCATGTCGAAATGGCTATTGAAAAGGCACTTGAGGCAAAATCCGCTTGGGCCAATCTACCTTGGGAACAAAGAGCGGCTATATTTTTGAAAGCAGCAGATTTGCTTGCAGGACCATTTAGAGATAGAATGAATGCTGCAACTATGCTCGCCCAATCAAAAAATGTCTTTCAGGCAGAAATAGATGCTTCATGTGAAATGATTGACTTTTTCAGATTCAATGTTCAATATATGACACAGATTTATAAGGAACAGCCTGATTCCCAACCTGGCTTATGGAACAGATTAGAATATAGACCCTTAGAAGGTTTTGTATTTGCCTTGACACCATTCAATTTCACTTCTATTGCGGCAAATTTATGTGCTGCTCCTGCAATGATGGGAAATGTAATTGTATGGAAACCTGCAGATTCTCAGGTTTATTCAGCTCAGGTGATCATGGACTTGTTCAAGGCTGCAGGTTTGCCTGATGGTGTTATTAATATGGTCACTGTAGACGGTCCTACTGCTGGAGAGGTTATTTTTAAACATAAAATGTTTTCTGGACTTCACTTTACAGGATCTACAGGTGTTTTTCGAACGCTTTGGAAAAATATTGCAAGTAATTTAGATACTTACAGAAGCTACCCGAGAATAGTTGGGGAAACAGGAGGGAAAGATTTTGTGATGGTTCACAAATCATCAATCCCTGCTGAAGTAGCAACGGCACTTACTCGTGGGTCTTTTGAATTTCAAGGGCAAAAATGTTCAGCGGCATCAAGAGCTTATATACCATCAAACTTATGGCCTGAAGTAAAGGCGATATTACTTGATCAGGTTAATTCGTTCAAGATGGGAACTCCCGAGGATACTTCCAATTATATCAATGCTGTCATTGATGAAAGAGCTTTTGATAAAATATCAGCTTTTGTTGATTATTGCAAAGAAAATGAAGAAGCAGAGATTATAGTTGGTGGTAATTACGATAAATCAAAAGGATATTTTATTGAGCCGACAGTAGTTGTTACTTCAAATCCAAAATTCAGAACGATGTGCGAAGAGATTTTTGGACCCGTTTTAACCATTTATGTATATCCAGGAAATGCGTTTGAGGAGACCTTAGCTATTGTCGATGACACTTCTGAATATGCTTTAACAGGATCTATAATTTCTCAAGATAGATATGCCATTGAATTAGCAACTAGGAAACTAGAAAATGCAGCTGGCAATTTTTACATTAATGATAAGCCGACAGGAGCTGTAGTAGGACAGCAGCCATTTGGAGGAGCAAGGGGTTCAGGAACCAATGATAAAGCAGGTGCAGCGATGAATTTATTACGATGGGTACAGGCAAGAACGATTAAAGAAACCTTCGTTCCAGCTACCGATTATCGTTATCCATTTCTAGGATAAATCTTTTACATATGTGTATTTAAAGTAATCAAATTTGATTATTTTTAGGTCTATCTATGATGACCAAAACCAACCTAAGTGATGGCACTCCCGTTTTTTGTTTAAGAAAACCTGAGGCCAAAATGCTCGATCACCACGTTGATGGGTACCTTCAAAATGGTATTTCTATTAATGATAACGCTGTTGTTTTCGACGTTGGAGCAAATGTTGGCGTTTTTGGTTTAAGAGCCATACAGAAGGCGAAAAATGTAAATGCATATTGCTTTGAACCCATTCCAGATATTTTTTCTGTATTAAAAAAGAATGCGGAAGAATATGGGGACGGTCGAATTCATGTATATGAAATTGGAGTGTCCGATAAATTGACCAATGCCAGTTTTACGTATTTTCCCAACACTCCCGCCTTGTCAACTTTGCACCCCGAACAATGGGATGAGGATCCAGCTGCATTTTCAAGAGCCGTTAAAGGCACAATGAAAAACCCACCTGAAGGGATGAAATGGATGAAACTAATCCCGCCATTTTTTTCAGGAATTATAGCACACTTTTTGGTTAGGGGCAAAAAGCAAGTAGAATGTAAACTTGTGCCTCTATCTAATGTCATTGAAGAAGAGAAGATTAGCCAAATTGATTTACTAAAAATTGATTGTGAAGGAGCAGAATGGGCTGTTTTAAAAGGAATTAAAGAAAATGATTGGCCGAAAATTAAAAGTCTAGTAATAGAAGTTCATGATATTGATGGTCGCTTAGAAAGTGTTCGGCAACTCTTAAAGGAAAAGGGTTTTACCAAGTTACATACTGAGAGTGAAGTTGGTCTTGAAAATACAGGCATGTTTAACATATTCGCATTGAGATGAGTAGAGAATGGGTGGCAATAGGAACCATAATCATGCTATTGGCTTCTAATTTGTTTGGATTATTATATAGTATGCTGGTCTTAAAGACCAAGTTTTTCCAACCATATGTTTTGCAGTTAAAATCATATCAAAAGTCAATTTTCAGTAAAAGAATGCCTTTATTTCTTTTGAATTTTGTTTTGTTATTATTCGTTTCAGGAACGGGTGCATATTTTTTATTTGATTTCATGGAGGTCAAATGGGTCAGCTGGTGGATAATTGGACTTCAAGTATTATTCGCCTTTGTTTTGGATGACTTTTGGTTTTATTTTTATCACAAATGGCTTCATAATAACAAGTTTATGTTGAAACACATTCATTCAATTCATCATAGAGCGACTAAACCATTTCCTCTTGAATATTTATATGGACATCCATTAGAATGGATGATGGGCATGATAGGAGTAGTAATAGCATTTACAATGATTTTAATTTTTATGCCGATTAATCTCTACGCCTTTTGGATTTTTGGATTGTTAAGGAACCTGCACGAAATACACATACATTCAAATATAGAATTGCCTTTACTTAGTAAGATACCTCTTTTAAGCAAAACAAAACATCACGATGACCATCATGCTTATCTTGATGGGAATTATGCCTCAACTTTTATATGGATGGATCGAATTTTTAAAACCAATTTTAATAAATAATGGGTCTTTTTAAAATATGCTGTTTTGTCTTTTTGTCCTCGATGCAATTGAATTCACAGCTTAATTTCGACTTGACCGTAAATGTTACCGGCCTTGAAAATAATGATGGAGTTCTTCAATTTGGATTATATAACAATGCGGATCAATTCCCAATTGTTGGTGAAACGTATAAAATGATTCGAGTAAAAACGAATGGAGCTTCTCGAAAATATACGTTTAAAGGTTTGCCTAAAGGAGTTTATGCTGTTGCTATTTACCAAGATGAAAACAACAATGACAATTGTGATAAAAATTTCATAGGTGTGCCCACCGAACCTTTCGCCTTTTCAAATGATATACGTCCGAAATTTTCGGCTCCGTCATTCCAGGATTGTATGTTCAAACTTGATAGAAACAAAACGGTTTCAATAAAGCTAGTCTACTGATTTAGCTTAGTTAATATTTCTTCTATCTGTATTAGTAATGGTGTTTTTCCATCGTTTAAAATATGGTGTCGTGTCAAGCTCATTTTTTTTGAATCACTCCATTGGGCATTCATTTTTGTTAAAATATTTTCTTTAGTAATTTGATCCCTCAATAATAGGCGTTGAATCTTTACGTCCTGAGGTGCATAAACCAGTATATTCGCATCAAAATTTTTAAATGATTTTGTTTCAAATAAAATGGCGGCTTCATTGAAAACTAAAGAATGATGTGAATATTTTTCAGTCCATTTATTGAAGTCATTTCGAACAATCGGGTGTATTATAGAATTTACGGTTTCTCGTAGGTCAGTAGACGTAAATATTTTTTTACTGAGAAGCGGTCTGTTTAAGTTTTCATTCTCGTATATTTCGTCTCCAAAAATTTCTTTAAGCTTATCTTGAATTTTCGGGTGTTCGTTACTAAGTTCTTTCGCCCGTTTGTCAGAGTAGTAAACGGGGCAGCCCATTTTTTCAAGGATATTGGCGACAAATGTTTTTCCGCTTCCAATACCTCCTGTCAAACCGATTTTCTTCATAGAGTCAAATTTAGTGGTTTTGTGATAGATTCAATCAAGATTTCGAATCTGAATAAAGTCAATAAGTTGTATTTTTGATATATGGTTGAAAAGGATTGGTTTGTGGATTGGTTTAATACCTCTTATTATCACATTTTATATCAGAACAGAAATGAATCTGAAGCTAAAGAGTTCATTATAAAATTAATGAATCATCTCCGTTTGAATTCTGATTCAAAAATTCTTGATTTGGCTTGTGGGAAAGGAAGGCATTCAAAGACCTTGAATGATTTAGGGTTCGAGGTATTGGGGGTTGATTTATCTGAAAATAGTATTTTAGAAGCTCAGAAATGGTCGAGTGATTCACTTAGTTTTCAGGTTCATGACATGAGGACTAAAATATCAAATCGTCAATTTAATGCCATTTTTAATTTGTTTACAAGTTTTGGGTATTTTGACACATTCAAAGAGAACCAGCTTGTTTGTGAAGCCATGTTTCAGATGTTAGAACCAGATGGAAAGCTTGTTATAGATTTTATGAACGTGTATAAGGTAATTGAGTCTCTTGTGCACGAAGAAGAGAAAATAATCAATGGAGTTCATTTTAAGATTTCCCGTAATCATGATGATTCACATATTTTTAAGCAGATAAAATTTTCGGATCAGGGCAATGATTTTCATTTCAAAGAAAGAGTGCAAATATTAAGATTAGAGGATTTTCAATCTTTGTTGGAGCCTTATTTTTCAATTGATAATGTATTTGGCTCATTAGATTTGAAGCCATTTGTACCCGAAAAATCAGAACGTTTGATTATTATTGCAAGCAGAAAAGAATGAGTTTTACTTTTATAATTTTAGGTTTAATTGCATCGGTCCTGAGTGGCGGTGTTATTGTAGGTTATTTTAATGCAACCAACAATAGTCAAATGATCAAATTGGCTTTGGCTTTTAGTGGTGGGTTTCTTTTGGCTATAATTTTCCAGCATTTATTACCAGACATATACCATGATGGAGCTGAACGGGTTGGGATTTTTATTCTTATAGGGTTTCTTGTTCAGTTGATATTAGAATATTTTTCTGGAGGAATTGAACACGGTCATGTACATGTCCATAAGGGGCAATCATTGCCATGGGCATTGTTTATTTCTTTATCTGTTCATTCAATAATAGAAGGTCTTCCTCTTGGGAATCAATATGCAGGAATTGTAAGCGAACATCACCATGTCCATGAGTCATTATTTTGGGGAATAATCTTCCACCAAATACCTGTTTCAATAGCTTTAATGACTTTATTAATGAATACGAAACTAAGCCTCATTAAGTCTTGGTTATTTCTCTTGTTCTTTGCGATGATGACTCCTGCAGGAGCCTTAATTGGCCTAAAATTTACACCAGAACAATTTGGTCTTGACTTGCACATCATACTTGCCGTTGTCGTAGGTATGTTTTTGCATATTTCAACTACTATTATTTTTGAGACCTCTGAAAATCATAAGTTCAACCTGCTTAAGCTATTGAGCATATTGATTGGATGCGGTTTGGCGATGACCTTATATTAATCAATTTGATAAAGACCTTTCTTATATCTCGAGACATAAATCATTTAGTCTACTTCCTTTTTTAATGGTTATAGGTTGTTGAAAATCAATTGTTTAGTTGTATATTTGCAATGCCGTAATGTTTTTTATGAAATTTATCACTCAGGTTTTAGTTATTTCATTTTTGTTTTTGGTGTCATTAAATGCTTTATTGGCACAGAATTATAATTCCATATTCGGCATAGAAACTACTTCATGGAAAACACCATTTTGTAATTTGGATATAGCGGATGTCAGGGAGCAAATCTCAGAAATAGAAACGGTCATTAATGGAGTAAGCTATAAAAAGGTCGGAACGGTAACTTCTAATGGAATTTCTTACGATTTAAATGGGATTGATGCGAATGGATATGCTCGTGAGGATCTGTCTTCGGGACAGGCGTGGTTTATGAGTACCATGGAAATGGTGGGTGCAATTGATACAATAGAATTTCTGGTTATGGATTTATCTTTAAATGTAGGTGATACATTCCTGATCCATAAACCTTGGAACGAGGTCATTACATCAATTATTGATTCGGTATATTTTATTTCTGGGCTTAAATATGTTCAGACCAATTACCATTATTGGGGGAGTGATGAGCCACTTACATTTATTGAGGGCATTGGTACCAATTATGGCCTTTCCTACATGCACGATTCATATAACATGTGTCATTGTTTAATATCAATTAATAAGGATACGGATGAAGTCTATTCTAATAATAATTGTTTTCCTCCCATGGTAGGAAATGAAGATGTAATAGAAGATTTTGGTCTATCCATTTTTCCGAATCCTGCATCTATGTATATTACTATAGAATCAAACTTTGAAAGCGTTCAAGATTATGCGATATATTCCGTTCTGGGTGAAAAGGTAATGAGTGGTGGAATCAGTTCAAATAGAATCGATATTTCAGGTCTTCCATCTAGCTCGTATATTTTACGAATAGGTGATCGGTCCCTTAAATTATTTGTCACCAAATAACTTTCTGTTTTCAAATCTTAATTTAGGTCAAAAAAAAACGGGGCATTCACCCCGCTTAGTTTTGTAAAAATGAATTAAATTAAAAAGGCAAATCGTCGCTTTTTTCGCCACTTGAATCAGGTGTGCTTGTTGCTGCCGTTTCTGGATTAAGATCCATTGCTCCAGCACCACCAGCAGGTATACCACTTCCTTGCCCCATTTTTTCTATTCTCCACGCGTCAAGCGTATTAAAGTATTTTACAACGCCATCAGGGCTTGTCCACTCTCTACCTCTTAAGTTAAAAGAAACCTCTACCTCGTCTTCAACAGAATATCCATCTAGCATTGCACATTTATCTTGAACAGACTGAAACATAACATCTTGAGGGTACATTGATGACGTATCGGTTACTACGAATTCTCTTTTTTTAAATTTTTCACTTATTTCTTGAATGTCATTAATGACTTTAATTTTTCCTTGGAACTTGTACATATTGTTTATTATTAATTATTAAAAGAAAGCAAGGTCATCCATGCTTCCTCGAGTAGATTTCTTTTTAAAAGGTCTTGAGCTCTTTTATGAATTTTTATTTCTAGTTGAATCGCATCCTCTTCTAAAGATAAAAACAATTCACTTAATTCTAGTAGTTTATATTCGTTAACATCTGTTTCATTCGGAAGTTCTTCTATTCCTGCTAATTGACCCAAATCATTTCCTGTAAGTATTGAGCTATTTAAGATGTCCTTCGGCAATGCATCGAAACCAATTCCGCATGTAGTGATTGGCTTTTGAATTTCAAACATTGAGTTTTTATCGGCACGGCAATACCAATTCCCTCCCATTCTTGAAACCAAATCAATTTTATGTTGATCAATCATTTGGTTGTCATCAAGAAGCTCTTCTTCAATGTGAATTCGTACAACCTCACAAATTATAAGATTACCTGCACCACCTTGATTTCCCAATTCAATAACGTCATTCACTTTACACTCAAATTGGACAGGAGACTCTTTGACACGTGGAGGAGAAATCAAATCAGAGTCGAGAGCTGTAAATCCAGACTTTTCAAATTCGCTAATATCAGAGGTGTATGGAGAACTGGCCAAGCTCATTTGATGAACCATATCATGATTCACAACATTAATTACTACTTCAGGAATTTTCTTTACATTATTATAAGTGTCCTTTGTTGTATTCGTTCTTCCAGATCGAGCTGGTGAAAAAATCATTACAGGCGGATTAGCACTGAAGACATTAAAAAAACTAAAAGGTGCTAGATTTACATTGCCACTTTCATCAATGGTTGAAGCAAAAGCAATAGGCCTTGGACCTATTGAGCCAAGTAAATACCGATGTAATTTTGGTACTTCTATTTCTTTTGGGTTAATTGATAACATATGTAAAAAATGTAATCACAAAAGTAATTCAAACATTCATTTGACTCGTGTAAAAACAGAATTTTTTATTCACAATATTATAACTGTTGACTGATTAGATTTCATTTAAGATTTGTAACTTAGATTTGTGAAGTTATTGATGATTTTTAGTCTCATTTGTTTTTCATTGTTGTTGCGGCAAAATATTTGTCAGGCTCAAAATGGATATGATTCTAATGGTAAAAAAACAGGCAAATGGGTTTTTAAAGGGAAAGATCATCCGCGTTCAGGACATTCAATTAATGATAAAGTAGAAGAAGGAAACTTCATTCAGGGAAGAAAGGAAGGGATATGGATTAAATATCACAGAGACGGAAAGACAATTAGGCTTAAAGGACACTATGCAAATAACAGGCCTTCGGGATTTTACATACGTTATTATAAAAATGCCAAAAAAAATGAAGAAGCTAATTTTATCCAGGATAAATACAAGGGGATTTACAACAGGTATTACAGTAATGGAAAGTTAGCATATAGTGGAAATTATAACAACAAGGGAGAGGAATCTGGTCTTATAAAGTATTATTTCAAAAATGGAAAAATTCAAATGGAATACACAGCGAAAAACGGTAAACCTTTTGGGAAGATTAAAAACTATTATAAAAATGGGTCATTAAAAAGTGAGATTATTCTTGATGGTTCGGGTAAGAAAAAGTCCGCAAAAAATTATGATCCCTCAATTGAAAAACCGGTTCAAGTTGTAGAGAAAAAACCAGAGGGAGCTCCTGTGGTTAATACTCCAAATACCCATGGCGTAGGTTTTGAGTTTTATGGTTACAACAAGGTTTACAATGCCAATGATGAAATTTGGATGGATGGAATATTTAAAAACGGAAGGTTATGGGATGGAAAACTATATGTTTACGATGAGGACGGCATCATTCAAAAGGTAAAAGTTTTTAAAAAAGGGGTATACCATTCGGATGGTCAATTGTAATTTGTTTAATACTTCTATTACTTTTGTAATCAAAATATAGATTTATCATGAAAGCATACGTTTTTCCAGGGCAAGGAGCTCAATTTTCAGGTATGGGCAAAGACCTTTACGACAATTCTCAAATAGCCAGAGATCTATTTTCAAGAAGTAATGATATACTTGGTTTTGATATACAAAAAATCATGTTTGAAGGCACGGATGAGGAACTTAAGCAAACCAAAGTAACTCAGCCTGCAATTTTTCTGCATTCTACAATTTTAGCGTCTTGTCTTGGTAATGCTTTTAAACCAGACATGGTTGCCGGACATTCTTTGGGTGAATTATCAGCGTTAGTCACGAATAAAACACTGAGTTTTGAAGATGGTCTTTCACTAGTTTCAAAGAGAGCCTTAGCCATGCAAAAAGCATGTGAGTTAGAACCTTCAACGATGGCGGCAATTCTTGGGTTGGAAGATCGTATAGTAGAAAAGGTTTGTTCAGAAATACCAGGAATCGTTGTTCCTGCTAATTATAATTGTCCAGGACAATTGGTGATTTCAGGTTCTGTTTCGGCTGTGGAATTGGCTTGTGAGAAATTGAAAGAGGCAGGAGCAAGGAGAGCGCTTGTTCTTCCTGTAGGTGGAGCTTTTCATTCTCCTTTGATGGAGCCTGCGAGAGAAGAGCTTGCAACGGCAATAGAAAATACTGTGTTTAATCAACCCACATGTCCAGTTTACCAAAACATTAATGGATTGGCTGTTTCGAATCCCGATGATATAAAGAAAAATTTAGTGCTTCAGTTGACAGGTGCTGTGCGTTGGACTCAAATTATGGAAAATATGATTGAGGGCGGAGCGACTCAAATTATCGAAGTAGGTCCAGGTAGGGTATTGCAAGGTTTATTCAAGAAAGTCAATCGAGAACTGGCCACTGAAAGTGCCTCTATTTAGTTTTTGAGTTCTAAATCATAAATTACTTTGCTTAGGTATAGTCCTTTGGCAGGAGCTGAGCTAGATGCTTGTTGACGTTCTTTCGCTTCAATTATTCTTTTGAATTCGTCAAGCTGAATTTTATTAAACCCGACGTCTACACAAGTACCAACAATTGCCCTCACCATATTTCGTAAGAATCTGTTTGCTCTAATTTCAAAAGTAATCTGATCTCCTTTTTGAATCCATTTTGCATAATTGAGCTGACAAATATGATTGTTGACATCTGTATGGATTTTTGCGAATGAGGTAAAGTCTTTTTTACCGATTAATAAATTTGCCGCGGCATTCATTTTGGCGACGTCTAACTTTTTACTGATATACCAGCTATGATATGAGGTAAAAGGATTTTTTGAGGTATTGATTAAGTACTCATAACTTCTTTCTTTTGCACTAAACCTAGCATGAGCCTCATTTTCAACTTCATAAATTTCATGTATACAAATACCATCAGGGAGCATTTTATTTAGTTTATATTTGATTTCAGTTTTATTTATAGCCGTTTCAGATTCCCAATGAAAATAATATTCCTTGGCATGAACACCTGCATCAGTTCTTCCACATCCGACAATACTCACTTCCCTCAAAGAATGAATTTTCGACAAATCTTTTTCAATTGTCTCTTGAATGCTCAATTGTTTGGGTTGCTTCTGCCAGCCAAAGTAAGAAGTCCCGTCGTAAGAAATTTTAAAGAAATACCGTTTCATTATTTACAGCGCTTGTACAACAGAACTTGTTTTTTATTTGACCTTCTTTAAAAAAGGATAGCCTGTATTTTCCATGTTGATTTCAAAAACATCGTAGCTAAAATAACCATCGAAATTATAGATACCGGAGATTACCCCTTTATTTAGTTCAGGATAGTATTGAAAATGGGTATCATCATTTACAGTATTTATTTTTGCTCCCATATTTATCGGTGCACTCCATTCGCCATTATTATTTTCACAATAATAAACGTCATATCCTCCCATTCCGGGTAGGGCATCACTACTGAAAAACAAATATTTTCCATCTCCCGTAACAAACGGAGTTGTTTCCCTACCGAGGGTGTTTAACGAAGTTTCAGGCTTTGCAATACCCCATTGATCATCAACTCGTTTTATAGAATAAATATCCGTCAAGCTTCTATCTCCCTTTCGGTCTGTGATAAAATATAATGTTTGTGTGTAGGATTCATCTTCATCAAAAAGACTATCTGTGATGGTGGCTGCTCCCTCAAAATAACTGGTATTTATTGTTTCATTTATTATTGGGTCGACATACCAAGAGCTATCATCTTCATCTACTTCAAATTCATAAATTTCTGAACTCGAAGTTGTTTTTTCGGATGACGCTGAAGTGTTTACGGTAATTAAACCATACATGCCATTTCTAGAAATGAAGTTCAATGCATCAAATCCTTCAGTATTGTATTCTTCCATCCATTCAGTATTCACTACCCAATTTTTTCTTTTTTCATCCCAATCGGCCATGTACATATCTTCAAAAAACTTTTGATCATCGGGATTCATGTTGTTTCCAGTTGTTTCAGGTTGTCTTGCTGTAAAATATAACCGTTTGCCACCATGAATCAAGATGGCCCCATATTCTTCATATTTTGAGTTGATTTTTCTAGAAAAAGGTTGACGTAAGTTTACAATGCCATTTTTAATTTCATTTTTTACAAAGTCACATTGTTGAATGAGAATATCTAAGTCATAGTCTTTGGATATTCTTTTGCCAAATAGATCTCTTGATTTGAGGTAAAATGTTTTGGCTGAATCTATCTTGTTTAATGTGTGATGAATTCTTCCTAGCATATAATATAGTTCTCCATCACCTTTGTCTCCTGCCAGTTTCAATGCGGTCACAATATTGTCTTCAGCACTGAGGTAGCTCTTTAAGTAAAATTCAGACATAGCAAGATGATAATTGGCTTTCCAGGAGTTTGGGTTTTTCATCTTTGCCCTCTTGAATGTAAACATAGCCTCACTCGTTCTGCCCGCATAAAACAATTCATTGCCGTTTCCGATTAATTTTTTACACATGATTTTATCAAAAAAACCGACCTTTGATTGACTAAATACTTGGATTTGAATAAAGAAAATGAAGCAGAATAAAAGAGACTTATTTAAATAAGATAAATAGTTTTTGGAACATATAGTTTTTGACATGATGTAAAAATATCATTTTTCTACTTTAATCACAATAGGAATCAAGCAGTTATAGTGTGATTTTATCAATAAAAAAAAGGCCATTAAAATGACCTTCTCATTATTTAATATTATTCGTTATAAACCGAAAGCATCTTTTACGTTGGATACATAGTCTGTATCTTCCCAAGGAAATAGCTTCACAGTTACTTTTTTAGTTTGTCCCGCTGCATCTTTAAATTCTTTATTAATGGTTTCACATGTTCTTCCCATGTGACCATATGCGGCAGTTTCTGAGTAAATAGGAGTCCTTAGGCTAAATCTTTTCTCAATAGCATAAGGTCTCATGTCAAAAATAGCTTCTAGTTTTCTGGCTATTTCTCCATCAGTAAGTCCTATTTTAGAGGTTCCATAAGTATCAACATAAAGTCCCATAGGTTTTGCTACTCCAATGGCATAAGCGACTTGAACAAGTATTTCATCGCAAAGACCTGCAGCTACAGCATTTTTGGCAATGTGTCTTGTGGCATATGCAGCAGACCGGTCAACTTTTGAAGGGTCTTTTCCAGAAAAAGCACCTCCTCCATGTGCACCTTTTCCTCCATATGTATCAACAATAATTTTTCTTCCAGTTAAGCCGGTATCACCATGAGGTCCTCCAATTACAAATATTCCTGTAGGGTTAACGTGGTAGGTGATTTGGTCATTAAATAACGATTGAATATGGTTTGGTAATTTTGCTTTTACTCTTGGAATTAAAATTTCAATAACATCACGTTTAATTTTCTCGAGCATCTCTTGTTCCTCTCCAAAATCATCATGTTGGGTCGAAATAACAACAGCGTCAATTCTAATCGGTTTGTTGTCGTCTGAATATTCTATAGTAACCTGAGATTTTGAATCAGGCCTCAGATAAGTAATGTCATTGTTTTCTCTTCTTAAGGCAGCGAGTTCCTTTAAAAGAATATGTGAAATTTCTAAAGGGAGAGGCATGTAGCTTTCAGTCTCATTTGTCGCATATCCAAACATCATTCCTTGGTCTCCAGCACCCTGCTCTTCTTTTTCTTTTCTTTCAACTCCTTGATTGATATCAGGAGATTGTTCATGAATAGCAGAAAATACTCCACAAGAATTACCGTCAAACATGTATTCACTTTTCGTGTAGCCAATTTTATTGATTACATCTCTTGCGATTTTTTGAACGTCCAAATAAGTCTTTGATTTGACCTCTCCTGCAAGAACCACTTGTCCTGTAGTCACAAGAGTTTCACATGCGACTTTTGATTCTGGATCAAAAGCCAAGAAATTATCAATTAATGCGTCGGAGATTTGATCTGCAACTTTATCTGGATGACCTTCTGAAACGGATTCAGAAGTAAATAAATAGGACATGTTTTTTTTCTTTAAGATTGCAAATTTAATAAAAACACACCTTTAAACAGGGAAAAATGTAGTTTTATTCGCAGCCATTTTACGAAGTAGGGGATTCGGTCGATACCGATCCTCTCCATAATGCTCAAAAAGTTGCTTTAATTGCTCTAATATTTCTTCATGTCCAATTTCATCAACCCACTTTAAAAGTCCCTTTGGATAATTTACACCTTTAGTCATAGCCAAGTCAATATCAGTAGGTGTTCCGACTCCCATAAAAACGGCATCGATGGCTTCATTGATCAACATACATCTTACTCGATTTAATATATAATGACCCAATGACTCATCTTTCTTTGCCTCTTTGTTCGCATTTGGATGGGTATAGTCGTAATAACCCCTTCCTGATTTCCTTCCTAAAAACCCTGCTTCAGCATATCGTTTTTGAGTAAAAGAGGGTTTAAATCTCGAGTCATAATAAAATGCTTTGAAAACTGATTCTGTTACCGCATAATTGACATCATTTCCGATGTAATCCATCAAGGTAAAGGGGCCCATTTTGAATCCTCCTAATTCGGTGAGAGCCCAATCAATGGTTGCAAAATCGGCAATACCTTCTTCGTAAATCCGAAGGGCTTCCCCATAAAATGGTCGTGCTACTCGATTCACGATAAACCCAGGTGTATCCTTGCATGTAACCACAGTTTTGCCCCAACCTTTGATTAACTCAAGAGCACTGTTTAAGGTTTGCTCATCCGTTTGCACAGCCGGAATGATTTCAACAAGAGGCATAAGGGGGGCCGGATTAAAAAAGTGAATGCCAATGCTTCGATTAGCATTGGTTAATGCCGATCCTATAGAAGCTATTGATAATGAAGAAGTATTCGAAGCAAGGATACATGATTCACTTACGATTTCTTCTACGGCCTTAAATACTTCATGCTTCACATTAATATTTTCAACAATTGCCTCAATCACCAAGTCAGAATCAGTCAGTTGCTTTAATTCAGATGTAAATGAGATCCTATTAAGAATGGCTATTTTATCCTCTGTGGTAATTCTCTCTTTTTCACACAGCCGACTTAATATTTTCTCAAGGCTGGCTTTTGCTTTTTCCAATTGTAGTTGTTCCTTATCAACAACAATGACATCATGTCCATTTTGTGAAGCGATTTGAGCAATACCACATCCCATGGTGCCTGCTCCAATTATTCCTATTTTACTAATCATTTTCCTTTGAATTTGGCTTTTCTTTTTTCTAGAAATGCTTGCACACCTTCCTGAAAATCTTCTGTTTTACCCGCTTCAGTTTGAAGCTTTTCTTCTTGCCTGAGTTGTTCCTCAAGTGAGTTATTTAGACTTTGATTAACCGCTTTTTTGGTGAGGCCAAAGGCTCTAGTTGGCATCAATGCTAGTTTTTCGGCAAGATTATTTGTGAAGCTTTCAAAGTCTTCATCCGAAATGCATTTATAGATCATATTAAGTTCTTCTGCCTCCTTTGCTGATATTTTATCTCCAGTAAACATTAGTGCCAGTGCTTTTTGTATTCCAATTATTCTTGGCAGAAAATAAGTCCCCCCTGAATCCGGAATTAGTCCGATTTTTGAAAAAGCCTGAATAAATGCTGCATTTTCATGGGCGATGGTAAGATCACAAGCCAGGGCGATATTTGCTCCGGCACCAGCTGCAACTCCGTTAACTGCCGCAATTACTGGCTTTTCAAGTGATCGAATTTTTAATACAATGGGGTTGTAATGCTCTCTAACTATGGATTGAAGTTCAGGCCCCTCGGGGTCAGTAGCTTCTGCTAGATCTTGACCCGCACAAAAAGCTTTTCCTGCACCAGTTATTATTATGGTTCTAATTTCATCATTTTGAGCACAGTAATTAAGTTCTTTTTGCAAGGACAACGCCATGGCTTTATTAAATGAATTATAGACCTTAGGTCGATTAAGTGTGATCTTGTACACACCATTATGTAGGGATGTAATCAATTCCATTATTTCGTGATAATAGTTTTATTCTTCTAATTTAGTTTATATAACTTATTCATTCCGGAAATACGCTCTTGAATTACATTCCGCAATTCGTCGGGTTCAACAATTTCAATTTCACTACCATAGCTTAATATTGTTCGGATAAGTTCTTCTGAAATAAGCAAGGTCAATTGAAAAAGGGTGAAATCTTTTGTTTCATCCTTTATTTCTTGAGATTCATGGATGGGTTGACTTTTGATATATCTCGAGGCAACCCTATTTGCTTTAATTGTAATCTTATTTGATTTTCCTTTGTAAGAGGTAATACCCATCGAATGCTTAAAGTAGTTTTCGGCATCAAAATCTCCGGGATAAAAAGTTTCATCTTCTTCAAGTATTTTAGGTGAATCGATTCGGTCTAAGGCGTAGGTACGTATGTCTTTCTGATTACCATCATAGGATATGAGATACCATCTATTTCTGTATTCTTTTAAATAGAGAGGAGAAACTTTTCTGGGCTTTTCTTCAGCTTTTATATAGCTCGTATATAAAAACCACACCTGCTTTTTACGTTGTATGGCTTCCAAAAGAAGAGGTAAGTATTCATTGCCACCAATTGAGGTAGCTGATTCAAATTGAATGAATTGATTTATTTCATTTTCAGAGGCACCTACTGAAATTCGATCGACGATTTTATCAATTGCATTTCCAAATTCTTTGAAGAACGGTGCATCTTTGAATTGATGCAAGGTGTCTACAGCATATTTTATTGAATGCAATTCATCTTCTGTTAATGGTATGTCATTAATGCTGTAGTCAGGATTTTCGTAGAAATATCCTCGTTCCCTTTTACTATATTTTATTGGTGCATCATGTTCCATTTTCATATTGAACAGATCTTTTTCTATTGTGCTGTCGCAAATATGTTCTCCACTAATGGAACCGTATAAAGATTCTTCACATGCTTCTCTAAGTTCTTTTTTTGAAGGGAATGGCCTGTATTTATTCCGTAACATTTTATCGATTATTCGGAATCTGATCAATGCATTCTTAATGTGTGGCATTTAGACTTTAATTTCTTTTTTTTGGTAACCAAATAACTCATAAAATTTAATTGCCTTCCCTACGGATTCCGGAACGTCTTCTTCCCAACTAGAAGCACCTGCTTTTATTTTTGACAAGACATCGTCTGACATAATATGCAGAAGCTTTGGGTTAAATTCCTTTATTTCTTTGATTTTATCATTGTCTCTCATGTAGTTTAACAAACCAACAAGATTAGGTGCAATTTCTATATTGTTCAAGTCATATATTTCACCGTCTTCAACATTAAATGCCGGATACACATAGATTTTCATGTGATGACCAAATCCTCTTCCAAAAGCTTCCAATAATCCTCCAGCAAGATTTCCATAATACTTTTCTTCAAAAATCGTGTTTAAATTATAGACACCGAGAATTACACCAATTAATTTCCCTCTAGCGATGGGGGCAAGGTACTCCACCATTTTATAGTGCTTAAGGTAATTTGAAACCATTACAGTATAGCCCAAAGAGCTTAACAAGTCTGCACGATCTAGAAAATCTTGCACCAATATTTTTCCATCGGCAGTAAGGTCTTTTAAGGTCAATTCAAAAACGACAGAAACATCCTCCTCGGCCACGTCGTTTTCTTCCATAAATGCCTTTCGGCCATTTTCAATCATGTCAATGTGAACCTTTGTAACGGGTCTAAACCTACCCCTCGTAAGCAAAATGTTTTTCTTGTAGAGAGCAGTGGTTGGTTGCAAAACATTTTTAGATAAATCAAACATGGTGGAATCGGTTATTCCTCTTTTAACCAAGTTTAAGGCGATGACACGATTGTCCACGTTTTCAAAATCAGGACCTTTAATACTGAGCATATCAATTTCTATTCGATCTCTTGGAATTCGATGAGTTAAATGATTTAGAAATTCCTCAATATTCTCATATTTATGATAGCATGAATAAATTAGATTAACCCCTAAAATACCCAAAGCTTCTTGTTGCCCTCTATGACTATTGTCATGCATTTTCACATGCAAGACAATGTTATTTGGTTTAGTCTCAGGTTTTAATTGGAAACGAATACCAACCCAACCTTTACCTTGATTGGTCTTATGATAGTTTAAGGATTCTACCGTATTACAAAATGCAAAGAACTTGGATTCTTTATACTTATTTGGAAGAGTTGATTTAAGGTTATCAAATTCTGTGTCAAGCATGGTTTGAAGACGTTCTTCACAAACGTATCTTTTTGCTTTTCCATACATGGAATCCGAAACCTTCATGTCATAGGCAGAATGTGTAAAGGCTATTGTTCCTGAACTTCCTCCTGCTTTAAAGAAGTTTGCAGCAACCTCTTGACCCGCACCTATTTCAGCAAAGCAGCCATAAATATCAGATTGAAGATTGATTTTTAAGGCCTTTTCTTCTGTTGTTAAATATCTTGTTGAATTTTCCATAATTAGTTGAAGGGATCCTTAAAATTAGGATTATTAATAAAAACGGTATCTGTTAAAGTCAGTAAGAATTTTTTGAGCAGCACTTTTTCCTGTGCATCTAATTGCACTCCTCCTTGATTTGCATATTCAATTAGTGGATCAATGGTAGGGGAAACATGAATTCCAGATGAGTAGTGTTCAATGACCTCGTCCAAAGTACTAAATCTTCCGTCGTGCATATATGGAGCGGTTAGTTCAATATTTCTTAAGCTAGGAACCTTAAATTTACCATCATCTTCGGGATTATTAGTCACCAAAGATCTTCCTAGATCTGAAAAAGAATCATCTAACCCATTGTTGCTGAATTTTTTCACCCTCATTAATGGTCCGTTATGACAGTGAAAACAATCCGCACCATTTAAACTTTTGAACAAATCATAACCGGCCCATTCCTCGACTTCAATATTCTGTAGCATAGTGTTTTCATCAGCTGAGAGTTGAATCCCGTATTCATATTTATACATTACATCATATTTTGAACTAGAAGATACAATCGTTCGAAGAAATTGTGCTATTGCTTTTGAAACTTTCGTTGCATCAATACCTTCCTCACCAAATGCTCTGAAAAAAGCATTTCGGTAAAAAATATCAGCATTTAATTTCTCAACTGCTTGTTGCCATTCTTGATGCATTTCAATTGGATTTGGAACAGGCTCAAGGATTTGAGATTCTAAAGTACTTTTTCGACCATCCCAAAAGAAAAATTCTTCCCATCCCAAATTAAATAAAGGCATTGCATTTCTTGTTCCTGAAATGCCATCAATTCCAGTAGAGTATTGCGAGCTTTCTGCAAATGCATTCTCGGAAAGATGACAGCTTGCACAGTTCATTGTGTTGTCTCCGCTTAATCTTTTCTCATAAAAAAGAAATCTTCCTAACTCAATCCCTTCTTCTGTCATTGGGTTGTCAGCAGGAATAATCATATTGGGAAAATGAGAAGGCGTAGAAATTATGAAAGGAGTTGGGGAATAAACTCTATCCTTATTGCATGAAAGACATAAGCCAAGAAAAATAAATATGTAAACTGGATGTTTCATGCTTATGGAGTTAAGGAAATCATGAAATTATTTTTAACCTTTTCAGCCAATTCAAGTTGACCACTTCCTGTATGCGTAAGAAATTCAATTTTTAAATCAATACTTGATTCATTATTCTTGAGGAATTTTTCTAAGTCTAATGACCATTCTAATAGGTGTCCATTTGATGTGGGAGTCCAATTAAGGTTATTAAATGTGAAGTTTTCCATGAATTCATCCTTGCCAATGTGAAAACTAAAGTTATGGTCAAAGTTGTCTCCCGCGGACAGGGTATCAACTTTTCCTTCGATACTAATAAATATATAGCCAGTATTCCACCCCCAATGCATTAGTCCTGCATTACTAATATTTAGAGGGCTGTCATCAGGAAATAGCGAAGGATCATCATGGTTGACACTGGAATCTAAACCTACTTTTCCTGTAATTGTCTCAAATTTAGAGTAATCACCGGATGTACTAAAAAGGTGGTTTTGATTGTTTCTATAGTCATATAAGGAAGCCTTGTATAAGGTGTCTTGTTCATTTGTTAAATCAGATAAATAAAATTTCAAATCTGTGAATTTTACAGTGTATCCTTCATCTGTCACATAAGAAGAGTCTAGATAAAAGCTCTGATTTCCATAGCTTGTATTCATTTTAATTTGTAATTCATTTAGTGGATAATTACAACTCCCATCGTCTGTATTCGCGTTGACGTTGTAGTTCTCAGCTTGAGGGTCAGTGCAACCTTCTTTCTTACATGAAAATATAAGAAACGAGCAAACGAACAGTATTGATATTAATCGAATCATTGTTAACAAAATTAAGCTAAAATTCTCGTAATTTCCTATTTTTATGGTCATAGATTAGGTCTTTAGTATGCTATCAACAATTAATCGCGAAGAGCACCCTTTATTTGTTTTGAGTGCTTCAGCAGGAAGCGGTAAAACGTATCAATTGGTTTTACAATATTTATCAATTGTATTGAAAACAAAATCCCCGAATAAATTTAAGGGAATCGTTGCCATAACTTTTACCAACAAGGCGTCATTAGAAATGAAAACACGGATAATTGATGCTTTGTTTAAGTTGGCGAGGTACAAATCTGCCAGCGAAGACAAAAAGACGTCAGAAATAATTTCAGAGCTTGAAAAACTTTTGAAGATTGATGAAAAAGAAATTGTAAAGCGCAGTGGAAATGTTTTAAAAGCAATCCTTCACGGATATGAAAATTTTAATGTTTCAACAATCGATAAATTCAATTTGCGCTTGATCAAATCTTTTTCAAATGATTTGGATTTACCAAACGAATTTGAAGTGTCTTTAAATGAAAAAGAAGTGCTTGAAGAGGTTATTGATTTACTTTTAAATTCCATTGGTGAGAGTGGAAATAAGGATTTAACAAAGCTTGTTAAAGAATACGCCAAATCAAATTTCAGGGATGGAAACCAATGGAATTTCAAACGACAGCTCACGTCTTTTGCCTCTTCTTTGAATAAGGAGAAAAATCAAGGTTTTATAAAAACCCTCATGAATATTTCTTTCGATAAAAAGGAATACAATAAGATTCAAAATAAGATTGATGAAATTAATGAGGTGTTTCAACCAAAAGTCGATTTGTTTTCAGAGGCATTTCATGCTGAAAAGATAAACGAACTCGATCTACCTTATAAAGCACAGACCTATAACGCCCTTTTAAAAATCACCAAACTGACCCAATGTCCCTTATTTAACAATGAGAAGGGTATTCTGTCAAAGCGGCTATTGAATTATTGTGAAGAGGAAGGAGATACGAAGGCATTAACGAGGAATTTAAAGGATTTGCTTTTAGAGATACACCAGTGCTATGTCGAATTTTCTTCGGAGCTGACATTGCTTGTAAAATATAAAGCCAATTTTTTCAATATGGCTTTACTTAGGTATGTTTTTGATGCATTAAGTGAGCATAAGGAGAAAAATAAAATAATTAGAATTTCAGAATTCAATGAGCTTATTGGAAATCTTGTACAGAAAGAAGAAGCACCTTATATCTATGAAAGATTTGGTGTGAAATACGAGCACTTTTTATTAGATGAATTTCAAGATACATCTCGCTTACAATGGTTGAACTTATTACCACTTTTAAGAGAATCATTGAGTAACAAAAAGGAAAATTTAATTGTTGGGGACCCCAAACAATCTATTTATAGATTTAATAATGGTTTGGCAGAACAATTTGTGAGCTTACCCGAAATATATAATCCTGAAGAAGACGATTATGTTTCTGAAGTTTCAGACTTTTTTAGTCAAATGGGTACAAAAAGACCATTGGTTGATAATTATCGGTCTTGTTCTGAAGTGGTTTTATTCAACGAAAAAATATTTACAGATTTCAGTAAAAAGCTAGATAAAAAGTTTGAGAAGTTTTATGATTCAGTAGTGCAAAACCCAATATCAACTAAACAAGGTTTTGTGCAAGTGATTTCTGAAAAGCAGAAGAGAGATCTTGACCAAATGGTTTTAGACATATCAAAAATCATAAAAGAGTCAGAGTCAGGTAATTTTGATCTTGGTGATATCTGTATATTAACCGCAAAAAATGATTTGGGTGTTCAAATCGCAAACGAACTAACAAAGAAAGGCATTTCTGTTTTTTCTCAGGAATCTCTTCTCATTTCGAAAAACATTCAAGTTCGACTTCTACTTTCTTATTTAAAGTGGAGAATGCGCCCAACGATAGATACTTCTAAAAGGCAATTTGCAGAACTATTTTTCAGGGTTCAAGAACATGTTGATGATCGATATTTTGACTTCATTAAAGAGAAAGCTGCTCCATCTGGCAATTCGATAAAGTATTTTGATGATGAGTCATTTTTAGATGAGTTTTTTGAAGGTCGAAATTCGTTTTTTAAGCCTTTTGAAAATATTTATGAGCTTTCACTTCAATTCATGAATATGATGTCATGGACTGATGTGACCAATCCGTTTTTACACCAATTCTTAGATTTGGTTTTTCAATTTCAAAATAACCGTCAGTCTGACCTTTCTAAGTTTATAGAATATTATGATGAAAATAAGTCGTCATTTGCCTTAAAGATGCCAGATACCAAAAATGCGGTTCAGATTATGACGATTCATAAAGCGAAAGGTTTAGAGTTTCCAATTGTGATCATTCCCGAGATGGACTTTGGCTTGTCGTTAAGAAGTGATTCAAAATTCTTTGTAAAAACTGAAGATAAAATAGTGTACACAAACTTATCTGAGACGAGTCTAATTGATGATATTAATCTCAAGGCTCAGGAAGAAAAGAATCTCATTCTTTTGGATAAGCTAAATATGCTTTATGTCGCATTTACTAGAGCTGAGAGGCGCTTGTATGTCTTCAATCGCTATGATGGCAAGTCTGGTCTTGGGGCAATGTTTCATGCTTGTTTACAAAATGCTTTTAATCTTAACAAGGATGAAAAATGTCTTGAGTATATTTCAGGTTCAGAGGTCAATAAATATGAAGGAGTTGTGTCAAAACCCATTGTAAATACAGATTTCTATATTCCTGAAGATATCGAAATTGAGGGTTCAAAGGTGAAATTAATTTTAGGAGATGATTTAGGTGAAGATTATAGTACTCAGGAAGAAAGATTATTTGGAATATATTTTCATCAATTCATGTCTGAAATCAATGACTTGTCTGAAATATCAGAGTTGGTCCTTAGGTATCAGTCTAACGACGCTATTGATGGATCTATTCTTCTTAAAATGAAAGAAGCCGCTCAACTGTTTTTTGAGAAAGCCCACAAAAAAGGATTCTTTGATCGAACAATTCAAGTATATAATGAGCAGTCGATTCTAATCAATGGGAGCAATGCATTGCGTCCAGATAAGATCATTGAAAGAGAGGGAGATGTTATTGTAATTGATTTTAAAACGGGTAGTGCTTCTCCCAAGCATCATGAACAAATTTGGAATTATAAGTCCGCATTGGAAGAGGTGTTTAAAAAACCTGTAAAATCAATTCTTTACTATACTCAAAAAAGTCAATTAATCGAGATTTGATTTTTTGGTTTTGTCACACATTTTTAGAAAAGTGTAAATAATGGGATGCGGAATGTCTCTTGTAGATGATATTTGTGGACAAAAAGCACAACTAACAAAGAAGTCACTCCTTCTTAAGCTAATGATTTCAGGATCTTCAAAGTGATTTACCGCTTCAATGTCTACAAGCCCTAGCTCAAGTTGTTCGACGAGTTGAGGGTACAAGCTGTATCTTGAAGAAGACAATTCCACATTGTTAAAGTTTTCGTAAAGTTGTTGAAATGCTTTACTTCTAGGCTCTATGGTGATCCTTTCAAAACTACTACCCGAAATCAAATTTTCACTGATTAATTTTTCTTGCTGAGAAAGCAGCTGATTCTGTGTAATTAGGTATTCAAGGAAAATTTTAAATCCCTCACCAGTAATCAATACTGGAATATTCTTAGTTGCAATTTTTTTAAAAATCCCATTCAAAAAGAAAGGGTTTTCTATTGGGCCAGGTGCAATCCATATGCCATCGTATTGTTGAAAATAACCTTCTTTATGCTTTAGGGCCTCACTTATTTTGATCCAATAATAATTGATTTCGACTTCTAGGAATTCTGAAGAGTGGTCAAGGGATAAATTAGTCGCATGATGTGCATTAAAGGTAAAGTTATAATCTCCTATAATAGCTATTTTGAGTGCCTCACTCATTTATATAATTTTGAACTATCTCTTAAACCAAGATGTAAATTTGGCATTTGTAATGTCTAGTGACTCCTCTTGGCTCGTTTGGGCATTAAACCTCCAAACTTTACAAGTAAAATTACATTCAAATAAGGAATAGTCACCTGTATTGTCAGAAGCTTGACTTAAAATGTTAAATGTTGCTTCTTGACCAGGATCTGTTTCTCTAGAGAGCCAAGTAATTCCATTGTTGTCAATATATTCAATTTCAATTCCATTAAGTCCGTCATCAGAAAAATTTACAGGACTTAATGTTGCATCTTGATGATAATCATTAAACATGGTAACTGTTGGTTGAGAATTGGCAGCAGCATCCCATTCTAGTGTCCCGTATCTCACCGTTATCGCTTGAGGGTAATAAAATGATTTTATTTTAGAACCATATGTTTTTTTGGATGGAGAAGGGGAAGGATTAATATCTTCAACATTTACAACCTCAGAACCATACCCTTGAACATTTTGAGTGAACTCAACCTGTGTTCCATTAACAAATCCAACAAAATAACAATTTAAATCTACCGTATTAACGGGCGGCGGAATGACTTCATGTTCAATACAAGAAGAGGTAAATACTACGACCAAAAATAGAAATGAATATATGCTTTTAGTTTTCATCTGAAAAAAATATTTAATACAACCTATAAATATAACCCTAAAACGAAAATTATCCTAAAAAGATGCTTTATTTGACGCTTTTTTATGCAAATCATAGTAGATATCCCATGTTTCTGCTTTCGAAATTTGACACCCTTGAGTACATAATTTATGAATTTCATCAGTTAATTTCTCATTTAATTGCTTTGTTGAGGAGTAAAGCTCCCATGAACCTGAATTTTTGCTAAGGAGCTCCGGGATCAAATTTTCATTTTTAAAAGCGAAAGTTGGTTCAGTAATTTTTATCAATATGAGATTAATGTCATCCTTATTTATTCTAAAAATAGAATAGACTTTGTCAGAAACATAGCTTAAATATTTAACTTTAGAGTAGACTTTTGCTAAAACGGTATCACTAAAAATTTCTACGATTTGTCTGGCTTTTTCTTTGTTTTCTAGATTCATTTTCCGCCACGAGTCATCATCAATGCCTTGTACCACTAAAAATTGTGTAAAATCATCTGATAGTGCATTTAATTCCTCCTCTGACAACATGCGGTATCTCATCACCAAACAGTTGGTTTTACTTCGATGGTTAAATCGGATAATTCATCAAGTTGACCAATAGTGACAGCTTGTTCTAACTTAAAAGAGTATGTCCCCTTACAAAATCTTCGTTGTCTAAATTTAAGCTTATGATCAATGTAAGTACCTGATTTAGATCCAATCCATTCCCCATTTGGTTTGGCCATTTTAATTTCAACAGGAACTCTTCCTAAAATTGATTTGGAATCTGCAACTTTTTTGCAATCCGGTCCAGTAGTCGTTATATACAACCAAATATTGTTGTACGCATAATCGGTTGTGCTTCTCAATGTAAATATCACATCATAGGTTATTGTGTCTCCAGGGAAATCAACTTTAAAAACGGGCTTTTCATTTTGTTTCCATTGGCTATCACTAAATTTGTGAGTTTGCATATAAAGAGTATCATCTGTACAGGCTTGCATTATGAAAAGGAGAACCAATAAAGAGATGATTTTTTTGTTTTGTTTTATTGCCCGCATCTAATTGCTCTTATTTGGTTTCTTTCCTTTGTATTTTTTTCTTTTTTTCTTCTTGAATTTATTCTCGAATCTACTTACGCTGTCTTGGCCGACTACGTTTGAGTAACCAACTTCTTCATTGACCAATTCTTTTTGAATTTCAAAATCAGCCAAATTACTTGGTTTTTTTCCGGTCTTATTGATTTCAATAATTTCCTTTACTCTGTCAGGTGACATGGAGTACAATTCACTTTCTCCAGGGTATGCATACCACATCATTTTTCTGAACACGTCGGTCTTTACATGGTAAGCAATTCCTTTTTGAGTTTTTAATTTCACATCAGTTTTAGGAAATTCACTTAATCCTTCCAAATACATGTCTAGCTCATAGTTTAAGCAGCACTTGAGTCTTCCACATTGTCCTGCCAGCTTTTGTGGATTCAAAGAAAGTTGTTGATAGCGTGCAGCCGATGTGGACACACTTCTGAAATCGGAAAGCCATGTAGAGCAGCATAATTCTCTACCGCAAGAACCGATCCCTCCCAATCGAGCTGATTCTTGTCTTGCGCCAATTTGTTTCATTTCAATTCGAATTCTGAATTCGCTTGCCATGTCTTTTATCAATTGACGGAAATCAACTCTACCTTCTGCGGTATAATAGAAGGTGGCCTTTGATAGGTCTCCCTGATATTCGACATCTGAAATTTTCATTTGGAGGTTAAGATTCAACGCAAGTGTTCTGGACTTATACATGAGATCTTTTTCTTTATCTCTGGCTTTTAACCATAGATCCATGTCTCTTTGCTCAGCGATACGAATTACTTTTTTAGCCTCTAAAGGCTTGAAGTTTTTTCGTTTTTTTGCCACTTGAATTTTAGCCAATTCACCACTGACTGAAACAACTCCGACATCATATCCTTTTAACGCGTCAACAACTATAACATCGCCTGCTTGTAAGACTTTGTCTAAAGTATTCCTATAAAAATCCTTTCTGGAATTTTTAAATCGTACTTCAATAATATTATATGGCTGTTGACCGCTTGGTAGCTCAATATTAGATAGCCAATCATATACTTCTAGTTTATTACAGCCACTTTTATTGCAAGTCCCATTCATCTTACATCCACCGGACTTTCCACCCCCACTACTACAAGAATTACAACTCATTTTTTTTGTTTAAAAATATAAATATTTAAGGAATTAAGCTTTATGAAGTAGTCTCATGGATTGAAAACAAATCAAGGTAAACAAAATTTTAGGATTTGCATTTCGATCAAGTTGGTAATATGCATCGTCAATAGATTTCATAAATTCCCTAATATTCTTTCCATTAATAAAAGGCGAAAATTTATTTAGAAAAGACAATTCAGCACCTGAAACCTTTATCTGGTCATTGTTTCCATAATTTTTAATAATGCATTGCCGGAGCATGTGCGAGCAGTATATTAAAAAGAATTTTTGTCGTTCTTTTCCCTCTTGCGCCATGTCTTCCGCCCAATTCATCATCTCTACCACATTTTTTTTATAGCTTGATCTCATAAGGCCTATAAAACGTTCGCTTAGCGCATTGTTATTGTCATCTAAGTCAAGTAATTCATGTGCTTTGATGATACTCCCTTCAGAAAAAGAGGCAATTGATTCTGACTCTTCTTCGCTAAGGCTATATTTTTTTTTCAGATGCAATTGAATGTCTAAATGGGTTACTCTAGATATATTTACCATCTGACAACGCGATTTAATCGTATCAAGAAGCATGTCAGTATTCTGAGTTACCAAAATAAATAAGGTCTTTTTTTGCGGCTCTTCTAGTAGTTTTAGGATTTTATTGGAACAAGTTGGATTCATTTGTTCGGGCATCCAAATAATCATGATTTTATATCCGCCTTCATAAGATGTTAGATTTAGTTTTCTCTGAATTTCTAGGCATTCATGAACAGAAATAATGGGGTTCCGTTCTTTAACATCTATAATTTGTGTCCATTCATATAAGTTGAAATAGTGATTTTTTTTGACCTGAGTTCTCCAATTTTCGAAAAAAGGGTTTGAGATTACACTGTCACTTTGCACAGTAGGAAAACTGAAATGTAAATCAGGGTGTTGCAAACCATTAATTTTTAAACAAGATGAGCAAATGCCACAGCTGTCGTTTTTTTTTCTATCTAAGCAAAATACGTATTGAGCGTAAGCAATACTTAAACCTAAGGTTCCGTAGCCCGCGTCTCCAACAAATAATTGAGCGTGACTGATTTTATTTTTTTGAACTCCATGTATCAGCTTTTCTTTAAAATTTTCTTGGCCAATAATGTCTTTGAATTGCATAAATCAAATTTACTAATGTTTTCTAGTATTGAAATCAAAAAGAAGATATAAATTAGCTTAAAAAAAACATGAAACTACTGATCCTCATTACCCTCTTTTTTATTTCTCTTTCATCTTTTAGCCAAAATGCAAGGGTGCAGGAAGAAAATTTTAATTTTTCAGTGTCTTCGAATGCGAATTCCCTGTCGGTTGAAGTACCATACGCTCAAAATGGTTTTGTAGAAAGCAGGTTGAAAAAACTACTTAAAGGCTGGGGTAAGTATAAGGAAAGTAAAGGAGAGCATAGTTCATTAATGGTTGAAATGAAGGACATGGGTAAGATTCCTTTCAATGTTTATGCTAGATTGACAGAAGGGAACAATGAAATCATTAGTATTCATTTTGGAATTGATCTAGGAGGAGCGTTTCTATCGAAAAGAGAACATCCAGAAAAGTATAAAATAATGGAATCGAAAATAGTTGATTTCGCTTCTAATCTTGTTAAAGATTGGATATCCTCAGAGTTGAGAAATGAAGAAAAAATACTGAGTCAATTAGAAAAAGATCAAAAAGATCTTGAAAAGCGAAAAGAACATTTGGAGAAGGAAATTGAAGAATTTCAAAAGAAAATCACTCAAAATGAAAAAGATATAAAAGAGAATATTGATTTGCAAGGCAAAAAAAAGGAGGCCATACAGCTACAAGATAAAAAGGTCAAAAAAGTAGATCAAAAACTTAAAGATTTAAACTAATTCTTCCCAGACACCAAAAGAACAATTTCTCCTTTGGGTTTATTCACCGTAAAATAATCAATCAAGCTGGATAAAGAACCGTGATGGTATGTCTCGTATATTTTGGAGATTTCCCTTACGACGCATGCTTTGCGATCAGAATCAAAAATCTTTAACATTTGACTCAATGTTTTTAAAATTCGATGTGGTGATTCATAATAAATAATAGTACAATCAAGCTCCATTACATTTTTGAGTCTTGTTTCTCTCCCTTTTTTGTGAGGCAAAAATCCTTCGAAATGAAACCTTTCTGAAGGGAATCCGGAAGCAACCAAAGCGGGTATAATAGCAGTTGGACCAGGAAGACATTCTACTTCGATGCCTTCTTCAATACATTTCCGAATCAATAGGTATCCAGGATCTGAAATTCCTGGGGTACCTGCGTCTGAAACTAGACCTGTAATTTCTTTGTCTTTAATGGATACGATACATTTGTCTAAAATACGATGTTCGTTGTGTGCGTGAAAGGCAATAACTTGGTTCTGGACTTGGAGATGATTTAAAAGGCGTTTCGTTACGCGGGTGTCTTCCGCGTAAATAACTTGACATTCCTTAAGCATACGAATAGATCGAAGGGTAATATCTTCGAGGTTTCCGATTGGAGTTGGTATAATAACAAGTTTACCCATTATCTATTTTTATGAAAAAACATTTCGCACAACTTCATCAATTTTAGAACACTGAACAATTTCTATTCCGTATTTCTTAGAGTCAAATCCTTTGATATTGTTTGATATTATTATTTTTTTGAAACCAAGTTTTTCAACTTCACTTATTCTTTGATCTATTCTATTCACGGGTCTGATTTCTCCGGACAAACCTACTTCAGCAGAAAAAGCAATGCCCTCAGGTATGGCTAAATTAGCGTTTGAAGAAAGAACAGCCATAGATACAGCAAGGTCGATGCCTGGATCGTCTACTTTTATTCCTCCTGCAATATTTAAAAACACATCTTTAGCTCCAAGTTTAAAACCACATCTCTTTTCTAAAACAGCCAACAGCATATTAAGTCTTTTTGAGTCATACCCCGTTGATGATCTTTGAGGTGTTCCATAAACTGCAGAACTTACAAGGGCTTGAATTTCGATAAGAAATGGCCTTAGACCTTCTAATGTTGCTGAAATGGCAACACCACTTAAGTCAGAATCACTATTTGTAACAAGAATTTCTGAAGGATTTTCAACTATTCTCAATCCATTATTTTGCATTTCGTAAATACCTATTTCATTTGTTGATCCGAAACGGTTTTTACTTGTTCGGAGCAGGCGATACATGTGATTTCGATCTCCTTCAAATTGAAGAACCGTATCAACCATATGCTCCAAAACTTTTGGGCCAGCAATACTTCCATCCTTGGTGATGTGACCAATTAATAAGATGGCTATGTTCTTTTCTTTTGCCAGTCTCAAAAGTTGACTCGTACACTCCCTGACTTGCGAAACGCTTCCTGGTGCACTTTCAATTTGGTTACTATGAAGTGTCTGGATGGAATCAATTACGATTAATTTCGGTTCAATTGATGAGGTGTGATTAAGTATGGCGTCAAGATTCGTTTCAGTTAGTATGAAACAACTCTGATTTTCTATTCCAATTCTTTCTGCTCTCATTTTTATTTGTTGCTCACTTTCCTCTCCAGAAACATACAATATTTTGATGTTTTCTTTTATGGCCAGTTGCAGCATCAATGTAGATTTCCCAATTCCGGGATCACCTCCTATTAGAATCAGAGATCCCTGCACAACTCCACCTCCTAAGACTCGGTTAAGTTCAGAATCGTTTAGACTGAATTTGGGATTGTCCTTTTCCTGTATTTCGTTCAGTTGTTTTGGATTTGCCTCAGAAGCCTTTCTGGAAAATGGTGATGAACTGCTTTTTTTGACTTTGATTTCTTCAATCAAGGTATTCCATGAATGACAACCCGGACATTTCCCGAGCCACTTAGGTGATTCATGACCGCAATCTTGACAAAAAAAAGCTGATTTGGTTTTTGACATCTACGAATTTAACAAAAGGAATTAAAAGGCATAAGCAAATTTGAATCCCAACCCAAAATGTAGCCTTGTATTATTAACAGGAGCATTAAATCCAAATTGGTAGTCCTTCTTGAAAGTCAAGCCGATATTGGCATTTATATCAAATAAAAAGTTTTTGTCCAGATATAATTGGTAACCAATGCCAACGCGGGGAACAAAGTTTCTTTCGTATTCATTAATGGTTTCAGTAATGCCGGAACTACTAATTTCTTGATAGATCTCTTTGTATCGTCTGTATTTTATTTCTCCCTTACAGTACATATAATCTGCTCTTCTAAATGGATAGTACCTGGCTGAAATTAAAAAACTTGGTCCTATCTTCATCAAACGTGTGTTGCCAAAATTAGATTCCTGAAGGAATTGACTAAGGTAGTTTTCAGTGACAAATCCAATTCCGGCTTCAAGTCCAAATTTATCAGTAAAAACGTACTCGTAGGAAGGTAATATTTCTCCAACGAAAATTGGAGTTATACCTAATTTTAAAATGTGTTGAGGTGTTGAAGTTTTCGATTTCTGTCCATGAACTTGCGCACAAAATGCAAGCCAAAAAAGTAAAGAAATCTGGACGGTTCTCATTTTATTTTTTATTTATTTTAAAAATAATGAGATTTAATTTGATTTTCTACTTTAAACCCATAATTCTGTTAATGAATTACCAATAATAAAATTATTCTTCATTGTATCGATGCTTTTAACATTTCAAAAACAGTTCTTTTTCAGTATATTTGAGCGTATTCAATTCACATGAAAAATCAAAATAAATTTAATTTGTTACCGCTATCTCCAACGGTTGATAAAGTTGGGGTGGAAGAACGCGTATCTCGTTTTCAAAAAAGAAGCATTAAAACAAATTCCAAAATGGATGGGCTTAAAATGGTTCTTAATATGATTGACTTGACTACATTGGAAGGCAAAGATACCCCTGGAAAAGTGAGGCAAATGTGTTACAAAGCCATTCATTTACATGATAGTTTTCCTGGATTACCGACTGTAGCAGCCGTTTGCGTTTATCCTTCAATGGTAGGATTAGCCAAGTCTATGGTAAAAGATTCGGGTGTAAAAGTAGCATCTGTATCTACAGCCTTTCCTTCCGGTCAGGCTCCATTAGATGTAAAGATTACAGACACGAAATATGCTGTCGAACAGGGTGCAGATGAAATTGATATGGTCATTTCAAGAGGTAAGTTTTTAGCGGGTGAATATTCATTTGTTTTTGATGAAATCGCTCAAATAAAAGAGGTTTGTGGGGAAGCTCGTTTAAAAGTTATCCTTGAAACGGGTGAATTGGCCACATTAGATAATGTGCGTAAAGCGAGTGATCTTGCCATTTATGCAGGAGCTGATTTCATTAAGACGTCAACAGGTAAAATTCAACCAGCAGCAACAATGCAGGTAACATACACAATGCTAATGGCCATAAGAGATTATTATGATGAAACGGGCATTATGGTTGGTATGAAGCCGGCAGGTGGTATTTCAAATTCCAAATTGGCATTACACAATTTGGTCATGGTTAAGGAGCTACTCGGAGATGAATGGTTAACGAATGAGTGGTTTAGATTTGGAGCAAGTAGTTTAGCAAATGACGTTCTAATGCAAATATTAAAAACAGATACGGGTAAATATCAATCATCTGATTACTTTACAATTGATTAAAATATGACATCGAAAAATAAAAATTGGGAATATTCACCATCTCTTGAGAGTACAGGACACATTAAGCTCAAAAAGAAATATGATTTATTTATTAACGGAAAATGGACTAAATCATCTTCAAAAAAATATTTTAAAACGATCAACCCTAATGATGAAAAATTAATAGCAGAAATATCTCATGCAAATCAAAATGATGTTGATTTGGCAGTGAAATCGGCTCGTAAGGCATACGACACCGTTTGGTCAAAGATGCCAGCCAACGAGCGGGGTAAATACATTTATCGGATTGCACGAATCATGCAAGAAAGGGCAAAGGAATTGGCTGTCATCGAATCTTTAGATTCCGGAAAACCTATTAGGGAGGCAAGAGATATTGATATTCCTCTGGCATGCAATCACTTTTTTTACTACGCGGGTTGGGCAGACAAGCTGGATTACGCTTTTCCAAATAGAAAAATTAGTCCCTTAGGAGTGGCAGGTCAAATTATTCCTTGGAATTTCCCGTTATTAATGGCAGCTTGGAAAATAGCTCCTGCTCTTGCAGCAGGAAACACAGTGGTGTTGAAGCCTGCTGAAACAACTTCGTTAACGGCTTTAAAATTGGCCGAGATAATAGAAGAGTCAGGTCTTCCAGCTGGGGTTGTAAATATTATTACAGGACACGGTGATACTGGAGCATCAATTGTTAATCATCCAGACATAAATAAAATTGCGTTTACAGGATCGACAGGTGTAGGTAAAATTATTCAAAAAGCCATTGCGGGCACTGATAAGAAAGCGACCTTGGAACTTGGCGGAAAATCAGCAAACATTATTTTTGATGATGCTCCATTGGACCAAGCCATTGAAGGGATCGTAAATGGTATTTTCTTCAATCAAGGTCACGTTTGCTGTGCAGGGTCTAGATTGTTTGTTCAAGAAAACATTGCAGATAAAGTGATTCGAAAATTAAAACACCGTATGAAATCCCTGGTTGTTGGTAATCCCTTGGATAAAAACACGGACGTAGGTGCTATTAATTCAAAAGATCAACTTCAGATTATCAACAAGTACATTAAATTAGGTAAAAAGGAAGGTGCGGAATTATATCAAAGTACTTGTTCCATTCCAAAAAAAGGTTTTTTCTGTCCACCAACGATATTTACTAATGTTGCTCAGTCTAGTATTCTTGTACAAGAAGAAATTTTTGGACCTGTCTTAACGATTCAAACGTTTAGAACTGTTGATGAGGTCATACAAAAGGCCAACAATACGCCATATGGACTAGCCGCTGGTGTTTGGACCGATAAGGGTGCTCGGATTTTTAATTTGACCACTAAACTAAAGGCGGGTGTTGTTTGGGCGAATACATACAATAAATTTGATCCAGCTTCTCCATTTGGAGGATACAAAGAGAGTGGTTTTGGTAGAGAAGGGGGAATGCATGGATTGTCGGCATATCTTAAATTAAGCTGAATATGAAAAGAGTTGAAATTTTGAAAACGTATAAAATATATTCTGGTGGTAAATTCCCCAGAACAGAGTCTGGGAGATATTATATGGCTTTAGATAAAAAAGGAAACCCTATTGCAAATATGTGTTTGGGGTCAAGAAAAGATGTTCGTAATGCTGTCGTATCTGCGCGGAAAGCACTTGGTGCTTGGTCCGGGAAAACAGCATTTAACAGAAGTCAGATACTATATAGAATTGCAGAAGTAATAGAAGGCAGGAAGTCACAGTTCGTTGAAGAATTGATTCTTCAGGGAAGCCAAAAAAATAGTGCAATTAAAGAGGTTGAGGATTCAATTGATCGAATTGTTTACTATGCAGGTTGGTGTGATAAGTTTTGTCAGATTGGTAGCTCTGTAAATCCAGTAAGCTCATCTCATTTTAATTTTTCAACTTATGAGCCTGTTGGGGTGGTGGGACTTATTGCTCCTCAAGATTCATCTTTACTCGGTCTTGTATCATTACTGATGCCGATTATTGCTGGAGGTAATACTTGCGTGGTTTTGGCCAATGAATCCTTACCATTATGTTCTATTACGTTTTCTGAGGTCCTTCATGCATCGGATGTGCCGGGAGGTGCAGTTAATATTATAACGGGGCATATTTCTGAACTTATAAAACCTTTGTCTACTCATATGGATGTAAATGCCCTTGCATTTTCAGGATTAAATGAACTCAAAAAAGAAATTGATCTTTTTAGCGTGGAAAATTTAAAGAGGGTTCGATCGTATGATTTGAATTGGAAAAATACAGATACACAAGGCCTGCATTACATAACAGATTTTCAAGAAGTTAAAACGACTTGGCACCCTATAGAAAATATTGGTGGTGCAACAAGTACCTATTAGATAAATGGGCTTTCTTTTACAGGGACAATCCAATTTTCTCTTAATTCCTTCAACGAATTAATATTTGGATTAAAAAGCTCTTCTTCTTTGTGACTTTCAAGTTCATGAAATGAAACCATAGACGGCTCTCCATTTTTTATGATCAGCATATTTAGCCGATTGAAAAAATCAATTCCAAACCTCTGCCCAATAGACTTGACAAAATTAACAGAGCTATCAATTGAGCATCCTGAAGCGGCCTCAGTTTGTTCGTCAACCGCTAAAATCAAAAACCTGTTCAAGATTAGGGTTCCTGATGCGTTTAACTTTTTTTGATGTGCTTTCCATGAAGAAACAAATGAATCTACCTCAGTCAATATAATTTCAGACTCTTCCTGGGTAAATAAGCGATCCGATAAATAGATCCAAACCCTTGAGTGTTCGGGTAGTGTTTTGAAAATATTTTTATAATTCTGCTGCATTTGCAATTAATTCAGCTACGTCTAACACTTTAATGTTCTCTTCTTTTTCAAAGTTTTTAACTCCATCAGTCATCATTGTATTACAAAAAGGGCATCCAGTCGCAATATAATGTGCAGAAGTTTCTAAAGCATCTTCAGTTCGTTCAATATTGATTTCTTTATTTCCTTTTTCAGCTTCTTTAAACATCTGAGCGCCACCAGCTCCACAACACAAACCTTTTGATTTACACCTTTTCATTTCTACGAGCTCTGCATCTAATTTTGCAATTAGTTTTCGAGGAGCTTCGTAAACGTCATTAGCCCTTCCAAGATAACAAGGGTCATGAAAAGTTATTTTTTTTCCTTTAAAGGTCTCATTTTTTTCAAGCGAAAGTTTTCCTTGATTAATTAAATCTTGAATGAGTTCGGTGTGATGAATGACCTCATAATTCCCCCCAAGTTCAGGATATTCATTTTTTAAAGTGTTAAAACAATGAGGGCAAGCAGTTACTATTTTTTTAACTTCATAGCCATTAAGAATCTGTATGTTCATCATGGCCTGCATTTGATAAGTAAATTCATTTCCTGCCCTTTTTGCAGGATCTCCTGAACAACTTTCTTCAGTTCCGAGAACAGCGAAGGAGACACGGCAATGATTTAATATTTTTACAATGGCTTTCGTGATTTTTTTGGCTCGATCATCAAAGCTTCCTGAGCAACCAACCCAAAACAAGATGTCTGGCGATTCTCCCTTCGCGATCATTTCAGCCATAGTTGGTACCTTCAAACTCATTTATTATTTTTTAAAGACTTGAATACTTGCACTTTTTTCGACGAGATTGGTGAATTTCCCTTCATATCTTGTGGCCCGAACTATATGATTATCGATCCAATGATAATTGCCTCCTCTTGGCTTCCCCATAAGGAGTCCGTGATATTTAAATCCATTGTTATTTAACCAATTCTCAGTGACTATTCTATGTGATTCGATCCGAGAGGTAAAAAAAGTAATGATATGACCTTCATCATACCAGTTGTTAATGGTTTCCAAGGCATCATCAAATAATGCCGCAGTTTCCATTCTTTCTGGTTCTTCGTTGGGAATATCATCACAAATCGTTCCGTCAATATCTATCAAATAGTTTTTGACTTCTTCAGGTAAAACCGGTGATATATGCTGTCCGTCTTCTACCTTATTAATTAATGTTACGTCTTTATTGTTATTCTTCATTTGCCCAATTTAATCTGTCATTTTGTGAAAATTGCCATGGCGCACCATTATTTTCAATATTCGTTAGCATTCCTGTCAACTCATTAGGCACTTTTGATTCTTCCATCACGAGAAACCTTCTTAAGTCAATAATTATCGATAGGGGGTCAATGTTTACAGGGCATTCATCTACGCATGCGTTACATGATGTACAAGCCCAAAGTTCCTCTTGACTAATGTAATCTCCTAATAATGATTTTCCATCATCAAATTCTTTTCCATTTTTTCTTTTTC
>CALKHF010000048.1 GCA_938092255.1 uncultured Flavobacteriales bacterium | reverse complement strand
TTTTCACTGCCTACCTAAAAGGTGAAAGGCTAAAGCTCCTTTTTTGGGCCTTTTTCTTTGCGATTATCGCGACCTTATCAAGACAGGTAGGAATGGTCATTCCCTTGTCCTTTTTACTGGTCTCCTTTGGAAAAGGCATTCCTTTAAAACATCGGATTTATAGTTATGTTGGTGTGTTTTTTAGCATCTGTACGCTGATCTTGTATTATCTTTTATTGGCCTCGCTGAAATCGACTCCCAGCCACTACACCATGCATCCGAATGAGCTGTATCATCAAGTACTTGGGCTCAATAAGGAAATTGTACTGCGCTGGTTGTTTTATTTTTACACAACGGTAGTGAGTCTCTCTGTTTTACTTCTCCCCTTTGGGCTCTATGTGCTGAGCCAACAAAAAGTCAAAATAAAAAAAGCCCTTTTGATTTTTCTTTCTTGCTTGGTAGGGTTTGGGTTCATCGGGTTTTTCAGGGATACCTCCTTCCCCTTTAACGGACAGATTATTAATGACTATGGAATCGGAGGATATTTTTTCTACGAGCCATATAGCAGAGTTGCTCAAGTGTCCCATGACATACCAGACTGGTTTAATATAGGACTCATCAGTATAAGCGTGGGGGTGCTCATCTATTTGGTCTCAGAAAAATTTAATTCCGTCCGTCAAAAGCTCCAAAGCTCCAGATTGAACCAATTCATTGCTTTGACGGCTATTCTTTATTATCCCTGCTTTGGTTTTGTGTATGTCTTTGACAGATATCTGCTCTTCCATTTTATCCTGCTCATTCCTTTAATGATACTGCTCTTTAATGATGCTCTGCAAAACACCAAAAGAAGCACTTCCGTACACGGCGTTTTGGCTATATTTAGCTTATTTACATTGATCGGTACACACGATTATTTTGAATACAACAGAACAAAAACAAAGGCTTTAGATGAGCTTACTCTGGAGCAAAAGATTCGCCCTGGGCATATTGATGGCGGTATGGAATTCAACGCGTGGCACGGTTACGAAAAGGACTTCTATAAGGGGAATGTGGGAAAAGACTGGTGGTGTATTAAAGAGGACGATTACCTCATCAGCATTGATAAAAAGGTGAAAGGTTATACAAGCTACAAGGAATACCCCTATTCAAGCTGGCTCGGACTGAAGCAAAGAAAGCTATTCGTCCTCAAGAAAAATCCTTAGTATTTGAGAATACAATAAAGGGCACGGACTCCATCCTTCCAGCCTATTTTCTTACCTGAGCTGTAATTTCTTCGGGAATACGATATTGGTGCTTCAATAATTTTAATTTCGGGCAATCTACTCAGCTTTGCCGTGATTTCCGGCTCAATACCAAAACGCTGCTCCTTGAGCTCTAACTTTTTAAGAAGCGAGCTTTCCATAAGCTTATAACAGCACTCCATATCTGTAAGCTTTAAACCAGTTTTAAGGTTGCTCATTCTGCTCAACAAACGATTGACGAGGTAGTGCATGCTCCATTTATGAACAGAATTTTGTTTCGAAAACCGATTTCCATAGACCACATTGCACTTTGATTCTACTAGTTCCTCAATAAGAACAACATAATCTTTCGGGTCACATTCCAAGTCAGCATCCTGAAAAATGACGAGATCACCTGTTACTTGTGAAATCGCGGTTTGAATACTTGCCCCCTTCCCTTTATTGGCGTTGTGTTGAATTAATTGTATTTCATCGCCGGAATACTTCACTTTAAAATCTTCTATATGTTTTACAGTATCATCATTTGAAAAATCATCTACGACTATACATTCCTTTATGAGCCCGTAGGGCAGCTGAACAGCCATAATACTTCTGAGAACAGCACCAATGGTTTGTTCTTCATTAAAGGCAGGTATGATAATGCTCAGCTTAGAGTACATAGGATTCGGATAAAAGTAATACTTGTAGAGAGAATATACGTTGATTTCATACTTTTGAAGAAAAAAACTTAGTAATGAGCTTTCTATCTTCTCTTAAGAATAAACTATTCGGACCAAATATAGATTATACAGAATTGATGCAAAATGGTGCCCTTATAGTGGATGTTCGATCTCCTCAGGAATTCAAATCAGGACATGCTAAAAAAAGCAAAAACATCCCCCTGAATGTTTTGAAGTCAAAAACAGCTTCATTAAAAGGAAAAGAAATCATTTTGGTATGTAAATCGGGCGGAAGAGCTGGAATGGCCAAATCAATACTAAAGAAAGAAGGTATTATTGCCCACAATCTAGGGCCTTGGCAAAAAGCACAAACATTATAATTTCATTATACCAAAAACTGAAATAAGTCGGGTTTGTCATTCAGATATTCCCCATAGAATTTAAACGCTTTCATTCTTTCTATTAGCGCATTCAATTCACTTGAATTGCCCAATTCAATGCCAACGACTGCTGGGGCATTTTCTCGGCTTTGCTTTTTGGAATACTCAAAATGAGTAATGTCGTCATTTGGTCCCAATACCTTATCAATAAAATCCCTTAATGCTCCTGCCCGTTGAGGAAAACGTACCACAAAATAATGTTTTACTCCAGCATATAATAATGCCCTTTCTTTTATCTCTTCAGTCCGGGTAATGTCATTATTACTTCCACTGAGCAGGCATACCACATTCTTTCCGGCAATTTCGTTTCGATACTGATCCAATACAGCAACGGTCATCGCTCCTGCCGGTTCCACCACTATGGCGTCCTTGTTATACATATCTAAAATGGTCTGACATATTTTCCCTTCGTGCACCGTAACCATTTCGTCAAGATACTTCTGGCAAAGCTCAAAATTGAGATTCCCAACCTTTTTTACAGATGCCCCATCCACAAATTTATCTACTTCCGAAAGCTCTGTATTTATTCCTTTTTTAATGGAATAGGACATCGATGGTGCTCCTATGGGTTCGACGCCTATAATTTTGGTTTGAGGTGACAAGGCCTTAAACACACTCGAAATACCTGAAGCTACTCCTCCTCCTCCAACAGGTAAAAACAAGACATCTATACCCACCTTTGTTTGTTCAAGAATTTCAAGCGCAATTGTCGCCTGTCCCTCAATTACCTTTTTATCATCAAACGGATGAATAAAAGGCAGGTGGTTTTGTTCACAATAGCTCCGAGCCTCTTGCGAAGCATCATCAAACGTGTCACCAGTAAGTACAACCTCAACAAATTTTCCCCCAAACATTTTGACTTGCTCAATCTTTTGTTTTGGTGTGGGAGTCGGCATAAAAATCAACCCCTTAATCTTAAGCTTTGAACAAGAAAAGGCGACTCCTTGCGCATGGTTTCCAGCGCTGGCACATACCACTCCATTTTTCAATTCATCATCTTGAAGACTTGAAATCTTATTGTAAGCTCCTCTGATTTTGTAGGATCGAACCTGTTGTAGGTCTTCTCTTTTAAAAAATATAGAAGAGGAATACTTTCTCGACTGAGTTTCATTGATAACCAAAGGCGTTTCAAGTACCACAGACTCCAAGTGAGACGCTGCTTTTCGAACATTTTCAAGGGAAACCTTATACATATACTTCCTGATTTTCAACCATTGACATGGCTGCTCTTAGTTTTTTTCCAACTCGCTCTATGGAATGGTTTTCAATAGCTTTATTTACATCTGATAAGCTGTACTTTGTCAATACGGCTTCATCGGTATATTTTGCTCCCATGGTGTTTGTATCAATTTCTTTCATAAAATCAGAGAGCAAAGGCCTACAAACTTGATCAAACAAATAGCAGCCATATTCGGCTGTATCTGAAATAATACGATTCATTTCATAAAGCTTTTTACGGGCAATCGTATTGGCAATTAAAGGCAATTCATGAAGCGACTCATAGTAGGCCGATTCTTCCTTTATTCCTGAGCTTACCATCGTTTCATATGCCAGCTCAACTCCCGATTTCACCAATGCCAATAACAATGTTCCGTTCTCAAAATAATCGGCTTCAGTGTATCTGCCTTCAGCAGTATTGGATTTTTCAAAACCTGTTTCTCTCGTTTGCGCTCTCCAAGTCAATAGGTTTACATCATCATTGTACCAATCTTTCATCATTCCTTCTGAAAACTCACCACTAAGTATTTGGCTCATATGGTTTTTAAACAACGGCGTCATCAATGTTTTAAGCTCTTCTGACAATTCATATACCTTAAGCTTTTGAACCTCTTCAATGCCTTCCAACATTTGGGTAAGCCCTCCTTTTTTAAGCTTTTCTGAAATGGTTTCCCAACCATATTGAATCAGATTTGATGCACGTCCAGGTTCAACACCATTCTCAATCATTCTGTCATAAGCCCATATTGAACCCGTTTGTAAGACTCCACATAAGATCGTTTGTTCGCCCATTAAATCTGATTTTACCTCAGCGACAAAAGAAGAATTCAAGACACCGGCGCGATGCCCTCCTGTAGCATAAGCATAAGCTTTCGCCCATTCGAAGCCTGTTTTATTTGGATCATTTTCTTGATGAACTGCAATCAATGTGGGCACACCAAATCCTCTTTTGTACTCTTCTCGAACCTCAGAGCCTGGTGATTTCGGAGCCATAAGAATTACGGTTAGGTCTTCTCGTATTTTCATTCCTTCTTCGACAATATTAAAACCATGAGAATAAGATAAAGTCGCACCATGCTTCATTAGTGGCATTGCTTTACTTACTACTTCAGTATGCTGCTTGTCGGGTGTTAGGTTTATCACTAGGTCAGCACTCGGCAACAAATCCTCATAAGTTCCCGCTTCAAAATCATTTTCCAAAGCATTTTGATAGGACTTTCTTTTCGTTTTTATGGATTCTCCTCTCAAAGCGAAGGAAACATCCAATCCAGCATCTCTCATGTTCAATCCTTGATTGAGCCCTTGTGATCCACAACCAATAATAACTACTTTTTTTCCTTTTAGAACGGCTGCGCCATTCACAAATTCTGAGCTGTCTAGAAAATCACATTTCCCAAGCTGCTGCTTTTTCTGATCTACTGATAAACTGTTGTAATAATTTTTCATTTTAATTTATGTTAAGTGTTTTCTAATTCATGTACTATTGAGGTCAATGTTCTCATTGGTTTGGTGATGGCGACTCTTCCAGAGCGCACAAATTCAAGAATTCCAAAAGGTTCTAGCTCATCAAAAAGATTTTGTGTTTCCTCCGCATGTCCGGTTTTTTCAATCACAGTAAATTGAGCCTCTACACTCAATACGCGAGCATGATGTGATCGAACAATGTATTCTGCTTCTCCTCCCTGCAACAATATACTAGTAGGCACCTTGAAAAGCGCTATTTCTTGATAAATCACTTCATCATCAAGATGATAAACCGCCTTGATGACCTCAACCTGCTTTTCAAGCTGAAGCGTCACCTTTTTTACGGTATCTTCAGTTTCAGTTACCACTATGGTATAACGATGAATATCCTTTACCTCACTATCTGAAGCAGCAATACTTTCTATATTGATTTTGCGTCTGGTAAAAACGATTGTGACCCTATTAAGTAAGCCAACCATGTCTTCAGTAAAAACAGAAATTGTATATCTCTTTTTCATCCTTATTTATTTTAATCTGATTTCAGAAACCGAAGCTCCAGTTGGTACCATTGGGAAAACATTGTTTTCTTTTCCCACCTTTACCTCAAGAAAATAAGCTCCTTCAAATTCAAGCATTTCTTGTACTGACGCATTCAATTGATCTCGTTCTGTTACCTTTTTTGTTTTGATGTCGTAGCCCTGAACAATTTTTTGAAAATCAGGATTGACCATTGTAGTTGAGGCATATCTTTTATCAAAAAAGAGCTCCTGCCATTGTCTCACCATTCCCAAAAATTCATTGTTGAGGACCACTATTTTAACAGGTGTTTTCGTTTGGAAGATGGTCCCGAGTTCCTGAATGGTCATCTGAAAGCCCCCGTCACCAATGACTGCGACCACCTCTCTGTTTGGTTTTGCAAACTTTGCCCCAATGGCAGCGGGAAGACAAAACCCCATAGTACCTAGTCCCCCGGAAGTTATTAAAGATCTACTCTGTTTGAATTTGGCATATCGGCAAGAAACCATTTGGTGCTGACCCACATCAGTCACAACGATAGCTTTTCCTTCAGTATGGTCATTCACCGACCTAATCACCTCCCCCATAGTTAGCTCACCTTGGCTTGGATTCAATTCTTCCTTAATGACCTCACGGTATTCTTCAAATTCGAGTTTTCGGAATTCTTGAAGCCATTCCTTATGTTCTCTGTTTTCTACACATTGGAATAGGGCTAGCAGAGCTTCTTTAGCATCTCCTAGAACGGCTACATCTGCTTTCACATTTTTATCGACCTCGGCTGGATCTATTTCTAAATGAATCACTTTTGCTTGCTTGGCATATCGAGATAAGTCTCCAGTAACACGATCATCAAAACGCATCCCTACTGCAATTAATACATCACACTCATTGGTGAGTTTATTGGGTGCATAATTGCCGTGCATTCCCAGCATCCCAACATTTAAATAGTGATCTGAATCCAATGCTGACAAGCCCATAATTGTCCATGCTGAAGGTAAACCTGCCTTTTCTATAAAATTCTGAAATTGACTTTCAGCTCCAGAAAGAATCACCCCCTGCCCAAATAAAACCAATGGACGTTTTGCTGAGTTAATGATTTTTGCAGCTTCTTGAACCTTAGTCAAATTCAATGCTGGACAGGTCACGTAGCTCCTCATTCCCTTGAATTTTTTATAGCTGAATTCAAGCATCTCAAATTGTGCATCTTTTGTGATATCAACCAAGACAGGACCAGGCTTTCCCGTACGAGCAATGTAAAATGCTTTGGCTATGGCTCCCGGAATTTCTGATGCTTTCGTGACCTGACAATTCCATTTGGTAACAGGCATCGAAATACCAATAACATCCGTTTCTTGAAAGGCATCTGTGCCAAGTAAAGGACTTGCTACCTGTCCTGTGATGCATACCATAGGTGTAGAATCAATCTGTGCATCTGCAATTCCCGTGATTAAGTTTGTGGCTCCTGGGCCTGATGTCGCTATACATACCCCAACCTTTCCAGAGGCACGGGCATATCCCTGTGCCGCATGCGTTGCTCCCTGCTCATGTCTAACAAGTATGTGGGTTAGCTCATTCTCATAGTCATATAAAGCATCATAAACGGGCATAATTGCTCCTCCAGGGTATCCAAATATCAGGTCAACTCCCTCCGCCAATAGTGAATGAACAACCGCTTGAGCTCCATTCATTTTTTGCTGGGTTTTGGTCTTTTGATTTGATTTATATTCGACTGTTTCCATTTTTAAAATTTATCCGTTACACACCCTTCCGATGCAGATGAAACCATTCTTGCATATTTATATAATGATCCTCTTGACACCTTCAATTTGGGTTTTACCCAGCTTAATCTCCTAGCGCTTAGCTCTTCATCTGACACGTCAACATTTATAGTATTTGAAACCGCATCAATAATTATCTGGTCACCATCTTTAATTAAGGCAATAGGTCCCCCTTGCTGTGCTTCAGGAGAAATATGTCCAACCACAAATCCATGCGTCCCTCCAGAGAATCTCCCATCTGTTATTAAAGCGACATCATTTCCTAGTCCTGATCCAATTATGGCAGCAGTTGGTTTTAACATTTCTGGCATTCCTGGCCCTCCTTGTGGGCCTTCATAACGAATGACCACAACCATTCCTTTTTGAACTTCTCCATTTCGTATACCATCATTTGCAGCATATTCAGAATTGTACACTTTTGCTTTTCCACTGAAAGAAAGCCCTTCCTTTCCCGTTATTTTAGCCACTGCACCATCAGGAGAAAGGTTTCCTTTTAGTATTCTAATGTGGCCGCTTTCCTTGATCGGATCTTCTGTCGTTTTCAATACTTTCTGACCAGGACGAAGGCCCGGAACATCTGCAAGGTTTTCAGCCAATGTTTTTCCAGTTACTGTTAAACAATCACCATGGAGCATACCTTTGCTCAGCATGTATTTCAATACTGCTGGAATACCTCCTACATCGTGAAGGTCTTCCATTAAATATTTACCGCTTGGTTTAAGATCCGCAAGAAATGGCGTTTCATCAGAAATTCGCTGAAAATCATCCAATGTGAAGTCAATCTCCGCAGCATCAGCAATGGCCAAAAAATGCAATACCGCGTTTGTTGATCCACCTAATACAGTAACCAAACGTATGGCATTTTCAATTGACTTTCTGGTCACAATGTCTTTAGGTTTGAGGTCTTTTTCTATGAGGTATCTTAAAGCCTCACCTGCCGCAGTGCTCTCCTCTCGCTTGGCCTCACTCATTGCCGGATTTGAAGAATTATAAGGCAAAGACATGCCCAAGGTTTCAATGGCTGCTGCCATCGTATTGGCCGTATACATCCCACCACAAGCTCCTGCTCCTGGACAAGCCTCTTTGATGATTTTTTTGTATTTCGACTCAGTGATTGTTCCTGCATTGCGCTGTCCCCATGCTTCAAATGCAGATACCACATCCAGTTTCTTACCTTCATGGCAGCCAGAAGAAATTGTTCCACCATAAAGTAAAACACTAGGTCGATTCAATCTAAGCATCGCGATTAAAGCACCCGGCATATTCTTATCACAACCCACAACCGTAACCAATGCATCGTAGGACATGCCTTCTACAACTGTTTCCATCGAATCAGCAATAATATCTCTTGAAGGCAAGGAAAATCGCATTCCCGGAGTTCCCATGGATATTCCATCACTCACACCTATGGTATTAAAAATCAATCCAACAAGCTCTTTGTTTTCAGTTCCAGATTTTACAAGCTTTGCCAACTCATTAAGATGCATGTTACAAGGGTTTCCTTCATATCCCGTACTTGCTATTCCCACAAGCGGTTTATTAAAATCATCTACTGTAAGCCCGATTGCATGTAGCATGGCCTGCGCTGCGGGTTGCGAATCATCCTGTGTTACGCGTTGACTATATTTATTCAGTTTCATACTATACCAATTCAAAATTTTTGTATTCTTTTTTCTGTACCCTGTTTTGGTATGCTCTCGACAGCTCATATCCCAAGGTATGCTCCCAGGGCATTTTGAAAAATTTACAATCCAGACTTCTTATGCCTGCTACTTCTGCAGCAGTTCCCGTAAAAAAGGCGCCGTCAGCATCATAAACTTCAGTCGGTGTAAAATATTTCTCTACTACCTGAAATCCAAGCTCTTCTGCCAGCTCGAAAATAGTTTGTCTTGTAATCCCTTGTAGGATGTTTCCTTTGGGTGCTGTATACAACACATTGTCTTTTTCAAAAAAGAAATTTGCCCCGGACCCTTCGGCAACATAACCATTCATATCAAGTAATAAAGCTTCATCATAGCCGGCTCTTTTCGCCTGATTCGTCGCTAATATAGAATTGGTATAATGCCCAGTAACTTTAGCCTCTACAAAACATGACTTGGGATTTGGCCTTTGAAATTCTGAGGTCATCACATCAAGTTGTTTGTCTCCCAAATACCTTCCCCATTCCCATGCACTCAACAACACATGTGATTCGTGCTCCGTTTGTAAGGACATGTTCTCCCCGAGATAAACCAGGGGACGTAAATAAGCATCACCTAGTTGATTTCTATCTAACAACTCATAAGATAAGTCTATAAGCTCCTCCACCGTATAAGGCAAATCAATTTCCATTTTACGTGCTGAATAATGCAAGCGCTCATAGTGCTCCTTTGCTTTAAAGATTTTGTTCCCATCCTCCGTTTTATATGAGCGGATCCCCTCAAATACCCCAATCCCATAGTGCAAGGTTTGACCATAAAGGGAAGAAGTTGTTTCGGATGCCTTAACCCATTTCCCATCTAAAAATACGATTGTGTTGTTGTTGTAATACATATCTCTTTTTTCTATTTTACACGTATAAAAAAAGCCATCCTTTCGGACGGCTTAAACCTATTTTAAATACCATCCAAAGATCAATTGCCCACGGCAACAATTTCAATAATTCTTTTTATGGTGTTATAATTCTTCATTCTTGGTACAAATATATTTCGGCTGAATTGAAAAAAATATGACAAAAATCATGTTTTTAAAAAAATTGAATTGATCTTTGACTTATACAACAAGTTAAGAAATGATACGTTCTTTTATTTGATTGATATAATTTAGTTTTGATCGTACCTAAACTTCCATTCAATGATTTTTAAACCTTTATTTTCAATTTGCCTCCTTTTTATTTCTGCTCAACTCAGTCATGCGCAATTAAGCAGTAGTAATCTTCCCATTATAAGTATAGAAACTGACGATGAAGAGATTCCAGATGAGCCAAAGATAAACGGCACAATGGGCATCATTTATGATGTCAATGGAGGCATTAATTCAGTTACCGACCCATTTAATCATTACAATGGAAATATCGGTATTGAAACCAGAGGGAATTCAACACAGGGGTTTGATAAAAAAACCTATTCTCTTGAATTAAGAACTTCATCAAACCTTGACACATCCGTGAACCTTTTTGATATGGGTAGCGAAGAAGACTGGATTTTGCATGCCATGGTTATCGACAAATCTCAAGTACGAATTCCTATGAGCTTTTATTTGGCCCAACGAATGGGTCAGTATGCCTCAGAATGGAAATATGTGGAGCTCATTTTAAACGGTGACTACCGCGGGATCTATATTTTAGTCGAGAAAATCAAGCGTGATAATGACCGAGTGGATATCGCAAAGCTAGACGAAGATGATTTGGCAGGAGATTCCTTAACTGGTGGATATATTTTGAGAATGGACTGGTTGGATGACGCTCAAGGCTTTGAATCCAATTACAACTCTCAAGGGGGGAACCCTATGTTTTATCAATGGTATTATCCCAAAGCAAATAAAATTAAACCCCAACAAGCAGCCTATATTCAAGATTGGATGGCAGAATTTGAAGAAGCCTTATATGCAAATGATTATATGAATAGTCTGGGAAATCGATACACTGATTATATTGACCTAAATTCATTTACAGATTTTTTATTGATTAATGAATTCAGTAAAAATTCGGATGGATATAAGCTAAGCTCTTATGTTCACAAAGATAAGGACAGTAAAGGAGGAAAGCTTGTGGCAGGCCCCATATGGGACTTTGATCAAACCTATGGGGTTTCTTTGGTATGCTCAAATCATATCTATACAGGATGGACCTATCTACAAAATCAGGATTGCTGGGATTTGGAATCCATGCCTATGTGGTGGCAGAATATGATGGAGGACCCTATCTTTCAAAATAGATTAAATTGCCGTTGGACAGAATTTCGGTCTACATTTATGCATACCGATAGTGTGGTCAATTGGATTCTTGAAGACACCACATATTTATCACAAGCCATTCAAAGAAATTTTGAAAAATGGGATGAGTTTATTGGAGAATCTATTTGGATTGAACCACAACCAATACCACAATCATACGAAGAAGAAATCAGCACAATGATCAATTGGATCACGAATAGGCTGAATTGGATGGATAGTAATATGCCTGGTGATTGCGCGAATGATACAGATCTTTCTGTGAATGAAATGAATTCTGAATTTAATGTCTATCCCAATCCAACTTATGACATTCTTTACATTAAATGTCAGCCAAATAGCAAGATCGCTTTATCTGATATTCACGGAAAACTATTGCATCAGTTCACAACCCAAAACGAGCTTTCACTAATGCGTTTGAGTCACCTTTCTTCAGGAACTTATTTTGTTCAACTGCAAAATAATTCATTCCTCGAAGTAAAAAAAATAAGTGTTCGATGAATTCTATAAAGAACTCTTAGAACAAAAATCAAGTAATCTTGGTTATTTTTGTATCCTCGTTCAATGAATATTGAATGAATCGCGAATAAGAATTAAAATATGTCACAGGTCGAATTGATGGAGGCACAACTGCTTCCTTTTAGAGAAAAATTGCAAAATCACAAGCTTTATCAACAACTAAACGGTGTTAAGGACATTCAAACATTTATGTCTATGCATGTTTTTGCAGTTTGGGATTTCATGTCCTTGCTCAAAGCGCTACAAAATGAGCTTACAAATACTTCTATTCCTTGGACCCCGAGGCCAAAAGCTTCTTTATCCAGATTCATTAATGAAATTGTTCATGCAGAAGAAAGTGATATTAATGAAAAAGGTGAAGCAAAGAGCCATTTTGAAATGTACCTAGACGCTATGAGGCAAATTGGCGCTGATGATTCTCAAATGAAAAACTTCATCGTAAACCTTGAGCTTGGATCATCTGTTCAAGAGGCACTTGAAAGTTTGGAAATCGATAATACAGTTAAAGATTTTGTGAAATTCACTTTTGAAGTGATTGACTCTGGAAAAGGTCACTGTATTGCCGCAGCATTTACTTTTGGTCGAGAAGATGTAATTCCTGATATGTTTATTGAAATTCTAAAAAAAGCAGACGCTGACAATATTCAGTATAATAAATTGAGATACTATCTAGATCGTCATATTGAGCTAGATGGAGATGAACATGGTCCACTATCATTAAAGATGATTGAAGTGATGTGCGGAGATGATTCGGTCAAATGCCAGGAAGTTATTGACATATCGAAACAAGCATTGAATCAAAGAATTTTACTTTGGGATGCCATTGAGCGTTCAATCCTCAAATCTAAAAAAGTTTTATTCTAAACGTGAAATAGGCAGTGTTTGAATGCCATAATCACGTGTGAGTTTTTTTCGTTTTAATTTTAACTATATTCGTTAGACCCTGTAACATGAAAAAAACGCTTATTTTATATGGACTTTTGATGCTTGGCCCTTCTTTGTTGGCTCAAAAAATCAATTTTCAACCCTGGTCCATTCAAACCAAGTTAATTTCGGATCAAGAAATAGAGAAAACTCAAGAGATTCTTGAATATAAAAATGATTGGCAGGAAATAATAAAAGATCGTACTCTGACATCTGCGTTTTTTAAAAATTCAAAAGGAGATATCCGAGCAGAATATTCCTCAAGGGTTATACACTATTACGAAAATGGCATTCTTAAAAGAATCAACCCCAAACTTAAAAAAGCGAATAAAGGATATGTTGCAAATCAACAACCCTATCCTACTTATTTAAATAATGATGGTAGTCTATCTTTAAGCCTCGACAAAAAAAACAATAGAATTACCATTGGTAAAAACACCTCTGTATTGAATCAAAAAGCAGATGTGAAATTTGAGCTTCAAAACAATACTGCTTTTTTCAAAAACTATTTTAATGGGATAGATAAACAGGTTGTTTTTTCTGAAAATAAAATAAAATATGCCTATCGATTAAACGAATATATCGAAGGAGATGAATCAAATTTCATTATTTCAGAGTCCATTGATCTTCCTTCGGATTGCCAATTGGTTGCAATGCAAAACAAGTCTTACACAAAAGATGGTATAATATTCGGCAGTATAGCAGTAATAAACAAAGATGGTTATCAAGTTGCTGAAATAAAACCTTTGCTCTGCTTTGACTTACAAAAGAAGTACACTCTAGGAGGCTATAGGATTGTTAATGGAGGTAATGGTATCGAGCTCCAATCATGTATACCGAATGGTTGGCTTGAAAGTGAAGATAGAGTTTATCCAGTTATTATTGATCCTGAAATCTCAGGGCCAGCGGTTGAATGGAACGGTGGTGATATGCCTTCATGCCTGCTGCCGAATTACAATTCTGATAGTATTCAAGTGATTATTCCCGCAGGAGTTACAGTTAGTGGTTTTTTCATCACAGCAAGTTTTTATGCTAGTCCTTTTTCACCAGCTGTAATGAGTGATGGGGTCATGAATTTTAGTACTTCTTGTTCGGTATCTCAAAACTTCACCATTACAGGGCCTACTGCTGATTTACCAGGTACAGCGTATTTAGATAGTTTTGATTTAAAAAATCCATTGGTCTGTTGCTTTCCCGAATCTTGTAATGATACATCTGTTTATGTTACGATGAATTTGGCTCGAGGAGATTTTGGCACAGGGTGTAATACCTCATATGTTTTTTACGATGACATTACTGACTGGCCTTTTAGGGTTGTAGTCTATGGGAAAACCCCTGAGGTTTATGGGAATGAATTTTATGTTTCTCAATCATCCATTTGCGCAAATACGTGTACCTTTAATGCAACAGGCTATGCAAGATATGGTGTTGCGCCATATACCTTTACCCATCCATGGACAACTGAGGTAATTACAATTGGAGAAAATACAGGATGTGGGGCTGGTGCCACCAATAATATTTTTACTTTAACCATTCCTGATTGTCCCATTTATTGTGATGAAAATTACACTGAGTTGGTTGTTCCTCCTCCTGTAATCACAGATGCTTGTGGACAAAGTATTTTAAATATACCCAACAATTCAAAGCCTATTGATCCTGCGCCAAATGTTGAAACAGACTATGAAGAAGTTTATTGTAGTGGAGAGTCAATTGATATTGGACTAAGCAGTTGCCTAGATGGAAGTGTCGTTCAATATTATGGTAATGATCTTAATGGTTTTGGAGCCTTTTCTTTATTGGCTGAAAATAACGGTCAAAGCCCAATTGATCAAACATATTATGCTTATTCGTCTCTTGACGATTGTTTTTCAGACACCACAGAAATCAATATTTCTGTGGTTCCAAATCCTCAAGCTCAAATTCAATTTAGCTCTAATCCATTGGTTGTTAATTTAGATCTCGAGACAGCCGATATTTCATCAACATATGTAAACTCTGTCAATTCTTGGAGTTGGACCCTTGATGGTTTCGATATGTCCTCTGACAGCTTGTATCTCAGTTCATTTTCAATTCCAGGAACCTATGAAATCTGTCTAAATATTATAGATGTCGATGGCTGTACCGATTTCATTTGTGAGACCTTGTTGGTCGTTCCAGCAGAGTTGCAAAATATCAATGTTATTACCCCAAATGACGATAATATTAATGATAAACTTGAATTTCGATACCTAGAGTTTTACCCCGAAAATGAACTTTTTATATTTAATCGCTGGGGGAATCTTGTTTTCTATGCGGAATCATATGACAATTCTTGGACAGGAGGAGATCTAACAGAGGGCACCTATTTCTATGTTCTAAACATCAGTGGAATAGAGAAAACCTATTCGAGCTTTTTTCAGCTCAAAAAATAAAATCATTATTGGACGAATTCTCTTTTACATTTTGATTTGTTTTCCTTATTTTTGATCGAAAAAAAAATTAAAATGAAAATTCTCCTATTTATTATTGCCCTAACTTGTGGCATTACAACAACTTTTTCGCAATTCGCAATCGATGTACAAGCCAAAGGGTCAGCAAATTCGACTTGGTTGTTAAATAAAAACATATCTGACCTTGGTGCAAGCCAAGACTATGCGATGGGATGGGGATCTACTTATGGTATTGCTGCTAATGTTTATACGGGTATTATTGGTCTAGGAATAGAATTTAATTATGCAGTACACAACGGTGCATATGAAGGTGTGATTACTGACCCCATTCTGAATTCAACTCTAGATACTTATAATTCAAATGTCAACCTAAAAACATTGCAGATTCCATTGTTATTAAAATTTCAAAGCGAAGGGGGCTCATATATTGAGTTTGGACCTCAGCTTACAAATATTTCATCGGCTACCTATACGAGATCCGGAACAACTCCTATTGGAACTTATGAAAGTGAAAAAGATGTTTCTGAGGAATACAATGGCTCTTATCTATCCGGAGTTTTAGGTTTTGGTGCCAAAATACCTTTAGGAGAAGATTTTCCAGTTGGTGTATTGATTGGAATCAGGCTTCAATATAGCTTTGGTGACTTAATGGGCGTTGATGGATATGGTTACTCCTTAGGGAGTGAAGATAACCCTCCATCTTCAATTTTGTATGACTCCCATCAACCAACACAAGCCGTTTCTGGAGGAATTGTGATTGGGGCAACATATACGATCAAGTAAATTTGATACTTCTTGCATGTCCGTAAAAAGATTACGGCCTTGAAGTATTGCTTTGTAATTTAAACTACAAATTATGAAGCTACTTACTGATGACGAAAATTTCAGAGAATACTTAATGGGTTTTGATGAATTGCTTGTCCGAGACATTGGAAACGAATACATCCCTACTCAAATAAAGAAACAATCCCTAAAAGAATGTGCTGAATATCTATGTGAATACGTGCATGATAATTTCAATGAAAAATCAATAGATCTTAATGCTTCTGATCATGTTCAAGAAAAACAAGTGATTGAGTACATTGAAGGCCTTTCTAGAGGAAGGATTCACTCTTTTTATAATAGCTACATGGAGTCTTATGGTGTAATAGAAGATCTCATGATATTGAATAATCACAATAGAATAGAGTTGATTCATCGACTAACTGGACGGAAAATAGATTATCTAGAACTGATTAATAAAGAGGTACTTAATTAAGGATCTGGATAATGTCCAAACCACACGGTTGCATATCCATTATGCATACCAATACCGATGGCTTCCCATTTCGAATCCCAAATATCTCCGTTAATAATCACATTGTTGTGCGCTTGGCTTGTTTTCCAATTATCCAACGCCTCTTTTGGACTGAGCGTCTCTGTTCCAACACAAGCTATTTCATAGCCGGGATACTTGTAATTTGTCAATTCTTTAGGTTTGTTCCACATGCAACTTGCTTTTGCATGATCCGAAGTATAACAACACGACTCCCATTCTCCATGACTAGACCAACTATGTGCATTACATAATCCTTTATCAGGATGATATTGAGCCAAATCACGACTATGTATTTGAGCCACAATAATTAATGATTTTGACAATGGAATTACTGGAAGCTTCTTACTCTTTCTATATTCCATTATCAATTTATAGAGTTCCTTTTCATTTTTTGTTAATTCCTGCGAATCAGCAAAAAAAACAAAAAAAAGAACAATGAAAAATAAGAGTGATTTTCTCATTAAAGCAACAAGAATGAATAAGCTATTTTGTTTTTTCCTTGATGATTTGTCTTCTCAGCGCCTCTACGGCAACATTTGTAGCCTCTTCAAAGCTTTTGCATTGTTTCTTCGCGAACATATCTTTTCCTGGCACATGCAATTTAATCTCAGCAATTTTATTCTCTTTCTCGCGGTCCTTATCAAGTCTTAAATAAACTTCGGCAGACACGATTTGGTCATTAAATTGTTCTAGTTTATTGAGCCTCTCTTGAATGAAAGACAATAATTTCTGATCTGCTTTGAAATGAATGGCATGCATTTGAGTATCCATGTTTAATTGGTTTTATGCCCACGCGGGTGAGCTTGTGAATAAATCGAATTTAACTGCGCAAACGAGTTGTGCGTATAAACCTGCGTGGCTGCAAGATTGGCATGGCCTAATAAATCCTTAAGCGTTTCCAAACCTGTTCCTCTGTTCAGCATATGCGTTGCAAAAGTGTGTCGTAATATGTGTGGACTCTTTTTATCTAAACTCGTTATCTCTCCAAGATAATAATTTATTTTTCTATATGCAAAGGTTGGATATAGTTTATTGCCACTATTAAGCACGAGGAGAAAATTATTATTCTTTGCGACTTCTTTTCTAGAGATTGTATATAATTCAATCTGTTTGACAAGACCATCAGAAATAGGAATGATTCGTTCTTTATTTCTTTTTCCTAGAACCTTAATTTGATTTCCATTCACATCATCGATCCTCAATCCAATTAATTCACTTAATCGAATTCCAGTTTGATAAAACAACTCTAACATTAATGCATCGCGCTGTCCATTAAAATCTTCAGTGAACAAATGTTCCATATTAGGCAATGAAAGTTCAGATTCCTTCGCGAAAACAGGCAAGTGTTTTTCACTTTTGGGTCCTTTGACTTTTGACATAGGTGAATGGTCCACCACCCCTTCCTTTCGAAGCCACTTATAAAATGTTCTTAATGAAGCGAGTTTTCTATTCACAGATTTATTTTTCATCCCACCTTCAATGAGATAAACAATCCACGACCTTATAAAAGATGAAGATAAATCCGAAAACTCAGAAATTTTCTCTAACTCAGCGAACTCTTTAAACGCATCAAGATCTTGTCGATACGCCAATACCGTATGATTAGAATATCGCTTTTCAAATTGAAGATATGAGATGAATTTATCGAACATAAAAAAAGGAGTCTTTTGACTCCTTTCTTTAACGTGTATTTTCGAAGAAGGTTACCCTTCTAATGATTGCATTCTTTGCTTGTATGAAGCACGAATCACTTGCTGTCTTCTTGTAATTGAAGGCTTTTCAAATTCTTTTCTTCCACGTAATTGTAACATTACTTTGGTTTTTTCGAATTTCTTCTTGTACTTTTTTAAAGCTCTTTCGATGTTTTCGCCTTCTTTTATTGGTATAATTAACATAATAAACGGATATTTTAATTTATATCGGACTGCAAAGATAAGCTATTTTATAAATGTTCCAACAAATTATTTCAAAATTTCTCTTGAAATTACAATTTTCTGAATCTCCGACGTCCCTTCACCAATTGTCATAAGCTTAGAGTCTCGCAAAAACTTTTCTGCTGGATACTCTTTGGTATATCCATATCCTCCCATAATCTGTACCGCCTCATTGCCGCATTTCACGGATACTTCAGAGGCAAAATACTTTGCATAAGCTCCCTCTTTTGTGACTGGTTTTTTATTGTTTTTTAGATATGCTGCTTGAAAAGTTAAAAGTTCTGCTGCTTCTATTTCAGTGGCCATATCAGCCAGCTTAAAAGCGATTGCTTGAAATTTGCCAATTGGTTTTCCAAACTGTTCTCTTTCTTTAGCGTATTGAACCGATGCCTCATATGCACCTCTGGCGACTCCACAACTCAAAGAGGCTATGGAAATTCGGCCTCCATCAAGAACCTTCATTGCTTGCTTAAATCCTTCTCCCACATTGCCAATTACATTTTCTTTTGGAATACGCACGTTGTCAAAAATAAGCTCTGCTGTTTCACTTGCCCGCACCCCCAATTTGTCTTTTATTTTCACAGCAGAAAACCCAGGCGTACCTTTCTCTACAATAAATGCAGTAATACCATTACTGTCTAATAAATCTCCTGTTCGAATCAATACAACAGCAACATCTCCTGAAAGACCATGAGTAATCCAATTTTTTGTTCCATTCAGCAGCCATTCATCTCCATCCTGAACTGCTGTGGTTTCCATGCGCATTGCATCAGAACCCGTATTGGCCTCAGTTAATCCCCAAGCACCAATCCATTCTCCACTAGCAAGTTTCGGAAGATATTTTTTCTTTTGAGCTTCATTTCCATGATACAAAATATGTCCAGTGCATAGTGAGTTGTGAGCAGCAACGCTCAGTCCTACTCCACCGCAAACCTTACCCAATTCCATAAGAGCGGTAGCATATTCAAAATAACTAAATCCGGATCCTCCATATTCCTCTGGAACAAAAATACCTAGTAGTCCGAGCTCTCCCATTTTTTTCATCGTGTCGACAGGAAAGAATTCTTCACTATCCCATTTATTAAGATACGGACGTATCTCTTTTTCGGAGAAGTCTCGGACCATTTGTGAAATCATTAACTGATTTTCATTAAGCTCAAAATTCATATTGATTGATTGATTTTTTTCTAAATTAATAGTGCACTAAATTAATAATATTAGAGGAATGATTTTTTAGTTTCTGTTCTCCTTTTAGAAATTCCAATACTACTAAAAAATTAAATCCAAAAACGGAACCTCCACACTTTTTGATAAGCTCTGAAGCGGCGGCGGCAGAACCCCCTGTAGCCAAAAGGTCATCATGTATAAGTACCTTTTGACCTGTTTTTACTGCATCTTCATGCATTTCAATGACTGCCCTTCCATACTCAAGTTCATACGAATGGCTCATCTTCTTATACGGAAGCTTTCCTTGTTTTCGGATGAGAATGAATGGGACACCAAGTTCCATCGCCAATGGATAGCCAAAAAGAAAACCTCTGCTTTCAATTCCTGCAACAGCATCAATTGGTTGGTTTTGATACAGCTCTTTTAGTTTCGCTAAGACTTTTCGCGAAAGTTCAGCATCTAGCATGATCGTAGAAATATCTTTAAAGAGAATGCCTGGTTTTGGAAAATCAGGAACATCACGTATTACAGATTTTAAATTTTCTTCCAATGTCATGTTGCAAATTTAACCAAGCTTTATGAGGATTTGGAATAAATACCTAATAAATTTATAAAATCAATTTTCAATTACTTAGAGGCTTAAATACGGAGAGATTCTCTCAAATTCTTCCTCATTAATCAATTTGGAATCTAGAATCTCAATGATTTCAGAAAACTTTTCTCTTTGCATTCTCATTTTAATGAGGGAATTGGCTTGATAATAATCCAAATAAGGGTGCTTTTTCAAGACATCAATTGTGCATGTATTAATGTTTATTTTTTCAATGTTGTGTATATTAAGTGTGATTTGAGGAGTCACCTTTTGATAAGTTTCTAAACGCATCTTCCAAACCTCAAGAAGCTGTTCAATGAATACAAATCCCCCAAGTTCTTCTCTGTATTTTATGATTTGCTTTGCATAAAACTCTCCAATTCCTTTTAATTCAATCAGGTCTTCTTTTGATGCTAAATTGATATCTAAAAGTTCCAGTTTAGTAAAAGTATCGAGTTTATATTTCTCTTTTTGAATTACGATTTCCTCTGGGTAAAATGTGGAATCTTTAAGCAAATAGAAAACCTCCGCGGGCAGAACGTATATTTTTTCTAAATCCTTATTCGAATGAATGCCCCGTTTAATGAAATTTACTATGGATTGACCTTGTTTCTTCGAAAGCCCCAAAGCCATCCAATCTTTAAGTAAATATTCATTTGGATTAAACCTACAGGACGGCGCAAAATACTTTTTTGCCAAAGACTTTTTCTTGGCTTCTTTTTTTTCGATGACTGATTTTTTTGATTCAAACCGCTTCACGTGTTCGGAGTTAATGATTGGTTTGGGATCGTCACTAAAATAAAGTAAGGCTCTAGGGATTAGTAATATTGCCATACCAAACAAAAAGAATAATATGACTCCTCTTCGTTTACGTTTAGAAATATAAAATGCCTCTTTTATAAAATTTCAATTTACGGTCAGCTAGTCCTCTACTGGCCCCTTAGATGATTTAATGGCTTCCAAATACCTCGAAAGCTGTTTTTTAACTACTGGGAACAAGAAGAACAAACCAATCATATTTGGAAAGACCATCGCAAAAATCATGGCATCTGAGAAGTCCCAAATAGAGCTCATACTGGCGGAAGCACCTATCACAACAAAAAGAAGGAAGAGCAGCTTGTAAGCCATATCAGCACCTTTTCCTCTCCCAAATAGATACTTCCATGACTGTAGTCCGTAATAAGACCATGAGATCATGGTTGACACAGCAAACAACACCACTGCTATTGTTAAAAACCATTTTGAAAAAGGAATATATTCGGCAAATGCTTGTGTGGTAATTCCCGCGCCTTCGTATAGCTTTCCGTCAATCATGACCTTTCCCTTAAAACTTTTGTGTTTCTTACCTCCAACAATGTAATCTTTACCCTCTTTTTTGAAATGTAGACCATTTATAGTGGCATAATTGTCAATTTTAAATAAAGAGTCTTTAGATTCAGAAAGAGGAATTAAATATCCCTTTTTTCCCTTTGGGATAAGCAAATCATTGTAATTAATGGTGTCTTTTTCTACTTTTAATATTTTCCCATTAATCGATATGCCCTGAAATTCTTCCTGAACTTCAACTTTTCCATATTGAAATTGTTGTTTCCCAGTCTCTCCACCAAAATTGAAAATAATAATTACTAAAGCTGTCATCGTACAGATTACAACTGTGTCTATAAATGGCTCAAGCAAGGCAACTAATCCTTCTGATGCCGAGTATTTTGTTTTTACGGCTGAGTGGGCAATTGATGCCGATCCAGCACCCGCTTCATTTGAAAAGGCCGCTCTCTTGAATCCAACCAACAGCACTCCAATCACACCTCCAACTCCTATTGCTTTTGGATTAAACGCTTCAGAGAAAATTAAAGAAAAGGCATCATCGATAAATGAGAAATTTGTAAAAATGATATACAAACAGGCCAATAAATACATAACGGCCATAAAAGGAACAACTTTCTCTGTAACAGACGCAATCCGTTTTATTCCACCTATGATGATCACACCTATAATTAAAGCCAAGACAACACCAATAACGGCTCCTGCGCTGGTGCTACTAAGACCCATTAAGTCTTTTAATACGATTGTTGCTTGGTTACTTTGTGCAGCATTACCACCACCAAATGAGCCTCCAATACAAAATATGGCAAATAATACTGCCGTTATCTTTCCCAAGGTAGCAAAGCCTTTTTCTTTTAATCCTTTACTCAGATAATACATTGGGCCTCCATATACTGTCCCGTCCTTATCAACATCTCGATATTGCACACCTAATGTACACTCAACAAACTTCGAAGACATTCCTAATAATCCGCATACTATCATCCAGAATGTGGCTCCAGGACCTCCCAATGCAATGGCCAATGCAACACCTGCGATGTTGCCATTTCCTACTGTTCCTGATACCGCTGTTGCTAGAGCTTGAAAATGCGTTACCTCTCCTTCATTACTCTCATTCTTTATTGTGTCCTTAATATCTCCATCTATAGCCAAATTTGGATTTCCCGAGCTCTGATGGTCAACATGGTCATATTTACCCCTTACTACATTAATGGCTTTTCCAAAATATCTAAAATTTGGAAAACCAAAGTAAAGTGTAAAAAATAAGGCACTGACAACCAAAAGGATTAGGACAAAAGGTGCCCCAAAAACTTCAAAAAAGATAATTCCCGAAATGAATTCAGAGATGGGTTTAAATGCTTCATCGATTTTCTGATCTATTCCTTTCTCCGACGCCAATGAAATAAAGGGCATTAATGTCGAAAGTAAAATAAAGAATGCTTTTTTCATGTAATCTAATTTAGTCTTTAAGGTAAATAAATTTCGTTTCGAAGATAGTCTTTTTAGTCTTACGATAAAAGATGAAGGCTCTCCTCTAACGTTTTGGGTTGATATCCTATGTCCTTTTTTGATTTTGACAAATCAAATCCAGTTTTCGGCGGTCTTTTTGCAGCTTGATTTAGAGAACTACTGTCGGTCCGATTAATAGAGGATGTATCCAATTTAAAAAAACGACCTATTCGAATTACCAGCTCATAAATTGACATAGTTTCTGGGCCTGAAAGATGATAAATACCTTTTCGGTTTTGCTCACATATTTGAATACAACCCCACGCCAAATCATCAGCCCAAGTCGGTGAACGAAATTGATCATCAATGATATTAAGTGTTTTTCCCAAAGATAAAGACTCCCTTGCCCAAAGAACGATATTGGATCTAGATAGATTCTGACCTTCACCAAAAACTATAATTGTACGTGCAATGGACCAATTTGAATAATTAGATTGTATCAAGAGAAGTTCTCCATCCCTTTTAGATTCTGCATAAATACTCAGTGGGTTTGGATGATCTGTTTCTTTATAGTTTCCTTCTTCACCATCAAAAACAAAATCCGTTGAAAGAAAAAGGAAATGAGCACCTATTTTTTTTGAGGATTCAAAAAGATTCTTCGTGCCACCAACATTTACCCTTTCACATTCGAGCTGATTTAATTCGCAATAATCAACATTGGTTATGGCAGCGGTATGAATAATATAATCTGGAGAATATGCCGTTATTGTTTTTAGTACTTCATCCGAATTTGTAATGTCAAGAGAACTATAATTTTCTGAAGGACAAGAGGGATTCCTATTTTCGCCTTTTGAGGTAGCGAGAAAACTTAGCTTTTCGTTTTTTGAAAGCTGGCCGACCAATTTTTGCCCCAATAATCCATTACTTCCGGTAATAAGAATTCTCATAACTCCCAAATGCTTCTTTTTCTCTTTGACCTAAATGTAAAATAATGTTTATGTTCTAAAAGCCAAGCCATTATGAGATAAAGTAATAAAGGTGAACCTAAAGTTACGAACGAAAAATAAATGAATCCCAATCGAACTTTTGTTGTTCGAATTCCAAGTTTTCGAGCCCACCATTCACAAACACCATAAGATTGCATTTCAAAAAAAAAGAGGATTTTTTGAATGGTTCTTCTCATGAATTTCTTTGTATGAGCTGTTTTGAATCTACTTTAAAGGCTTGAACTCCATCCATTCAGGATTAGCCTCTGGTGATGTGTTCGGGTCGAAATCTTGACTTGTTATACGCGCCGTCGTTCTACGATTTATTTGATGAAGCATTTCAAACTTCACCTTGTCTTTAGTACGGAATTTATTGATGTACTTTTCGGTTAAAACTATTTCTTCCCCATTCTCATTAATCCAAGTCGCTGGCTCGGCTTCTCCTTTTCCTATAGGCTGTATTCTTCTAGGGTCGATTCCTTTTTCTTCAACTAAAAATTTATAAACCGCTTTAGCTCTATTTTCAGACAATACCTGATTGTAACTTGCCGATGACCTCGAATCTGTATGAGAAAACAAATCAATTGTAATCGTAGGATGACTTGTTAAAAGATCTGAAAGGAATAAAAGGGAATCCTTCGACTTACATGTTTCATCATTAATAAAAGTCCATTGATTTAAAGGGTATCTTACCTCAGGAGTTCGAATTTCTTCTTCAATATGCACCAATTCTATTTCAACAACAAAACTTTGACTTTCTTTCAACCCTACTGTAGAAATGATAGCCGATTCTTTATTGACGAGGTAGTCTTCTTTTGTTGCGTTTATAGTATATTCATTGTCATCAAGAATGTATCTTGTTTTACCACTTTTAACATCCCATTTAATGGTTGTTCCTTTCTCATCAGTAACGCCATCCCAAGAATCGCCGTCTACTGGCGATACGGTAACGGTGGCATCTTTAATTCGATCTTTAGGAGAACCAAACTCATGCACTATAACTCTTAAATCGAATAAATTTGGAGGCACAGCGTAGCTCCATATGTCTGGCGCATTTTGACCATTAGTAAGACGTCTTTCTGAGGTGAAATATCCAGAACGACCTCGGTCTGTAATTGCATAATCATTGCTGGGAGAGTTAATTGGATAACCCATGTTCTTGGGCACTAACCATTTATTCATTGAACTCGTGTCAGGCCGACAATAAAAAATATCTAATCCTCCAATTCCTTTGTGTCCATCACTTGCAAAGAAAAAATTTCCCGATTTACCAATTGATGGAAACAACTCATTTCCTGCAGTATTAAATGTAGGCCCCATATTTTTAGGTTCAGTACTCCATTCTTTTGCTTTCTTATCATATGTCACATACCACAAGTCTCGACCACCAAAGGATTTATCTCCTCCACTTGATTTCATATCTGATGCAAAAATCAACATCTTACCATCTTGAGTCAAACAAGGATGGCCAACTGAAATGGTTTCATCAGATTTCAAATTCATTTTACGGACATTGGTGAATTCTCCTTCCAACAGGTCCACGACCCAAATGTCGCAACCAAGTTTCATTCGCTCCTTACTTGGGCAACGCGTAAAATACATGGTTTTAAATTTCTTATCGAAACAAACCGTTCCCTCATTTTCAGAGGTGTTTACAATTCCATTTTCATCAATAGAGGTGACACCGGTAGGGTCTCCGTTTTTGTCAAACTCAGCAACAAAAATATCCATATACTTTTCACC
>CALKHF010000047.1 GCA_938092255.1 uncultured Flavobacteriales bacterium | reverse complement strand
GTTAGCATCTTCTTTTATTTTATTTAATTTTTCGATTACAGATTCTCTGATTAGATCAGAAGCTGTATATCTACTTTTATTTTCGTTGATCACACAATCCATCAAATTTTTGAACTGATTCTCAGTTATCCGAACGATTACCCTTTTAGATTTTTTATCTTTCATACAAGTGTTTCCCTATAAATATGTCATACAACTGAAAAAGACATGGAGTCATAAATTATTTTTTGTAGGGGGGTGTAGTTGAGTTTTACCACCGTAAATAATTTACTTCTTGCCGAAATTGCAAAAAGTTGAAAAAAAATTTTGTGCATAAAATAATTGTGTCTATATTTGTGCCACAAAATATAAAGACACAAATGAAAAACGACTTTTACAATAAAAATTGGAATTATATATTCAAGTTTGAGGATTGGATCGATGATCATAAACCAAAGAACAAACAAAATAGTGATTTTTGGGACGAGGTTAACTTGGAGTTCGAGGAGGTTAAGGCAGAATTCAAAAACTTATTGTCTACCACAGAAGATATTACTGATAAAGATGGCAATAAACTTGCACCAATCAATTTGTATAATTTAATTGACCAATATAAAATTCGAATTGAAAAACTATTATTGATTTTCAATGTAAGACTCTATAAGACACTAAATAAAAATAAGAAATCTGGTGTAAAGTATATTGTAATGAGAGCATTTTGGATTGACCATTTAGGAAAAAAAGTGCGTTGGTTTTCAAGAAATATTGGACCGGAGAACAAGGTATTAGTTAATGGCAATATACCATTACATCAGTTAGAAGAAATAGAAAAACACATCCTTTATTTGATGTGGGACCAGTACTGTATCGAATATCTTGGAGCTGATGGTGAAACAGGAATTGATTTGGATGGGAATAGAGTGATAGTTGACTTTTAATTAAAAGTTCTTTATAGATACAAAATGGACGTAAAACTCCATTTTTTTTAACAAAAATTATTGGATAAAATATTATTATCCAAATAAAAAAGACATAACTTTTTAACTTAAAATAAATAAAAAATGGAAACAACAAGAGTAAAATTATGTGAATTACGAATTCACCCGTTGGTATTGAAAATCAAAAAATACCAACCCAACCCATTCATTACATTCTCAATGAAACACTTTCCTAAAAAGACAGCGGTGATTGTTGTATTGAGGGATGGTATCTATTACATTATTGACGGCGGTCATCGCTATTATTCCGCTATTGAAGCTGGAAATTTTGAATCTCTCGATTGTATTGTACTTGACATTCCTGATTCAGAAATATTAAATACTCGTATTACTTATAATTTAAAGACGAAGGTGCACCTATCTGAAAAATGTTTCAACATTGAACATATCTTAGGGCTAATAGGCACTAACCAAGGCAAAAGAAATGACTTGCTTGGAATGGATAAATTGGATAATGAAAACGAATTTGGGACCGCAGGTAAGAACAGATTTGAAATTGCTTGTATGCTTTCAGGACTTAATTTTTCAAGTAGAACATTACGCAAGTTAATGTCTGTGTATGATTACGAAAAAACCGATAATAGCCTTGGTTTAATTGATGGTATTGATAACGGCACGTACAAAATTGATGCAGCATACAAATTAATGATGAGTAGCAGAGATAAAGACGACAAAAAGCGTACTAAAGAGAAAATCAAAGCCGAAGCAGTAAATAAAGATGTTTGGTTTAAGGTGTTTAATCAAAGTAGCGTGGACTTATCAAATCTTAAAAAGTATCGACCTCATATCGCAATGTTCTCCCCAACGTATAGGACGATGAAAAAATATCGAAACCAAGGTGAAATGAAATATGGTCAGGAAGCTACAGTAGAAGAGTACATTGATAACAGTAAAAAATTCATTGAAGCACTAATCGACATTATGGATGAAAATGGAGTTATCGTTATTATAATTGGGGAGTCATATTCGGGTGGTTATAAAAGTGTAATTACCCGTTACGAAATGATGTTACTTGAATCAGGAGTTGAAATCATTGGAAAAAGTCCTTGGATCAAAAGCAACTCAACTCCTGTAATACTAAAAGACTTTTTCAGACCAGTGGATGAGACGATATTGGTGTGTAAAATGAAAGGTGCGAAAGTGAATTTCAATCCCAAAATGAAAAAGACAAAGGAAGGGAAAAAAATGGTTAAGAAAAGTCACAAAGCAAAAGATGGAACAAATAGATTTTTTGTTCAAGCAGAAGAAACTGTTGTCTCAAATGTCATTATTACTCCTGTAGTTAATGATTCCGAATACAAAAAATACGACCCTGATTTTACCCACGACGCACCAGCACCTATGGCTGTGTATCAACAATTTGTAGAATCATACACATTGCCAGGAATGACTTGTATTGATATTCACTGTGGTGCCGGTCAAGGTCTTGAGGTTTTTGCCCGTAACGGATGTAACGCAATTGGTGTTGACATCGACCCTGTATCAGTTGAATTCTGTAATAAAAGAATGAATATGGTATTAGGAGAAAGAACTGAATCTGAATTACAACAAGCACTCATCAGTGA
>CALKHF010000046.1 GCA_938092255.1 uncultured Flavobacteriales bacterium | reverse complement strand
TTTCCTCCAGTGTATCTAGTCATTAAAGGTGCCTCTGCGGCTTCCTCAAAGATTTTCACATTTACGCCAAAATTCTTTCTATACCACTTCCATGAATTCTCAACATCAGGAACTCCAATTCCCATTTGTTGAATACCGCAAATTATTTTTTCCATTATCGTTTAGTTTTATCTAATTGCTTTCTCGTTAAAAATAACATATCCATAGCTTATCTGGAATGCAAAAGGATCTTTTTGTTCAGGAAAAAAATTCAAAGTCATTCGAATTGGCCCAACAATCGTATGATAAATCAAAGAGGATGACATTAAAAAATTCGAATCTTTAAATAACTTGGCAAACTGAAAAGCACCATTCTGACCTTTAGATAATTTCAAGATAGGTTGATACCAGTATGAATCAAATCTCAAATCAATCTTTTTCTTAAATGAAAAAACGACATTAAGTCCAGTCCCAAAGAATTGAGAAGAACGATATTCGGGTAAAAAAAAGGTGTTCATATCTGGCAATACATCAAAGTAAGGAATCGAAAGTAAAGATGCCGTGTAATTTGCAAAAAGAGGCTGGGTACTGAAAATGGATTTCATATGAAAACCTAAATGCATAAATCTATTCGTGAGAAAGTAAGATTGAAATTCGGTTTCAAAATTAAACCACTTATGTTGCCTCATAATGGTATCTATTAAAATAGAATTTGAACCAGGATAAGTATTTTCCTCTCCATCTACATATCGAAATTTAAATAAAAAATTGGATCCTTCATTCGCAAATTGTTTTCTATTAAGAGTATTGTGCTCATAATCCCATGAAAATGAATATCCAGAAAATCCGGTTATGTCAGAAGTATCTTGATTCGTAAATGCATCCGTCTGATAATAATCATCTTCTAGAGAAAAAAACCTAAAATCAAGCTCCGTATTAGAGTTATTGCTCACTGGTGTTTTAACCCCTATACCACCATACATTTCATTCTGAACCAAAAACGAAGGCCTCACATCTTCAAAGAAAGTAGCAAAGCTTTGAAAATAATCCCATCGATTCATTACAAAGTATGCTTTGGCAGAAAGAGGAAAAACAGAAGGGAAATCTATTTTAAAATCTGTTCTCACCGAACCATAAAATTTCCCAAAATACGATTCAGCGTGAATAGCAGAGGCTAATTTCCCAATATTTTGATAAGTCAGACCAAGGTAACCGGTATTCACAGGTCTCGAAGAGAAATGACCTCCAACGTCAATTTTGAATTCCTTTGACTTATCCACTTTTAAATCTAAACGAAAGGTTGAATCCTCCTTTAATGAGAAGTTTGGAAACATATAGGCAATTTCAGGAGTGGAATTCAATCTAAAATATCGCTTTTCAAATTCATCTGAACTAAGACTTTTATTCTCCCTTATCATTGTCGACTGTGCAAAAGAGATATTGGAATGATTCCTCTCAAAACTATTTACTTCTGAAACGTTTAGAGGAATGATTTTCGACCGGAATTTTATTCTCGACGCCTCAAGTTCATCTTTAGATACCCGTTTTTCAATATGCTTAAGAATGGAATCCATTTGCTTAATTGTTGCCCGGTATCCCTCATCGATAGCCTCATTAATTTTTTCAAAGGCAAAAGTTCCAATATTAGACTCTGGAAATATGATCAAACCCTCATCACAAGGCAAATTGAAACTTGTAGGAGTAGTCGTCATACTCACTAGAACGCCAAACATATCCCTTTCATCAGGAATGTTTGCATTTTGAGAGACATTACTACCAATAATATAATCTGCATCAAACTCACTATACATGACATCTGCGGGGAAATTATTATACAAGCCACCATCAAAATATAAGGTGTCATGAATACGAATAGGGTTTAGATATAATGGATAGGTCATTGAGGCTCGAACCGCCTGATTTAAATTTCCATTAGAAAAGGTTATACTTTTTTTATTTACTACATCAGATGCAACACATCGAAAAGGGACAAATAAACTGTCAAAATCTTTGTTAAAAGATGCACTAACATGCCCCATCTTCATAAGCATTTCAAAATCCAAAAACGTTGGAGTAATCACATTTAAGGGAATTGATTTTCGCAATATACTGTCCTTTGAAACTGAAAAACTTATGGCCGATGCAGTCAGATCAACATCTCGAAAAAGGAATTGGTTTTTTTCTGAAATCTTACCTTTTGCCATGAGGAGAAATTCATCTGAAAGAACAAATTCCTCAATTTGTTCAGGACTATAACCACAAGCATAGAGCCCTCCTATAAGCCCTCCTGCCGAGGTTCCACTGATATAATCAATGGGGATTTCATTTTCCTCTAATGCTTTAATAACTCCCAAATGAGCCAAGGCAGATGCCCCTCCACCACTTAAAACTAGCCCTACTCGTTGCTGGCTAAAACCAATAGCCGAAATAAAAATCACAGTGAATAAGAGGAAACTAATTTTCAATTGCTTTCTTTTGTAATAGAATTTTACCAAAATTAGATAAAATGAATGGGAACAAGAATGGTTTTGACAAAGAATTGACCATTACGTTAAAATGTTTTTTTGGATTCGAAGAAACGTTAAAAGAGGAACTTATAGAATATGGATATAATGATGTCGAGACTCTCAACCGAGCTGTTCAAATTAAGGGCTCGTGGAAAGATATTTATTTCCTCAATCTTCATTCTAGGTGTAGTATCTCTATTTTGGTTGAAATTGCCAGTTTTAGGATTAAGACTGAAAATGATTTATATAACCGTGCCTCTAAAATCAAATGGTCTGAATATTTTGACGTAAAAAAAACCATTGCAGTAAAAGGAGCCATTTATTCTGATTTGTTTACCAATACCCATTACCCTTATCTATTGGTTAAAGATGCCATTGTTGATCACTTTAGAGAGCTTACTGGAGATCGGCCTGATATAGAAATTAAGCGTCCTCAGGTACTCATAGATTTATACATTAGTAACACCCAAGTTACCATATCTGTTAACACCAGTGGAAACCCGCTTTTTCAGAGAGGTTATCGCAATGCATCTGGTGAAGCCCCCATCAACGAGGTTGTTGCGGCATCCTTAATCAGAATGTCTGGATGGGATAGAAAAACCACATTATTAGATCCTTTTTGTGGCTCAGGTACTCTATTAATTGAAGGCGCATTATTAGCAACAGGTATTCCTTCTAATATTGAAAGACAGCACTATGCTTTCAAAAACTTTAAAAATTTCGATCAAAAATTGTGGGATGAAATTTACGATAATGCCACCAGAATTGTAAGGAAATTGCCTTGTAGGTTTATTGGTTCAGATATTTCTGATGAAATGGTATTAAAATCAAGGAGAAACCTTAGAGAATTTAGCTTTGGAAGATTTATAGAAATATCTGGTAAACCATTTAATGAGGTAACAAAAACAGATGAGCCAGTTTTCATAATTTCAAACCCACCATATGGTCAAAGACTCGAATTAGACGAAGAATTGTATTCAGAAATTGGCACATGGCTTAAGCATGAAATAAAAGAAGGTACAGCCTGCATTATTTCCTCAAGCGAAGAAGGTTTTAAATCAATAGGATTAAAACATTCTAAAAAAGTGAAGGTATATAACGGAAATTTAGATTGTAGCTTTCGTTCTTATGAATTATTTGAAGGGAAAAGAAAAGATACGATTTCTTAACTATTTTCTTTTCGAAACTTCAACATAATCTCGACTCTCGTAACCGGTGTAAATTTGTCTTGGACGTCCAATTGGCTCCCCATTTTCCGTCATTTCTTTCCATTGAGCAATCCAACCTGGTAGTCTTCCAATCGCAAACATTACAGTAAACATTTCGGTAGGAATACGCAAAGCTTTATAAATAATTCCTGAATAGAAATCAACGTTAGGATATAGGTTTCTTTCTTTAAAGTAATCGTCCTCAAGAGCTACTTTTTCAAGCTTCTTGGCAATATCTAATAATGGATCATTTACTCCAAGTTTTTCTAAAACCTCATCACATGATTTTTTAATAATTCTTGCTCTTGGATCAAAGTTTTTATAAACCCTATGACCAAAGCCCATTAATCTAAACGGATCATTTTTGTCTTTGGCTTTTTGAACCCATTTATCCACATTACCACCATCAATATGAATTTTTAATAACATCTCAATCACCTTTTGATTCGCACCACCATGTAATGGACCCCATAGGGCACAAATACCTGCAGAAATCGACGAATAAAGATTTGCTTGTGAAGAACCTACAATTCGAACGGTTGATGTTGAACAATTTTGTTCATGGTCTGCATGTAAAATCAATAATTTATTTAGCGCATTTACGATTACCGGATCAACATTATAATCTTCGGTCGGCATCGCAAACATCATGTGAAGAAAGTTCTCACAATAATTAAATTCATTCCTCGGATACATAAACGGATGACGCATCGAGTTTTTGAAAGACCATGCAGCAAGTGTCGGCAATTTCGCAATTAACCGTTGTATTGTAAGATTTATCGCTTCAGAATTACGATTTGGATTTTGTGATTCTGGATAAAATGTTGCCAATGAAGAAACCATTGAAGAAAGCACTCCCATTGGGTGAGCTTTTGCCGGGTATGCTTCAAAAAACCTTTTCATGTCTTCATGAACCAATGTGTGTCGTTTGATACTCCTCTCAAAGAGCTGGAATTCAATACTGTTGGGTAACTCTCCGTAAATCAAAAGATAAGCAACTTCAGTAAAAGAAGCTTTTTCAGCCAGCTGCTCAATTGGATAGCCTCTATATCTTAGTATTCCTTTTTCCCCATCCAAAAATGTAATGGCACTCGTTGTTGCACCTGTATTTTTGTAACCCGGATCAATGGTAATATATCCTGTCGAGGCTCTCAATTTTGAGATATCCACAGCATGTTCTTTTTCTGATCCTGTTACAACAGGTAATTCATGTTCTTTTCCTTCTAATATAATCTTTGCTTTCTCGCCCATTCTTGAATATAAATTTTCGTTGAATTGAATTTGTTAAAATTACAAAATACAACTTGTATTTTCTAAAATCAATAATCTTTATACATGATTTTTACCAAAAGGTTTCGTTCTTACAAGTTTTCCTTTAAGTAATTCAACATCATATTGAATAAATGATTCCTTGTATTCCCTCCATAAATACCATGATTTTTATTCGGATATATGAATACTTCAAATTGTTTATTCGCTTCTACCATCGCATTAATCATCTCCATTGTGTTTTGATAGTGCACATTATCATCGGCCGAACCATGAATCAAGAGATAGTTCCCTTTCATTTTATCCACATGGTTAATTGGACTGTTTTCATCATATCCAGAAGAATTCTCCTGAGGAGTTCTCATAAATCGCTCTGTATAAATATTGTCATAATATCTCCAATTGGTTACTGGAGCAACCGCAATTGCAGTTTTAAAGACGTCTGCTCCTTTTGTAATTGCAAGAGACGCCATAAAGCCTCCATAACTCCAACCCATGATGCCAATACGATCTGAATCTACCCATGAGTTTTCCCCCAGCTTGATAGCGGCATTGATCAAGTCCTCTATTTCTAATTTTCCGAGCTCTAAATAGGTGGACTTTTTAAATTCCTCTCCCCTATACATCGTGCCTCTTGGATCAATCGTAAAAACAATATATCCCTCTTGAGCCAGCAATTGATGATACATATAGTCTCCCGCATCATATGAATCCAGTACTTCATTGTGACCTGGACCACCATAAACATTAAAATATACAGGGTATTTTTTTGTAGAATCAAAATCATGCGGTAATATCATATGTGTATTAAGACTCACATAACCCAAATCCATTTTGGAAAAGACCTTTTTATTCAGCTTTGGATATTCATTTAATCTATTGCGCAAATGACTATTATCCTCCAAAACTGATACCAAACTACCATCGTTTTTTCTTAAAGAAATTGTTGCTGGAGTATTGGCGTTGGAATAGGTATGAACAAAATATTTCATCCCTTTTAAAAAATCTGCATCATTATAACCCACATCCATTGTTAATTCCTTTTTACCCGTTCCATCTGTTTTTATGGCATAAATTGATTTTTGAGTGGAATGGCGTTCACAAGAAGAATAATACATAGTATTGGAATCACTATCCAATCCTAAAAAATCAATGACATCCCATTTTCCTTTCGTTAATTGTTGATATTTACCCGTAAAATCAAGCCTATAAATATGTTTGTATCCATCCATTTCACTGGTTCTCAAAAGAGATTCTCCGTCAGTTAAAAAAATCAAATTATCATCAACATCGATATAAGTATCTGATCTCTCCTCAAAAATTATTTTAGATTCCGAAACTTTACTGGTGCAGTCTATCAAATGATACTTCAAACTACTTTGATGTCTGTTCATAGATTGAAGAATCAACTTGTTAGATTTTTCGGACCACTGCAGTCGAGGAACATATTCGTATTCACCAATATCAATCGGCTTAATTTTACACTTCTTTGTTAGGTCAATTAAATGAATACTGACCGAGCTATTGTCCTCACCGGCCTTTGGATATTTGAACTTATATGAATCAGGATATAAATCATTATAAAAAGTCATTCTAAACTGCTTCACATCCTTTTCATTAAATTTTAAAAATGCAATGTATTTACTATCAGGGGACCAATCGTACGCTTTCGTAATCGCAAATTCCTCCTCGTATACCCAATCTGAAGTTCCATTAATAACTTTATTCTTTTTTCCATCTTGAGTAAGCTGTTTTACTTTGCCATTTGCCAATTCCTTAATGTAAAGATTGTTTTTATGTATATATGACACAAACCGCCCATCAGGTGAATATTCAGCAAGTGTTTGTGGCTTATGTTTCGAATCTAAAGGCTCTAAACTCTCAGTATCACGGTCATACAAATAATACTCTGCCGTATAGCTGTAACGGTACCTTTTTGTAACATTTGTCAAAAAAAGAATCTTAGATTCATCCGAATTAAATTCATATGAATCATAAATGAATCCAGCCGGTGGCGCAAACAAAGTATCCACACTGACCTCATCTAAATCCATGCCAATATTCGAGATTTTGTATTTTACAATAGAAAAATCTTTGCCCATTTCTACACATGAAATTCCATCGGACATGGTATTAATGGTTGGTCCATAACTTGGGAAAAACTGATAGTTCTTCCAGATCTTTTCAACTGTGATATCTTGTGTGAAAGAAATCGAAGCAAACGAAATTGAAAACAATAGATAAATATACTTTGTCATAAAAATATTTTTTCGTGAAAATAATGAAGTTAAATATGGAAATCAATTAATTAGAGCATATAGTTCAATCAACAAAAATTTTCAATAATCAAAAACATAACTTGTCGTTGTCATCAATACGTTTTTTTATGTATTTTTACTTGCTCTAAACCGAGCTAGTTATTTAAGTTAAAACAAACATTATGAAAAAAATTTTACTTGTATTTACTTTATTTGTTTCATTTTCTAACCTTGCCCAAGATTGTAACGATCTTTTCATATCAGAATATGTGGAGGGCTGGTCCAACAATAAAGCAATCGAAATATACAATCCCACACCGAATGCGATTGATTTAAGTGCCTATATAATTATTCGATATTCAAATGGTTCAACAAGTGCAAGTTCCGGAAACGCAGTTCAGTTAACTGGAACGATTGGTTCATATGACGTTCACGTTGGTGTTCTGGAAAAATTAGATCCAAATGGAACAGGACAAGAGGCTCCCATCTGGGACTCCTTACAAGTAAAAGCCGATGCTTTTTATTGCCCGGAATACAATACGTCGAATGCCTGGTATTTTAATGGCAATGATGCCGTAGTACTTGCCAAAGGATCCGTGACTGATTTGGCCAATGCTCAACTGGTTGATGTTTTCGGTAAGATTGGTGAAGATCCCGGTGTTGCCTGGACAACGGACTTCCCATATACTGGTGCAGGTATTGAAGTAACGAAAGATCATTCTATGATTCGCAAATCAACGATCCTAATGGGAGAAACAAATCCCGTAATTTCATTCTTCAATCCCCTATTGGAATACGATTCTATTCCTGCTGTTGTTGTTAGACTAGATGAAAACGGTGATACGCTGTTTAGTACCAACGGAAATCCTCTTCTTGATGGAAATTGGTCTTCTTTGGGGTCACACGATTGCGAGTGTAATCCAGCAGGTATTGAAGAAGTGAGCAAGCAAATTGAAATCTACCCTAATCCTTCAAACGGCAAAATCAACTTATTTAACATTGAAGAAATAGCATCTATAGAAATAAGAAATGCTTTAGGTAAAAAAATATATGCAAAATCGAATACCCAGAGTTCAAAGTCAATTTATTTGAATGAGTCCAAAGGGGTCTATTTTATAAGATTAACTGCCAACAATGGCAATGTATCGATTAGGAAAATTATTGTAAGATAACCTAGCAATATTTACCTAAAAACAGATTCATGAAGTATCTTTTATCCTTACTTTTATTATTACCATCTGCATTATTATTCTCCCAAAACACATCGCTTACAGGAAAAATAATTGATAAATACACTGGACAGGAAGTAGTTGGAGCAAAAGTTACGATTCAATCCAACAGCGCTAATGAAAAAATATTTAGGTCATTATCGGACCCAAGTGGTAACTATGTGATAGACAACTTAAATCCAGGTACTTATTTTGGCTTCGTCTCTATTCTCTCTTTTGACACTTTACTAATTAATATTGAAATAGAGAAAGGAAGCAATACGCTTAATCTTACAATGGGGGGAAGTCAAGAGTTGGACGAGGTTCAAGTTATAGGAAACATTGCCATTGATCGTAAAACTCCAGTAGCAGTTACAAGGATATCAACAAAACAAATTGCGGAAGAATTGGGCTCCCAAGATTTACCTATGATATTAAATTCGACTCCAGGCGTTCATGCCACGCAGCAGGGAGGTGGTGATGGCGATGCCCGAATTACAATACGAGGCTTTGATCAACGAAATGTTGGTGTAATGATTGATGGTGTCCCTGTCAATGATATGGAAAATGGTGCAGTCTATTGGTCGAATTGGTTTGGACTAGATGCCATAACAGGGCAAATTCAGGTACAACGGGGATTGGGTGCTACAAAATTAGCCATGCCATCTGTAGGAGGAACGATGAATATCTTAACTCAAGCAACTGGTGGTAAACGCATGATTCGGGTAGCTCAGGAATATGGAACGGGTGACTTTTTAAGAACTTCGCTGGCCTACAAGTCAGGAACTCTAAAAAATGGCTGGGGAATACTTTTCTCAGGTTCATACAAGCAGGGTAACGGGTGGGTTGATGGAGCGAATACTCAAGGTGCTTTTTACTATCTCAAGATTCAGAAAAAAATCAAGAATCACATTGTTTCTTTAAGCGGCTTCGGTGCCCCACAACAACATGGTCAACGTTCGTATTCTCAACCCATAGAATATTGGGATTCTGATTATGCGAGAAGTGTAGGTATAGCAGATTCGTCGATTGATGCCGAACGCGATAGAGGCATTCAATTCAATCAACATTGGGGTTATCGGGATGGAAAAACATTCAATGAGCGACGCAATTATTACCATAAACCTCAAATCACCCTCAAAGATTTTTGGAAAATCAATAATAAATTATCTTGGTCAAACATTGCCTATACATCAATTGGCCGTGGAGGTGGTCAGCGTTATTTTAATTCGGCATCTACCATTATTAGAGATGAGAATGGTTTGGTGGATTGGGATACGATTGTATACAACAACCAATACAAAACGCTATTTGGACAAGTCTATTCAACTGCAGATGACGCGCATCACTCAACTGCTTTAAAATCCTCACAAATTCTTTCGGCCTCAGTAAACAATCATTTCTGGGTGGGAGGTTTGTCTCAATTTGATTACAAACCAAACGACTATTGGAATATTGCGGGTGGTTTGGATTACCGTTATTATAAGGGTGAACATTATACAGAAGTTATTGATCTTCTTGGAGGCGACTATTTTATCAATGAATCGGATTTGAACGCAGCAACAAAAATGAAAGTGGTCGGTGACAAAATAGCTAGAGAAGACCGCCAATACCAAAACCATAGAGATGGATTAGTTCAATGGGCTGGAGCTTTTGGGCAAGCCGAATATTCAAAAGACAAATGGACCGCTTTTGTTAATGTCTCAACCGTAATGAATTTCTACAAGGGTGTAGATTATTTCAGAGGAAAACAACTTGTTTTGTCTGATACCATAATAGAAATTGGTTATTCGGATACGGTAACTTACAATGGAAATAATTATCATCGTTATTCTCAAGAATTACGTAACCATCAAACAGACTGGATTTCTAGAAATGGATTCACCTTTAAAACGGGGGCAAATTACAACATCACAGAAACTTCAAATGTTTTCTTGAATCTAGGTTATCTGAATAGAACACCACAATACAGCAATGTAGTTGACAACAATACCAATACATTTTTCGACAATCTAGTGAACGAAAAAATTCTTGCGATCGAAATGGGTTATGGATTTCGGTCAAAACGCTTTAGCTTAAACTCAAATGGATACGTAACCCGTTGGGAGAACCGACCCCTACCCTATGGATTATCTGTTCCTGACCCCTTGGATCCTTTAGAATTTATTCGAGTGAATGTTCCGGGTATGGATGCCATTCACATGGGTATCGAAACGGATTTTGCGGTGATTTTACATAAAAAGCTAAGCTTTGAGGGCATGGTAAGTATCGGAGATTGGAGATGGGACTCCAAGGAAGATATTGTTATCTATTCCGATACCATTTCTTTCGATGCAAGAGGTGTTCATGTTGGTGATGCCGCACAATCTACCTATGCAGCTAGTTTGAGGTATGCATTTGCAAAAAATGGCTACCTAAAGCTCAAATACACCTTCTTTGATA
>CALKHF010000045.1 GCA_938092255.1 uncultured Flavobacteriales bacterium | reverse complement strand
TTCATTTAAGAACAGAATTTATTATGTGAAAAATGGAATCTCTGGCAGTGAAGGTCAAAGCAGTGCTGCCACCATTTATTACTCCGATTATCAGTTCCAAAAGGAATATGCCAATGGGTTTACCTTGACATCAGGGATTTCAAATATCACAAATGTAGTCCGCTCTGAATTGGTTGGTGATCATCAATCTTTGAATGCAGCTATTTACACTCAAGTTGAACACCACATTGGAGATTTTGACTTCACCGCAGGATTGCGCTTAGAATATTTTGAAATGGACGGAGAACGAGGAGATAGTGACTTTGTGATTTCAAAAAAGGATTCTACGATTTTACCCTTTTACCCAGTAGCGAGGTCTGGATTTCATTATCAATTGGCAGAGTATACGCATTTGCGTGCATCAATTGGTCAAGGGATAAGATACCCAGCGGTTGGAGAAAGATTTATTCAAACCAATGTTGGTGCTTTAAATATTTTCCCTAATGCAGATCTTAAGCCGGAGATTGGCTGGGCAGGCGAAATCGGTTTCAAACAAGGGGTGCGAATTGGAGATTGGAAGGGAATGCTGGATATATCTGCATTCATTAATGAGTACCAAAACATGATAGAGTTTACATTTGGTATTTATAATCCCGAAAACGTTGTCGTTAATTACACTGATGCAAATGACCCAAATTATGTAACTAATTGGGCAGGTTTTAGAGCCCAGAATGCAGAAGCAGCAAGAATTACTGGAATAGACTTTTCATTTAACAGTATGGGTAGCATAGGTGAATTAGAAATTGTTTCTTTACTTGGATATACTTATATGAATCCAATTAGTTTAAATACGGACCCTTTATATCGATTAACGTGGTCTGACACTACTGATAATATTTTAAAATACCGTTACAAGCATTTGGCGAAGTTAGATGTTGAGGTGACTTACAAAAAATATAGTGCCGGAATATCAATGAGATATGGTGGTTTCATGAAAAACATTGATATTATTTTTGAGGGAGATTTGGATGCAACTGAAAATGAATTATATATTCTTCCTGGACTTCAGGAGTATAGAAAAATTTACAATAAGGGTAATCTGGTCTTTGATGCACGAATTGGCTATAAAATGAATGACAACTATCGCTTAGGCTTTATGGTTAATAACTTGTTTAATTCCGAATACACAAGTCGTCCAGGGGATATTCAACCTCCCAGAAATTTTTCACTTCAAGTTCAAATGAAATTTTAATGAAAGTTCTTGGTGTTATTCCATCCAGATATGAATCAAGTAGATTTCCGGGAAAGCCTTTAATTGATCTTGATGGGAAATCAATGATTCGAAGAGTGTACGAGGGAGTAAGCCAATCATCCAAAATAGAGAAACTCGTTGTCGCTACTGATAACCAAAGAATAGCTGATGAGGTCAAATCTTTTGGTGGGGATGTAATGATGACCTCATCTGATCATGTTTCAGGAACAGAAAGGTGTATAGAGGTAGCGAAGAATTATTCGGATTTTGATATTCTAATTAACATTCAAGGTGATGAGCCATTGGTAGATGTCGTACAGATTGAGCAGCTCATTAATGCATTTAACGAAGAGCAGGTTCAAATAGCAACACTCGCATCTAAAAACATCAGCAGTGTTGAGCTTTCAAATCCAAATCGAATCAAAGTTATTACAGATGCCCAAAGCAATGCCCTATATTTTAGCCGAAGTGTCATACCGAATAACTCAATTCAAGGCAATTCATATTCATATTTGAAACATATCGGATTATATGCGTTTACAAAGCAGTCTCTGAACAGAATTTCATCAATGACTTCATGCGAATTAGAAAGAGCAGAGTCATTAGAACAGTTGAGATGGATGTATCATGGTGAAAAAATAAAAGTGGTTCAAACCACCATTGAAACACCCAATATTGATGCACCTGAAGATGTTGAAAAGGTTTTGAGTCTATTGAGAAAATAGCATAAATGATTCGATTTTCTTTTTAACTTTGAGTATGACGAATTTAGACAGTATATTATTTGATCTATTGGTACATCACAATTGTGTGATTATTCCAGAATTCGGTGGTTTTATCGCCAAAAGGGTTTCGAGTCAAATTGACTTTGAAAAAGGAATCATTCATCCGCCTTCAAAGCACCTTCTATTCAATAGGTTTCTTACAGCTGATGATGGCCTTTTAATTTCATCGTTTGTACAATCTCAAAAAGAGGATTACGATTCAATTAAATTAAAGCTTTCGAACTTTGTTAGCGAGCTAGACAAAAGACTAAGTAATGGTGAGGAGGTTTCATTTAAGCATATTGGTACTTTGAGGCGTTCTGAGAATGGCAATTACACTTTCAAGCAAGACAGGTCTTTTAATTTACTTGCAGATGCATATGGACTGAAAGAACTAGACTTTGTTTCTGTTCAAGAGGTAGAAGAAGAAAAAGAGGAGGTCCTTATTGATGACGCTCCGATTATAGAGTTGAAAGAAAAGAAATCAATTGGTGCGAAGAAGATTTTAAGATATGCCGCTGCAGCATGTATATTGCCGCTTGCATTTTACAGTTTTTGGATACCATTTAAATCTGATTTTTTTAGCTCAGGAATGATTTCTGTAAATGACTTTAATCCATTTTATAAAAAAGAGGCTGGGCTTTACGAGCCTATATCTTCAAAGCAAATAATCAAGGAGCAAAAAAAGGAAGAGATTGAAACATCACCTCTAGAAAAAGGGGCACAACAGCCGGAAGAAACTTCTCCTATTGATAAAACGATTACTGCTGAAAATTTAAAATCAGAGCAAGTGGTTGTAGCTACTGAATCAGTTATAAAATCAACATATAAGAAACAATTTATCGTGGGTTGTTTTGCTGTGAGAGAAAATGCAATCAATTTCAAAAAGAAAATAGAGTCTGAGGGATTTTTTCCTACGATCAGTAAATCTGGACGATTATTTAGGGTTTCAATGGGAGTAACGTATTCGGCTGAAGAATACGACCGATTGGTATCTTCAGTTCGGTTGAAAGGATATAATGGATGGACTTTAAAAACAAAATAAGTATGAATTTTAGAATCGTAATAATTGCAATTTTTTTCAATTGCACATTAGTAACTGCTCAGGAGGTTACAAATGTAGAAGGGAGTAAATATATATTTAAAGAGGTTATTCGTCATGATGCCACTCCTGTAGAAAGTCAGGGGAGAACAGGAACCTGTTGGAGTTTTTCGGCCCTTTCTTTTTTGGAATCTGAAATAATGCGTGTCAATAAAACGGACAAGCCTATTGTTCTTTCCGAAATGTTTATAGTGCGTAAGGCATACGAAGCCAAAGCAAAAAAATTCATCCGTATGGATGGAAGAACAAATTTCGGACAAGGCGGGGCCTTTCATGATATTCCATACGTAATTAAGAACTTCGGAATTGTACCTCAAAATGTATATACGGGCTTACAGAAAAAATCTGATAGTTATAATCATGGAGACATGTTTAAAGAGTTGAATCGAATTGTTGGTGATGCGAGGTCAAAAGGTAAGGGCATACAGCAATCCTGGATTGATGAATATAATATGGCGCTTGATGAAAACATTGGAGAGCTCCCAGAAACTTTCAAGTACAAAGGAGAAAAATATACGGCCTTAACTTTTTACAACTCTTTGGGTATTGATATGGATGATTATGTATCCATTACTTCATTTACAAATCACCCTATGTATGAAAAATGCATGCTTGAAATTCCAGACAATTGGCTGTGGGAAGAAAGCTACAATGTATCGATTGACGAAATGTATGCAGCTACATTACATGCTTTAAAAAGTGGCTACACTGTTGCTTGGGGAGCTGATGTCTCGGAAGAAGGGTTTAGTTTTAGCAATGGGCTTGCTGTTGTACCACTCGAAAAAAATAAAATCATTGTTGATGGAGAGGATAACAGTAACTTTTCAGATGCCGGAGCAGATAAAAAAGCTTCCATTTTTACACAACCCGATTCAGAGATTGTTGTGACCCAAGAAATGAGGCAAAAGGGTTATGATGAAAAGGAAACCACGGATGATCATGGCATGCACATTGTTGGTTTATATAAAGACGCAAAGGAGAGAAACTTTTTCCTAGTGAAAAACTCTTGGGGTACTTCAAACTACCCACAGGGATATTTATTTGTTTCCGAACCATATTTTAAGCTGAAGACCATCAATATTTATCTTCACAAAGAAGGGATTCCCGATATGTTAAGGTCAAAACTAGGATTTTAGATTAATTGCAAACACTTAGTGTCATTATTACACTTATTTGATTAAATTTGTTTCATAAGTATTACATCGTGCTTAAATTTATGTAGATATGAACTCAAAGAAAATGATAGGCGTTAATGGTTTTGGACGAATAGGAAGATATTTTACTAGATTGGCCATTCTGGACCCGGAAGTGGAAATCGGATTGATTAACGACTTGTCTGATATCAACACATTAATGCATCTTTTTAAATACGACAGCATTCATGGTCGATTCAACCTTGATTTTAAAATAGAAAAAGATCTTGTTCGATTTTCAAATGGTAAAACACTTGCATTCTCTCAAGAACGCGATCCTTCAAGTATTGCTTGGTCCGATTTTAATGTTTCTACTGTGGTGGATTGCACAGGATTATTTCTGACAAACGAACTTGCCTCCAAACATTTTAATGGAGGAGCGAAGAAAGTTGTTCTTTCAGCTCCAGCAAAGGATTCCAGTATAAAAACAGTCGTTCTCGGGGTAAATGATAATTTGCTATCTGAAAATGATAGAATTGTATCGAATGCGAGTTGTACTACAAATAATGTAGCGCCATTAATAGAAGTGATGCAATCTATATGTGCCATTGAACAATGTTACATTTCAACAATCCATAGCTATACATCTGATCAAAAGCTCCACGATTCTCCTCATAAAGACCTAAGAAGAGCCAGGGCAGCCGGTCATTCTATAATTCCAACTTCAACAGGAGCAGCGAATGCTATAGTTAAAATATTTCCAAAACTTGAAGGCAAGATCTCTGGTGGCGCTATAAGGGTTCCGGTTTCGGATGGTTCTATGACTGAAATAACACTTATCGTAGACAAGAAGATGTCAATTAATGATATAAATAAGGCAATGCACAAAGCCTCCAAAGAACAATTAGCCGGTATTATTGAAGTGAATTCTGATCCAATCGTTTCTATTGATGTTATAGGTTCACAAGCGAGTTCCATTTACGATGAAACCCTTTCGAATGTATTTAACAAAATGATTCGTATTGTTTCATGGTATGACAATGAGTCGGGATATTCTAATCGCTTATTGGAACTCTCTAAAAAGATCAGTTAGAAGCAATTTAAGTGCAAACACTTATTTCCTTCTTTTAATTTACTTAGCTTAAACTAGGTACACCATTCTATTTTTCTGGCAAACTCATTGTAATTTTATAATTCCGCTTGATTCTGCTACATCTTTGACTTGTAAATAAAAAAACACAACGTCATGAATGCAAATAAAATTTTCACAATACTATTTTCACTAAGTCTCCTTTTTGTATCTTCAATTTCTTTCGCAAATCCTTTTAATGGTGATGATGATCCGATTAAAAAGAAAAAACATGGGGTGAAAGTAGTCACCTCCTCCATTTACGATGGCGATGCTACAATAAAATGGTATGATGAACGAATCGATTTTATAGAAATCACATCTAAAAATGGCCAGTTTATGCCATCAATTCCAGTATTAGAAGCTTCATCTCTTCATTTACATGATTTGATGAATGGGACCTACCTAATTCAGTTCAAATCAGAAGGAGAGGTATTATATTATAAAGAAATAACTGTGCAACGGTGATTGAGTATATGCACACTTATAATAAGGGGCTTCTGCCCCTTTTTTTATGCCCTAATGGCTTCTATCCCGGGAAGTGTTTTGCCTTCGAAGTATTCAAGGAGGGCGCCTCCCCCAGTACTAACATGACTAACGATTTGATCCACACCGAACTTCTTGGCCGCAGCAGCGCTGTCTCCTCCACCAATAAGGCTATACGCCCCATTTTTCGTTGCTGAAGCCACGGCATTCGCTATAGATTTTGTTCCTCCTTGAAAGGACGTCATCTCAAATACTCCCATTGGACCATTCCAAAGAATGGTTTTTGATTTAGAGATTACATCAGAAAATTCTTTTGAAGCATTTGATCCTATATCAAGCCCCATCCAACCTACTTCTATTTGATTACTCTCCGTTGTTTTTGATTGAGCATTATTATTAAAATCATCCGCGATTATAGAGTCTTCAGGCAAATGAATTGATACGCCTTTTTGTTTAGCTCGTTTTAAAATTTCAAGACAAGTATCTAGCCTGTCGTCTTCACATAGACTGTTGCCAATATTTCCACCTAAAGCTTTTTTGAAGGTGTATGCCATTCCTCCACCAATTATAATGTGATCGGCTTTGTCGATAAGGTTTTCTACAATTAAAACTTTATCCGAAACTTTTGCCCCTCCAACAATAGCGGTAAAAGGTCTTTTTGTATCTTCCATTACTGCTTTGGCACTTTGAATTTCTTTTTCCATCAGAAAACCACACATTTTTGCATTCGGAAAAAATTGAGCAATTTGACATGTACTTGCGTGAGCTCTGTGTGCTGTTCCAAAGGCATCATTTACGTAGCAATCACCTAATTTGGACAGCTGTTTTGCAAAGGCCTCGTCACCTTGAGTTTCTTCACCATGAAATCTCACATTTTCAAGTAGTAATATTTCTCCGGGCAATAGTTTTTCAGAGAGTGCTTCTGCATCGACTCCGACACAATCCTTGGAAAAATGGACTTCAGCTCCTGTGAGTTGTTCAACTCTGCTTTTTATGTGCTTTAATGAAAATTTATCTTCAGGTCCATTTTTGGGTCTTCCAAGATGGGACATGATTATGGCTGAACCATTGTCAGAAAGGATTTTATTAATTGTTGGCAAGGCTGCTCTAATCCTCTTGTCATCAGTAATTTGTAATGTCTCTTTATCAAGTGGAACATTAAAATCCACTCTGACCAGTGCTTTTTTTGAGTTAAAGTTGAAATTATGAATTGAAATCATATTGTCCTTTTTGTGCAAATCTAATAAGTTGCTCAGTATTTTAACTATTAAAAATGCCGAAGTATGTAACCCATCTCAAAATATTTGTTCAGTTTTGTAAAAAATATTCCCAATTATGAAAAATATACCGGTACTGATGTTTTCAATTCTTTTAATCCTTTTTGCTTGTAAGACACAAGAGATTACTAGTAATAATTCTGATGATATTTACGTCGAGGAGGAGCTTCTTTTTGAAGATGAGCAATACGACCTTGAAGGAGCAGATTGGGATTTTAGTGATGAAGAGCTGAAAGTTCGAGGAATATATAATCCTTCGAATACCATATTGACTGATTTAATACACACGAAGTTGGAGGTATCCTTTAATTGGAATCAATCACAGTTGAATGGTAAAGCAACAATCACCGCTAAACCACATTTTTATGAATCAGACGAATTGATATTGGATGCAAAAGGAATGGATATTTTGAAAGTTCAAATGAATGGAGCAGACTTAAGCTACACGTACAATGATGCGTTAAAATTAATTATCGATTTGGGTCGTATTTATAAAAGCACCGAGCAATATACGATAACCATTGAGTATATTTCTAAACCTGATGAACTTGAAATGGGCGGAAGTGCTGCCATTGCTGGTGATAAAGGTTTGTATTTTATTAATCCAAAAGGGGAAGAGAAAAATAAAATGCCACAAATCTGGACTCAAGGTGAAACCCAAGCGAATTCAGTTTGGTTTCCTACCATTGATTCTCCAAATGCAAAAACCACCCAAGAAATTTATATTACTGTTCAGGATAAGTATGTAACGCTTTCAAATGGCGATTTGGTTTCATCAAAAAAGAACAAGGATGGAACAAGAACAGATTATTGGAAGCAGGACTTGCCACATGCGCCATATTTATTTATGATGGCAATTGGAGAGTATAGCATTGTAAAAGATTCTTACACTAAAAAAGATGGATCTAAGATTGAAGTCAATTATTATGTTGAGCCAGAATATGAAAAGGATGCACAAGGCATTTTTGGAGAGACTCCTAATATGATTGGATATTTTTCAGAACTACTTGATCTTGAATATCCTTGGGACAAGTACAATCAGGTTGTAGTTCGGGATTACGTCTCTGGGGCAATGGAAAATACTGGTGCTGTTATTTTTGGTGAATATGTTTACAAGGATGCCGAAGCTTTACTTGACGGAAATGACCAGTCTACTATTGCTCATGAGCTTTTTCACCATTGGTTTGGAGACTTGGTAACATGTGAGTCATGGGCAAATCTCCCGCTCAATGAGTCTTTTGCCAATTATTCACAATACCTATGGGATGAATATCGATATGGCATGGATGAAGCGGATTATCAAGCCAACGTCGAGGCAGATGGTTATTATCAATCAGCATCTTATCAGGGTTATCATGATTTAATTTGGTTTGACCATTTTGATAAGGAAGACATGTTTGATGGACACTCATACAATAAAGGTGGGCGAATTTTACACATGCTACGTAGCTATCTAGGTGATAAAGCATTTTTTAAGGGCTTGAATAATTATTTGACGGCGAATAAATACAAGGCAGCCGAGTTTCATCATTTAAGATTAGCATTTGAAGAGGTTAGTGGTGAGGATTTAAACTGGTTTTTTAACCAATGGTTTTTGGGTAAAGGCCATTTGATTTTATTTACAGAGTACGATGTATCCAATCAGACGGTTCAATTGAAAGTGAAACAAAGACAGAATATTGATGATTTTCCGATCTATAAAATTCCAACACAAGTGGCCATATTCTCAGGAAACGAAATGGTTACACACGATATCGTTATTGACGAGCTTGAGCAGGTGTTTACGTTTGAATTTGAAGGTGGTTTGGAAAACATCCAGATTGATCCAAAACAGGATTTATTGGCTAAGGTATATGAAGACAAGCCGGCTGACTTTTTTATCCATCAATATCATCATTCTCAAGCTTATCTGTCCAGGATGACCGCTTTAAAAAGAGCTTGTAAATTAAATACACCTGAGATACAAGGGCTTTTGCTTGATGCTTTGGATGACCCATTTTGGAATATTAGAATTGAAGCAGCATCAATTGCATATCGATTGGGTTGTTCAGGTAATGATGGTATTTCTAAGAAGATGTTGACCCTTGCAAAAAATGACTCGATTTCAAAAGTTCGAGCAGAGATGATACAAATGCTCGACAAGTCGGGAGAGGAAGAAGCGACACTTTTAGCCCTGTTTAAAGAAATGGTGAGCAAAGATCCTTCTTCCAATGTGAGGTCTAGTGCTTTTCAAGCATTGGTTGACCTAAATCCTTCTCAAGCATTGAGTGAGGCAAGGTTAATGGAAGATGGTGCGTCACTGTCTTTAAAAATCACATTGGCTGAGGCTTACAGTAAAATGGGAGAAGCTCAAGAGCATGCTTTTTTCGAAAACTTAATATACAAAGGGGGTGCATCGGGACAAGATGAGATGCGCATTTTGTTTTCTTATTTGACCTATGTATTAATGCAGGATATAGATCAAGTACAGAAAATGCCTAAGATATTGTCTTATTACAAAGAGAATGGAGGTGGGTATGTTTCGATGTATTATGATCGTATTGTTGCTTATTCAATAGAACAATGTCAGGAAATTATCAATGCTTTGGTAATAGAAGAAAATGTCGCAGATAGTGATAAACTACTTCAGGTAGTTTCTGAGCTTGAGAAACTGTCTGAAGAATAATCTTCATTTTCTGAAAACTTTCTGGTTTTTTTCATGTTTTTTAAATGACGTTAAATAATTATAATTATATTTGATTAAAAATACGTCAAAAATAAAGATTAAAATATAAGCAACATGAAATTACTAGAAGTTGGAGAAAAAGCGCCAAACTTTGAAGGTCGAGACCAAAATGACAGCAAAGTTTCATCCAATGATTTTAAAGGTTCAAAATGGGTAATTTATTTTTACCCTAAAGACAATACACCGGGATGTACTGCGCAAGCATGTAGTCTTCGAGATGGTTATGATGATTTAAATAAACATGGTGTAAAGGTCTTGGGTGTTAGTGCAGACAGTGTAAAAAGCCATGACAAGTTTGCCTCTAAATTTACTTTGCCTTTTTCATTGTTATCTGATGAATCAAAAGATGTTATTAATAAGTTTGGGGTATGGGGCCCAAAGAAATTTATGGGGAGAGAGTATGAAGGAATTCATCGGGTATCTTTTGTTATGGATGAAGAGGGAATTGTCACTCATGTAATTCAAAAACCAAAGACCAAAGATCATGCAAATGAAATTCTTGGATTATTAAATTTAAATTAAATCGTAAATTGTTTACGATGTAGTGAATGTACATTTGATTCATTATAAACAAAGGGCAATGCTCACAAAAACAAACGATATGTCAAAAAAAGATGTCAATACTGAAAAACTAAAAGCTTTACAGCTTACAATGGAAAAATTAGACAAAGCTTACGGAAAGGGAGCGGTAATGAAGCTAGGTGATGCTCCAGTCGAAAAAGTTGATGTAATTCCTACAGGATCTTTAACATTGGACATGGCTCTCGGTATTCAAGGCTATCCCAAAGGCAGAGTGGTTGAAATATATGGACCAGAATCCTCAGGTAAAACTACTTTAGCCATTCATGCAATTGCTGAAGTTCAAAAACAAGGTGGTATAGCTGCATTCATTGACGCAGAGCATGCTTTTGATCAGTTTTATGCTCAAAATTTAGGAGTTGATGTAGCGAATCTTTTAATTTCTCAACCAGATAACGGAGAGCAAGCATTAGAAATCGCAGATAATTTAATTCGTTCAGGGGCAATTGATCTTATTGTTGTTGACTCAGTTGCAGCGCTTACTCCGCGTGCTGAAATTGAAGGTGAAATGGGTGATTCTCAAATGGGCTTACAAGCACGATTAATGTCTAAAGCGTTAAGAAAACTTACAGCATCAATAAATAAAGCGGGTTGTTGTTGTATTTTCATCAATCAGCTTCGTGAAAAAATTGGAGTAATGTTCGGTAATCCGGAGACCACAACGGGAGGGAATGCCTTAAAGTTTTATTCTTCAATTCGAATAGATATTAGGAGGTCAACACAACTCAAGGACGGAGATGAGATCAAAGGGAACCGTGTAAAAGTTAAAGTTGTGAAAAATAAAGTTGCACCGCCATTCAGAAGGGCAGAGTTTGATGTAATGTATGGTCAAGGAATTTCTAAAATAGGTGAAATCATAGATATCGGTGTCGACTTGAATATCTTAAAGAAGAGTGGTTCTTGGTTCTCTTATGGTGATACGAGATTAGGGCAAGGTCGGGATGCAATAAAGAATTTACTCCTTGATAACCCTGAGCTTGCTGAGGAGTTAGAAAATAAAATTAAAGAGGCCCTTGTAAAACCTGAATCTGAAAAGACGGTTTTACAAGATTAAGAGCAAATCGTTTGGTTATAACGGCATCGAGAGGTGCCGTTTTTTGTATTCCAAAAATTCAATTATTTTTGAGGAAATAATTTTAAATATACTATGAAAAATTTTACCTACTTATTTGTTATTTCTATTTTGATTTTCGGAATCCAATCTTGTAAAAAGAAAGGTTGTATGGATTCAAGTGCTGCCAATTATAATGATGAAGCCAAAAAAGACGACGGGACATGTGTATATACACCCGTCATAACAATGAATGGAGATGAATCAATGACGATTAGTGTAGGATTAGGTTATACCGATCCTGGAGCAACGGCATCGAATTCAGATGGTTCTGAAGTTGATGTTATTACAGATAGTTCCGGTTTAGATGATTCAGTTGTTGGTAATTTTGTTATCACCTATTCCGCGACAAATGAGCATGGCACATCATCAGCAACAAGATCAGTTGATGTTATCATTAATCAGGACAATTGGACTGGAACAGGTTGGGATATTACAGATGATTGTAGTGATGTTAACTTTCCACTTAATTCCACTCCCGAAATTGTATCTGGCGCTAATGAGAATCAAATTTTGATAAACAATATGTTCAATGTCATAGGAGGGACGGCAATTTGTTCAATTGATGGAGCAAATATTACGGTTCCAGAAAGTGTTGCTTCTCTTTCTATTCCAGTATTAGGTTCTGTAGATGTAACATACAGTGGTTTCGGCTCTATGGCAAACGATGGTAATAGCTTTCAGGTAACTTATGTATATAATGCAATTTTTGGTAGTGGTTCTTGTACAGCTACTTACTCGAAATAAAGTGATTAATGAATTAATTGAAGGAGGGCAATGCTCTCCTTTTTTTATGCATTGTACTTGCATAGAATGATTTAAACATCTACTTTTGCCCACTATTAAAATAAATGAAATAAAATGGAAAATAATTTAATTTATATTTTACCTGCGTTTGGTGTTATTGGTCTTTTGTATATGCTGTTTTTGTCATCATGGGTAAATAAGCAATCAGCGGGTAGTGATAAAATGAAAAAATTATCGGGGTACATTGCAAATGGAGCAATGGCATTCTTGAAAGCTGAATATCGCATGCTTGCGGTATTTGTATTAATTGCTGGAGGAGCATTAGGCGCGTTATCTGCCTTAGGATTAATTCCGGCAGGATTGTTCATTGTAGTGGCTTTTGTTATTGGAGCCGTATTTTCTGCATTGGCCGGGAATATCGGAATGCGCATAGCAACCAAGGCAAATGTTAGAACAGCAGAAGCTGCAAAAACAAGCTTGCCCCAAGCCATGAAAGTAGCTTTTAGAGGAGGTACAGTAATGGGGCTTGGTGTTGCAGGTCTTGCGGTATTTGGTTTGTCATCAATATTCATTTTTCTTGTTCTAAGAGGGGGAGAGGGAGCCAATATGGAGATAATCCTTGAAACGTTGGCTGGATTCTCTTTGGGTGCAGAGTGTATAGCATTGTTTGCAAGAGTTGGTGGTGGTATCTACACAAAAGCAGCAGACGTTGGAGCGGACTTGGTAGGTAAAGTAGAAGCTGGAATTCCTGAGGATGATCCAAGAAATCCTGCAACAATAGCAGATAACGTAGGAGACAATGTTGGAGATGTTGCGGGAATGGGTGCTGATCTATTTGGTTCTTATGTAGCGACTATGCTAGCGGCAATGGTATTAGGGAATTATTTAATTCTTGAGGACCCTTCAAGTTTTGTGAAGTTTAATGGTATGGGACCAATATTAATGCCTGTATTAATTGCTGGTGTTGGATTGATATTCTCAATCGTAGGAACATGGGTTATTCGAATTAAAAATAATGATGCAAAAGAAAAAGAAGTTCAAGGTGCATTTAATCTTGGAAATTGGGGTTCATTGCTTTTAACAGCAATCGCCTCATTTTTTATAATTAAGTGGATGTTACCTGCTCAAATGAAAATGGAGTTTTTTGGAGAGGGAGTAATGACAATTGGATACAACAGAGTATTTTATGCGGTTTTGATTGGTCTCGCAGTGGGAGGTTTTATCTCTATGCTTACAGAATATTACACGGCGATGGGTAAAAAGCCGGTAATGAGTATTATTCAAAATTCCTCTACTGGAGCAGCTACCAATATTATAGCTGGTTTGTCATTGGGAATGATGTCGACAGCTGCGCCAATTATATTATTCGCAGGAGCAATATGGGGCGCATACGCATGCGCTGGGTTCTATGGAGTGGCTATAGGTGCGTCTGCCATGATGGCAACAACTGCTCTTCAGTTGGCAATAGATGCTTTCGGTCCTATTGCTGATAATGCAGGAGGAATTGCTGAAATGTCTGAACTAGATCCTGAAGTACGTGAGAGAACAGATATTTTAGATGCAGTTGGGAACACAACAGCAGCAGTTGGTAAAGGTTTTGCGATTGCTTCAGCAGCATTAACTGCTTTGGCTTTATTTGCAGCTTATGTTACATTTACTGGTATTGATGGAATTAACATCTTTAAGGCAAAAGTCCTTGCGGCTTTGTTTATTGGGGGAATGATTCCTGTAGTCTTTTCTGCTTTGGCAATGAGTTCTGTGGGTAAAGCTGCAATGGCTATGGTAAAAGAGGTCAGACGTCAGTTTAAAGATATCCCAGGTATCATGGAAGGAAAAGCTGAACCTGAATACGATAAATGTGTCGATATATCTACTAAAGCGGCTTTAAAAGAAATGATGCTTCCTGGAATTATTACAATAGTTTCTCCTATCGTTATTGGTTTTGCAATGGGAGCAGAGGCACTAGGTTCTTATATGGCAGGAGTTACTGTTTCTGGTGTTTTATGGGAGATTTTCCAAAACAATGCCGGTGGTGCTTGGGATAACGCTAAAAAATCATTTGAAGCAGGAGTAATGATTGATGGAGAAATGACATTCAAAGGTTCTGAAGCGCACAAAGCTGCAGTGACTGGTGATACAGTTGGTGACCCATTTAAGGATACTTCAGGTCCTTCAATGAATATCCTCATCAAACTTACTTGTCTAGTAGGATTGGTGATTGCGCCTATTTTAGGAAGCGGTCATGGTGTTGCCGACCACAAGCATGGAAACACTGAGAAATGCTGCACTGTTGATGGTAAATGTTCTAAAGACGATAAGTGTAAGGATGCCAAGTCTTGTTCAAAAGAAGATGCTTGTAAAAAAGATAAAAAGTGTTCTTCTGAAGCAAAAGCATGTTGTGAAAAAGATGCCGATAAAGAATGTTGTGCTGGTAAAGAAAAGATGTCATGTATGTCAAAATGTTCAGAAATGACCAAAGAAGAATGTGCGAAAATGTGTGATAAGATGGAATGTAGTGATGTTGAAAGGGCAATGTGTATGGCACAATATGATGAAGACAATAATTAGTATGTAAAATATTCTTACGTTGATGAATTAATTTTAAAGCCATCGGGAGATGGCTTTTTTTATTGCCTTATAATTTCGATTAAATTAGTATCAAAATATATCTATTGGATAAGTCTGATTTTTTTGACGATGTGTATGCAGTTGTGAAGCTTATCCCGAGAGGCCGAGTCACTTCATATGGTGCGATTGCATGCTATTTAGGATCTAAACAATCATCAAGAATGGTGGGATGGGCAATGAATGCATCACACAAGCTAAATGGGGTTCCTGCCCATCGCGTCGTGAACCGAAAAGGAATCTTAACAGGCAAACATCATTTTGAAACTTCTAATCGCATGCAAGAGTTGTTAGAAAAAGAAGGAGTCAAGATAAAGGAAGATCAAATTGTGAATTTCAATGAGTTATTTTGGGATCCAATGCAAGAGTTGAAAATTCTGTAATGCTTTTACTTATTTTAGAGGTAAAATAGTAATTATGAAATTTGGAACCAAAGCCATTCATGCAGGAATTGAACCTGACACGGCCACAGGCGCAATAATGACCCCAATATATCAAACCTCAACCTTTATCCAAGATGGGGTAGGTAATCACAAGGGGTATCAATATTCTCGAACTCAAAATCCAACGCGAGACGTTTTACAAAAGAACTTGGCAGCACTTGAAAATGGAAAATTTGGAGCTGTATTTTCTTCAGGCATTGCAGCTATTGACGGCGTCATTAAAATGCTTAAACCTGGAGATGAAGTTGTAGCAACGAATGATCTTTATGGTGGTTCATATCGTATTTTTAAGACAATTTTTGAGCAATATGGAATTGTATTTCATTTTGTTGACATGAAAAATGCCTCGGCAGCCCAAAATGCGATGAATCAAAACACAAAGCTTATTTGGGCCGAAACTCCGACGAATCCTATGATCAATATTATTGATATTAAGGCTTTGGCAAAATTGGCAAGAAATTCAAATGCGATGCTTTGTGTAGATAATACCTTTGCAACACCATATCTTCAGAATCCCCTGGATATGGGTGCAGATATTGTCATGCATTCCGTAACCAAGTATTTGGGAGGTCATTCTGATGTAGTTATGGGTGCCTTGGTCACTTCGAAAAAAGAAATTGCAGATGAAATCTATCGCATTCAAAATTCTTCGGGTGCAATTGCAGGTCCAATGGATTGTTTCCTTGTACTTCGAGGGATAAAAACATTGCACCTGAGAATGGAAAAGCATTGTGAGAACGGAGCGTTAATTGCTCGTTTTCTTGAATCCCATCCGAGAGTGGATAAAGTGTATTGGCCTGGTTTAGAAGAACATAAAAATCATATTATTGCGAAAGAGCAGATGAGAGGTTTTGGCGGTATGATTTCCTTTACACTTAAAAGCAACAAATTAGAGGATGCCCTAAAGCTAGTTAAAAAGGTAAAGCTCTTTGCCTTGGCTGAATCTTTAGGAGGAGTAGAATCCTTAATTGGCCACCCTGCGACAATGACACATGCTGCAATCCCTATAGAGGACAGAGAAAAAAGTGGTATTGTTGATAGTTTGATACGA
>CALKHF010000044.1 GCA_938092255.1 uncultured Flavobacteriales bacterium | reverse complement strand
ACGAATGTAGAAGAGCTTGACCATTTGGTTACGCAATCAATGGAAATATTAGGGGGTAAAATTGATTTTGTACTGCATTCTATTGGCATGTCACCTAATGTTCGAAAAAAGAAACATTATACTGAAAACGATTACCGTTTTTACAGTCAGACAATGGACGTTTCAGCCACTTCACTTCACAAAACACTGGCCACTTTATACAAGCACGATGCCATGAGCGAATGGGGATCTGTTCTTGCTCTTTCCTATATCGCTGCGCAAAGAATATTCCCAGATTACAATGATATGGCTGATGCAAAATCACTATTAGAATCAATTGCACGTTCTTTTGGATATCACTACGGAATCAAAAATAAGGTACGTGTCAATACCATTTCTCAATCGCCAACAGTTACCACTGCTGGTCAAGGAATTAAAGGATTTAATGAATTCATAAATTTCTCAGAACAAATGTCTCCGCTTGGAAATGCGAGCGCGCTAGCCTGTGCAGACTACTGCATCAGTATGTTCTCGGATTTAACCAAATACGTCACTATGCAAAACCTCTTCCACGATGGCGGATTCTCGAATACGGGTGTAACACAACCTGTGATTGAACGCTTCGGAGACGAATAAATATTACCAATACCTACCGTACAAAGGGAATCACTTCATTGGGGTTCCTTTTTTTATTTGAACATAATTTAGATTGCACGTGTTTTAAATAAAAAAAAACATGGGATTCTTCACAAGAAAAAGCAAAAAAGAAAAGCTCAACGAGCAATACAAGAAAAAATTAGAGCAGGCTTACAAAATGTCAACCAGCAATCGAACAGAAAGTGATCGTTTGACCGCTGAAGCCAATGATATTCTGGAGGAAATTAAGAAACTTGAAGAGACTGAAGCTTAATCCTTTTTCCAGTCGTCTCCTTTAGCTTTTGTATATGGAATGATTCCTTCCAACTTCTTCTCAACCGCCTCGAGATATGAGATGATTTGATTAAGTTTTGTTTTAAGCTCTAGATATTGTTTCTCTGCTATATTTTTATTTACGCGATGTGTATTTGTAACACCCGTTGTATTCTGGTATAACTGATACCCCACCATACCTAAACGACCGGAAATACTCGGAACAGTCTCAAAATCTCTTGATGAACGAGCATTGTCTCCCCACATCATTACTTCTAAATCTTTATATTTAACTTTCATATTTCTGATAGACTCCATTAAGTTGAGGTCCGTATTTGGATACTCTAGCAATGCTTTTTCAATAATGCCTACCTTTTCTTTGGTTTCTTTCATTACCTTTTCGGTTCCGCTGACCTGTCGATTCAATTCAGCAACTTCTGCTCTAAAGGTTTTGAGTTCCTTTGGATTTTTTGCAATCAATGTTTGATTGTTAAGTCCTTTTACGTTGAACTTTTTCTTCTCAATTAGCAATTCTGATTTGCCTTCTTTCATAAATATCACGCTTACCGTATATTCTCCCGGCGTTACAAGAAATCCACTTCCACTCGAACCAATTGGATTGGTATTGTTTGTCCTTAGGTCCCAAGTCTGTCTGACTATTCCTTCAGAAGGAACTGATTTCATTCTTCTGATTTCATTTCCTTCGCCATCAAATATTTGCCAAATAAGCTGTGCTTTTTCCTCTAAGTCTTCTGCTCTAATTTCTTCAAAAGAAGGATAAAAGACATCTTCTCCTTCCTTTTCAAGCTCTTTTTCTTTTTTCTGACGCTTCGCTTTTAAAGATTGCTCAGCACCTTTCAAATAAAGACTAAAGGTAGCGCCATAAGACGGATTCTTTGCAGACCATAAACTATGTCCCTGCGAACCAGTACCCCTACTTCCCAAAGGAGTTGCTGGCACATACAATAGAGCATCCTTGATGTCAAATAAATGGGCTTTTTTGTCTAAAACTTCGCTACCCATTGTTCTTAGCGGCGCATAATTATCCAAAACATAAAATCCTCGACCAAAAGTTCCTGCAACCAAATCATTTTCTCTCTGCTGAATGTCTAAGTCATAAACTGCAATCGTCGGTAAGCCACCAAGCTTTGTCCAGCTTTCTCCTTTATCCATGGAGAAAAAAGCTCCAAATTCAGTTCCTACGAAAAGTAAATCTGAATTTACATGATCTTGTTTAATACAGTAAACATTTCCTCTATCAGGAAGATTTGACGAAATAGACTCCCATGATTTTCCTTGATTCGTTGAACGAAGCAGGTATGGCGTAAAATCACCATCACGCTGGCTATTAAATGCCACAAACACTTCGTTTTTATCATGCAATGACGCCGTAAGCATATTCACTTTTGTTCGTTCCGGAACTCCTTTTATATTGTCGATTCTCGACCAAGACTTTCCATCGTCAGTCGTAACCTGAATCAGTCCATCATCCGTTCCAGCATACAAAAGACCCTGTTGTAATGGAGATTCGTCTAAAGCTACAATGTTTCCATAAATGGTCGTTGACTTGTTCTTCATAACGGCATCCATCGTCCAAACCTGTCCCATAACAGGAAGCTTGTTTCGATCTAATTGACGAGACAAATCAGGAGAAATCGTATTCCAGTCATCTCCTCTATTTGTTGATTTAAATAACTTGTTCGCGGCAAAATAAATGGTGGATGCATCATGGCGTGAAACCAACAGTGGTGAATCCCAGTTCCATCTGTATGCCGCTTCACCATCTCCTGGCATAGGTTGAATGGGCACTTTCTCCCCTGAAGCTTTATCGTATCGAACAATCCAACCATATTGGGCTTGAGCATACGTAATATTTGGGTTTTCCCAGTCCGTCGCAGACTCAAAACCATCTCCACCATTCGTGATGAACCAATCTGAATTGAGTATACCTGAAGCATTTAATGTAGCTGATGGGCCTCCCATTGAATTGTTGTCTTGAGTACCTCCATATATATTATAAAAAGGCGCATCATTATCAGTTGTTACTTTATAAAATTGTATGATGGGAATATTGGCATAATAACGCCATTCTTTGGCGTGCGTGTATGTTTCATAAACACCTCCGTCGCACCCGACGATCCAATGATTTGTGTTTGATGGATCTATCCAAATGCAATGGTTGTCGACATGCTTGCCTTTCTCCCCTGTTCGTTTGAAATTTTTTCCTCCATCTTCTGAATGGTGTAAATAAGTATTCATTGAAAAAATCTTATCCACATCTAATGGGTCACAAAAAATTTCCTGATAATAATTTCCACTGGTTGAATAACTGCTTTGCTTGCTCCAATTTTCTCCTTTATTGGTTGATTTATAAAAGCCATTTTTACCATATCTAGCCTCTGCGATGGCGTATACCACATTTGGATCAACTGGAGAAACAGCCAAACCAATTCTCCCCATATAACCCGAAGGCAATCCTTTATTGATTTCTCTCCACGTTTCTCCTCCATCAACAGATTTATAGAGGCCTGATTCTGGTCCTCCACTGATAAAAGTCCATTCTCTCCTTCTGCGCTGATGCGCAGAAGCATATAAAATATTGGGGTCAGAAGGATCCAAATGTACTTCTGCAACTCCAGTATGCTCCGAGATATCCAGTGTACGTTTCCAAGTCTCTCCTCCATCTGTAGATTTGTAAACACCTCTCTCTCCTCCTCCACTCCAAAGTGGACCGTAGGCTGCAACCCATATGGTGTTTTCATCATTAGGATGGATAACAATTCCCCCTATATGCTCACTGGTTTTTAAGCCCATATTCTTAAAAGATTTTCCTCCATCAACAGATTTATACACTCCGTCTCCATAGGATACTGAACGCTGATTGTTATTTTCACCTGTTCCTACCCAAACCGTATTTTGATTTGAAGGAGCTATTTCAACACAGCCAATCGAATAAGAACTATATGAATCAAAAATCGGATTGAAAGTAATGCCATGATTTTCAGTTTTCCATAATCCTCCAGATGCTGTAGCGACATACCAAGTATCTGTATTAGAAGGATGTATGGCAAGGTCAGAAACTCTTCCAGATGTAAGAGCTGGCCCTACCAGTCTGAATTTCAAATTGGACACAGTGCTTGCATCAATTGAATTCTTTTCCTGTGCACAAGCACTGAGAGTTATGGTAAAAAATAATAAACTTAAAAATTTCATATGATCATTTGATTTTGAGTAAAAATAAATAAGATTGATGAATGATATCTAATGGATTGTGATTTTTTCCAAATACGTTTTTGAACCATCATTAACGTGGACAAGGTATACTCCAGGACTTACATTAAGTTCTACAACTTGTTTTTGTGAAGTCATGTTGGCATTCCATACGATCCGTCCATCAGGAGATAAGATCTTGATAAAAGGATCTTTTAATTCATGAGAAATGGTAAATGAACCTTTGTTTGGATTTGGATATACTGAAAATGGCAAATCCAATTGATCAACACCACTAAGCTGGCCTGAAACATTGATGTTGTCCATAAAAAAGTTATTGCCCCAACCATTAATACCTACAAATCGAATGGCCACATTCTGACCAACATAAGGCAATAAATCAATAAAGTTGTCGACAGCCCAATCTGCACAGTCTTGAGGAAACCATTCATCATTTGTACTTGGAACAGTTATTAAATCGTCTCCAAAAGCATAAAACAGGGTGTCATAAGTTTCCCAACAATCCGTACTTGCATCTACTCTGAACCCATCTTCATAAGAACCTCCCCACTTTGTATAAGCATAATCAAACTCTAAATAAGCACTAACAGCATTAGTTAAATCAATTTTTGGTGTCATCAATTCTGCTTCATCACCTACTTGGCTTATCGAGAAATGATCAATCATTACACAATTTGTTGCATCACAATCTGGGCCGTTTTCTGTATAAAACGGCGACCATCCATAGGAATTATTCGCATTGTACTGAGTCCAAAAATCAGTAATACCCAATTCAAAATCTTCAATCACATCAAGAGGAGCAAGCGTTTCTTCATACTCTATAAACATAGAATAAGATTGAGTGCTTGTACCAAAATCATCTGTAACCGTTAGTGAAACATCATAAAATCCTGGCGAATCATATTGGACAATTGGATTTTGATCATTTGAAGAAGATGGAGTCCCTCCTGTAAAGGTCCAAGACCAAGTTGGATTCATCGATGACAACACCGAATTATCGATGTATTGTACTTGATTATCAAGACAAGTAACTTTGAATTTATCAGCAGCTATTTGGGCCATTGGCTCAGAATCTTCATACAATTCTACCTCATAAACACTTCTGTTCGTAGCATTTCTAAGAAGTCTGTCTTTGTATTTAAGGACCAATTTAGTTGATGTTGAACTTAAGGGTAGATTGTTATTAAACAGCGCCCATTCATTCATGGAATTATTTCGATAATACACGGCTCTCCGAGTGCCAATATAAACCCCGCCACTTGTTCCTTTTTGATGTTCTATATTTGTAATAACCTCTCCATCAAGTGTTGAACTTGTATAATTGTTCCATGTGCTTCCACCATCAGTAGATTTAAAAACCATACGGTTATTGAGGTTTGTATTTCCATATTGTGAAGTTCTTGCTGCCCAAATTATATTTTCATCACTCGCGCTAACGGCTATGTCAAAGGGCACCCATTCTTCACCGTTGAGTAATGATGAAGGTGGTGTAACATCAGTCCAAGATGCACCCCCATCTCCTGTTCTCCATATTTTTTTTGCTCCCCACCAACTTTCGTATGTAGCCAAATAAATCACATCTAGATTCGCTCTAGACAACTCAATATTCATCACACGATGGTCGAATGCATACACCAAATCATAGGACATTCCATTATCTTCAGTTTTTATTAGGTTTGTCCCTCTACCTAGGAATATGTGTTTATTGTTTCTTGGATCCCATTCCATCGTCGATGATTCACCAAAAATATAAGATGCATTGGGTAGTGAATCAAATTGAAATCCATTAATATTGACTGATCTGTCCCCAGATAAGTATCTTCCTTCATAGTCATCATAGGCAATCCGGTCATCGCCAAAATTCACAAAACCTCGAACACCATCACCTCCACCTGTACAAATCCAATCATTAATATACGTGTCATTATCCTTAAGTAATGTTCCATTGTGATAACAACCACCAAGCATGACATCACTTTGTGGACTTGCGCCAAAACCCCAAAAGTCCGTCCCTTCAATTCCAACCATTGATTTATTTATATGATCACCGCCATCCATTGACATAAAGATACCACCATCACAGGCTATCCACAATTCAGTACCAAAAAAACGAATATCATGAATATCGGCATGAACGTATTCATCAAGTGCAGGCTCTGACCATTTTGCAGGACAAATCCAAGTAATACCTCCATCTTCAGAAACCCAATGATTTACACCACCTAAATGCAATTTTAATGGATTTAAGGGGTCAACAGCAAGAGCAACATCATAGTAATATTGACCACCATCATCTTCACCTTCCTTGTCCCATCCCATCATATTGATGTTGGAAAGTGACGGAGGTCCGGCCGGCTGAGAACCGCAGCACTGAAAAGTCCAAGACTCACCTTCATCTGTAGATAAATAAATGCCATAGGTTCCACTGCCTCCATTAGCTGAACCCGTTGCGTTGGCATATATTAAATTTGGATCTGCAGGAGTTACTGCAATTTCAACGCGCCTCTGATGATCACCAGCTTGTTGCGGACTTGGCCAACCATTGCTTTGTATTGTAAAAGTTAGTCCTCCATCTATACTTTTATAAAATTCCGTATAGTCCCCAACTACTTTTATAGTGTAAATCATATCTGAATTAGCGGGATTGAGTTCAATTTCCTGAAAATCTCCATTCATGATTTCAGTCCAATTATCTCCTCCATCTGTAGTTCTGAAAAAGCCATTATTTGAGGTCAAATAAATAATATTAGAATTAACTGGAGACATTACAATGTCTTTTACTCCATGAGATTGAGTTTGAAAAGCAGCATCTCCAATAATTGACCAATTCAAACCACCATCTATTGTTTTGTATAGATTGCCTCCACTCTCGAAAAAAGCGATATTCGGATTACTGTGGTCAATTTCAATGGCAAAAATTCGATTTAAAACTAAATCTCTTGTCGTTAAACTCCAAGTCAAACCTGCATCGATTGACTTCCACATCCCCGCAGTGGCAGTTCCTGCATACATCACATCCGGATTAGTCAAACATCTTTTTACCGTGTAAACATGAGCGGCTCCAGGCGCATAGCTTCGACTTGCAGCGTCAATATCAAAATCATAGGGGCCAATACAAGACCATTCCGAGTTCTCATCTTTCAAAGACCTCAAACTTTTTGACTTTTTGATATAATTCTTATCAAAAAGATTCCCCTCATCAAAAGAAACCTCCCTACTTAAGCCCCTTAACCATCTCTTAAAATATTGCGTATGCTCATTTTTTATAAAAGCGTGTGTTGCATAATAGTCATCGTGTTGCTTTATTACCAATCCTGGATTTGGATTTTCTTGGTACATCAATTTAATCCATTCAGGTGATGACGAATTTGTATTATACTTCATTTCACTTTGGGTATAACCAGAGAAAAACGATGTAAGTAAAATCAAAATAGATAAGTTGAATTTCATAGCGGCTTTTATTTGAGGCATAAAGATAAGTAAAACAATACGGAAGTCATTTTTCGTTTGAAATTGCTCTCAATGCTATGAAATAGCGTAACTTCGCTTCATAATTGAATAAAGATGCAAATATCAGAAGTTAGTTATTTAGGAAATTTACGCACTGCTTGTAAGCATTTAAAATCAGGTGATACTTTTATTACTGACGCACCTACCGATAATAACGGAAAGGGAGAGGCATTTTCTCCGACAGATGTATTGGCGACATCACTGGCTTCTTGTGCAATGACCATTATCGGGATTTATTGTAATAAAAAAAATATCACTTTTGAGAATTGTGAAGCGAGCGTACAAAAACTTATGGGTAATAACCCAAGAAAAGTTGATCAGATTATTATTGAAATGAAGCTTTCCGAAAATAATTGGGATAAGGACACATTGAAAAAAGTTATTGAAGCTGCTCGAAACTGCCCAGTTGAGTTCACCTTAAAAAACAATGTTCAAATCGAATATAAATTCACCTAGATGGAAGAAAAAAGAGACAAATATCCAAGAAAAGAAAAAAAGGATGTCATCTATGGATTACACCCTGTACTTGAGGCCATTAAGTCGGAACAGGAGCTAAACAAAATATTAATTCAAAAAGGAATTGAAAAAGAACATTTTCGAGAACTGAAAGAAATTCTGGCTGGAAAAGATTATAACATTCAATATGTACCTATTCAGAAGTTGAACAAATTAACTTCAGGAAACCATCAAGGGGTAATTGCATTTGTAACGCCAATTGAATATCAAAACATTGAGACTCTTGTGGACCAATGGGTGGAAAAGGAGCAAAAGGTGAATATTCTGATATTAGACCGAATAACTGATGTGAGAAACTTTGGAGCCATTGCAAGGTCAGCAGAGTGTCAGGGAGTGGATGCCATTCTGATACCTTCTAAAGGATCTGCTTTGGTATCGTCAGATGCTGTCAGAACTTCCTCTGGAGCATTGAGCAGAATACCTGTATGTAAAACGGATGACCTTAAGAATACTTTGTTCTACATACAACAATCAGGTATTAGACTTATTGCTTGTACGGAAAAGTCATCGTTGCCATTACAAGACATTAATTTAAGAGGTTCCGTAGGAATCATTATGGGATCAGAAGAGAATGGCATCACTTCAGACCTTATTAATTTGTCAGATGTGAAAACAAAAATCCCTATGCATGGAGAAATTCAATCCTTGAATGTAAGTGTTGCTACAGGAATTATTCTCTATGAAAAAATGAGACAAGAAAAGGGATAGGATAATTAAATCCGTAAAAGTTGAGCTGAAAGTAAAGGAAGCTCATTTAGATTTTGAATGGTAAATTCATAATTTTCAGAAGAACGAATATGCGGATCAAACAATATGGCTTGTAAACCCGCTTTTAAGGCACCAGAAACATCAGCGATGTAATCATCTCCAATCATCATTGCATTTTCGGCTATGCAATTGGCCTGTTCTAAGGCATAATTAAATATCGCAAGAGCCGGCTTATTTTTACCTACCGCCTCAGAGCATACAATAACATCAAAGTATTCCCTTAAGCCACAATTTTCTAACTTGATATATTGTACTTCTTCAAAACCATTTGTGATGATATGAAGGTGGTAACCCATTTTCTTCAATTCATCTAAAACTTCTTTTGTATTTGGAAATTGCTTGGTCTGACGGGGAGAAATTTCAACATACATTTCACCCATTTTATTGGCTAGGGTAAAATCATCTTTACCAAATTGTTTCAAAGTCGCATTAAAACGCTCATATCTTAAAATGTCCTTCGTTAAAAGACCTTTCCCATATTGACCCCATAAGCGTGAATTGTGTTTGACATAGGCACGGTGAAATCGATCAAATGAACCAAAAATAGGATTCAATTGATAGTGAGCAATGATCTGTTTTAATGCCTCTTTTGAATTTTCATCGAAATCCCAAAGCGTTCTATCTAGATCAAAAAAAATATGCTTATTAGAAAATGACATAGGCTAAAAACGAGGTTAGACTTGCATTGATTAGCATCCCAAAGAAAACGTATAAAAAGGTATATTTCAGTTTACCATAGAATTTTGCTACAACTATGCTTCCAAGTGGAACAGATAAAAAAAACGGAGCCCAGAAGCAGATTACATACATGCCAAACTTATGCTTACAAAAGATAATAAACTTGTTGATCCTTGTAAACTTGGGTTTAAATGGGATCTCCTTTCCTTCAAGAAGAAGCTGTTCTCTCTTTCTTTTCCGTTTTTGATTCGTCTTCAACATGAAGTAATCACTAGCAAAATAAAATATAGCAGAACTTAAGGTCCCTCCTAAAACAATGGAAATATAAGTCTCTAAAAATGAAATATTCAGCGCTGGACCAGGAAAAGCGGCAAACATAAATTTGAAAGTTGCTAGACCAAACAATGCGCTATATGCTCCCCAATTCATAAATTAAACTTTTATTCCATAAGCCAAATCACCAGCATCACCCAACCCGGGTACAATATACGATTCCGCAGTTAATTCCGCATCAATCGCCCCCGTCCATACCTCAGCATCAGAGGGGAGTTTTTTCTGAACCAATTCAATGGCTTGAGGTGTTGCTATAGATACGATAACATATATTTTTTTGGGTTTACCAAATTTAAGCAATGCATTATAAACATTGACCATTGATCGACCAGTAGCCAACATGGGATCTGATATTATCCAAACCCGGTCATCGAGGTTAGGAGCTGCCAAATACTCTACATGAATTTTAAATTCTTCAGGTGAAGTATGCTCCCGGTAGGCAGACACAAAGGCACTATCACATCGATCAAAGGTTCTTAATAAGCCATTATGCATGGCAAGTCCAGCTCGAAGTATTGTAATTAAAACAGGATCATCTGTTAGCTTAAATTCTATTGACTTTCCTAATGGTGTTTCAACCTCGATTTCCCCATAATTCATTTTTTTCGAAACTTCGTATCCTAGAATCTCCGCTATTCGTTCCAAATTGGTTCGAAAGCGGATTGGGTCATGTTGGATATTTACATCTCTAATTTCAGCCATATATTGACCGAGAATAGAGGCTTGTTCTGATAAATTTCGAACCATAGTCGTTAAGTTTTAAATAAAAGTAAGGAGAAAAAAACATTGGACCTTGGTTTTCCTTTCATAAAAATGAAGATTTTTATTTAATCAAAAATTTTAATTTCGTTCCATGATTGAAAATAATAAGGGTCCTGACAAAAAAATAATCATCTTAATTATTGTTGCGGCATTAGGCTACTTTGTTGATATCTATGACATGGTTCTGTTTGGAGTAGTTA
>CALKHF010000043.1 GCA_938092255.1 uncultured Flavobacteriales bacterium | reverse complement strand
ATTGACCCAAAGAATAGAGGTCCATATATTTCATAGTGCTTCGCTCCATTCTCATCGATGTGTTTTCTTGCTCGAATGCGTTTTGCATTGTCCCATGCAAAGACCAGGGCAGCAATAACAACTCCCAATAAAACAGCTAAGGCCAAGTTATGCAAGAATACAGTGACCATTGTGACCGCTACCATTACAAAAACATCAGATTTAGGCATGCGATTGAATGTCTTAAAACTGGCCCATTCAAAAGTCCCAATGGCTACCATAATCATAAGCCCAGTTAATGCCGCCATCGGAAGTCTTTCTATCAAACTAGATCCAAACATTATAAAAACAAGGAGCATAATTGCAGCAACTATACCCGATAATCTTGCTCTCGCTCCCGAAGATATATTGATTAGACTTTGCCCAATCATTGCGCACCCGCCCATTCCTGATAGCAACCCAGAAAGAATGTTGGCAGCTCCTTGCGCTACGGCTTCTTTGTTTCCTCTACCTCTCGTTTGAGTGATTTCATCAATAATATTAAGAGTAAGTAAGCTTTCTATGAGTCCCACACCTGCAACTATTGAAGCGTATGGAAAAATGAGCTTCAATGTTTCCCAGTCCATAGGTATATTGGGAATATTTAAAGGAGGGAATCCTCCTTCGATTGATGCAATATCACCAACTGTGGTCGTTGGAATATCCAAAAAATACACCAATCCAAAAACAGCCAATATTGCGGTTAGAGCGGCAGGAACCATTTTGGTAAATTTTGGTAAAAGCCAAATGATCAACATCGCAAAAATAACCAGCCCTAAAAATGAATAAAGTTGTTGACCATGCATCCATGGTGCATTGGGATCTGTTGAATCCGTTGTGAATTGGCTAAGTTGAGAGGTAAATATAATGATCGCTAGGCCGTTCACAAATCCAAATATTACGGGTTGAGGAACCAATCGCATCAATTTTCCGAGCCTTAAGAATCCTGCAATAATCTGCAACACTCCTGCAAGTATTACAGTGGCAAAAACATATTGCGTGATTTCGTCAACAGTTATCGACGGATTGATTTGTTTTAGACTGGTTACTAAGCCAAAAAACACGACTGCAATTGCTCCGGTGGCTCCAGAAATCATCCCTGGTCTACCACCAAAAATGGAAGTAACAATACCCATTATAAAGGCTGCGTATAAACCTGTTAAAGGAGAAAGTCCAGCGATTAGCGCAAATGCAACAGCTTCCGGAACCAATGCCATCGCCACGGTCAATCCTGATAAAACCTCTGTTCTATAATTGACTTTTTGTTTTAAATCGAAAAGATTGAAATACTTGTTCATCTTTGCCTTGTTGTTTTTTAAAGCGGCAAAGATATTCTTTTAAGTAAAGTTTACACTACCTTCTAGAACGATGTTTGATTTTTTTTAATCAAGGTTTGATTTTAACTGTGTTTTTTTCCTCCAATAAAAGAGATACACTTCTTTCTAGTGTTTCGATTTTACTTTTGAGTCCCATCAATTCGGAGTTTTTTTCTTTAAGTGTTTTATTTTCGTTTTCTAAAGCTTTGATTCTTTTATGTAATTCTTGCGTTGCAGAAACATTGAGCATCGATATAGCATCATAATCAACGGTCCGAAAATCATTAACCTCTCGGCCGTAAACAAAAACTTTTCCAGATACATCTGAATCAATTTTAAAACTGTTTTTGTCTGCATAAATAACATTTGAAATGATATCTTTATTTTCAAAAATCAGCTTTACACGGTCTCCGTTCGATAGTTTGTTGGTTAAATCAATAGTTCCATTATGGCATTCCGCCAGCTGATAGATGTCGGGTATTGTATTTGTTGATATTGAAACGGCTTGTGGGTAAATTTCCTCGAGTTGCTGGGCAATTGCTTTCTTGATTGGTTTTTTTCCATGTGAAGGGTCGATCATGTGATAGTCTGTCACTTCTATTTTATTTAAAGTTTTAAGGTCATTTTCTGAGCTTGAAAGCCCATCAATATTCTTTATTCTGGCATCTGAAATGGCATTAAACTCCCCCGCTACAATGCGGTGTGTAGCAAATATGCTTGTGTTCAAATTCGTTGCAGTACCAGTACCCGTATTAGGTCCTGTGGCATAAAAAGTGTAATTTCCAAACGGATCCGAGTAGTATCCATTTACATGTAAAAGCCCTTGTGAGGGTGTATTCGTGTTAATGCCTACACGGCCATTTCTGACTACCAAGTCTTGTCCCGCTGTTGCATTTGTAGCATCGGTTGTGGTTATAAATACCGCGTCATAGCCATTCAATCTCAAGCCATCTACTGTTGGCTCATACATAAGAAAGTTGTCGCCATCTATGGCGTCTTTAACTTTGTATTTGAATGGTGAATTTATTGCAATATCTCCTTCTGACACTTCCAATTTAGTTCCAGGAGTAGCAGTTCCTACGCCAATATTTCCTCCTGCATTAAATAAATTATTGTTGTCAACAACCCATTCTGAACCATCCCAAAAAGTTGTATTTCCAATTGATGTTCCGTTGGGCAATAGGCCATCCGCCCCTGGATCACCTTGTATTCCTTGGACACCCTGGATTCCCTGAGGTCCATCGTTACCTGTGGGGCCAGGGTCTCCTTGAGCCCCTGTTGCGCCAGTTAATCCAATAGGACCTTGCGGTCCCTCTGCACCAATGGGTCCTTGCGGTCCGGGGTCTCCTTGAGCCCCTGTTGCGCCAGTTAATCCAACAGGACCTTGCGGTCCATCAGCACCAACGGGTCCCTGTGGTCCTTGTGGTCCGTTTCCTGCTGTTTTAGCATAAAGCGCATATGGCACACTCATTAGCTCTTGAGTACCAATAATTTCGTAATTAACACCTCCATCAATGTCCGCTGATATTTCTATGAAATAGGGTCCTGCTGCCCAATCAATAATAGAGAAATCACCACTTATTAATTCTCCTTGACCAATAATAAAATTCACCAATCCAAACGCATTCGTATTCGGAGTAAAAGATTCTTCAAATACTAGAGTTCCTGTGGTTGTGTTTTGGTATATTCCAATTTTAATTCCAACGAAATCGTTCTCTATTGGATTTCCAAGATTATCTCGAATTACAGCTTGATAGTTAACTCCCTCTGGAGCTTGCGCATTTGACAATAAATTTGTCATTAAAAAGAATAATAGCGCTATGATTTTCTTCATCTTTTTGATAATTTTCATATGTCTAAAGTAAGGATATTTTATAAATTCTCACCTTTGCTTGCTTATCGCTTGAGTAGAAAGAAGTATTCTTCTAACTTCGCAGAAAATTCTGCACGAATATGAATTTCTTGTCTGTAGAAAATTTAACGAAATCATTTGGAGAACGAATTCTGTTTTCTGATGTCACGTTTGGTATTGATCAAGGTCAAAAAGTTGCCATTGTTGCAAAAAATGGTTCGGGTAAAACCACGCTTCTGAACTGTCTTATGGAAAGGGAACAGTATGACAGTGGTACAATAGTTTTTAGAAAGGATATTCAAGTTGCTTTTATGGAGCAGTCGGAAAACCTGCCCTTAAATAAAACGATAGACGAAGTAATTTATGATCATGAATCTCCAAAACTGAGGTTAATCAAAGATTACAACGAAGCAATTGAATCTAGAGATGAAGATAAGTTGAGCAATCTCTTTCAAGAGTTGACAGATTTGGATGCATGGGATTTAGAATCAAAAGTAAATCAATTGTTGTCTGTTTTTAAACTCGAAGATGATTCTCAGTTGATTAATAATCTTTCTGGAGGTCAAAAAAAGCGTGTTGCTCTAATAAAGGTTTTACTTTCTGAAGCTGATTTTTTATTTTTAGATGAACCAACCAATCATTTAGACCTGGACATGATTGAGTGGTTAGAATCCTATCTATCGACCTCAAAATCGACAATTCTAATGGTTACCCACGACCGTTACTTTTTGGAAGTAGTTTGCGATACTATTTTTGAATTGGCAGATGAAAGTTTGTATAAGTATAAAGGAAATTTCTCCTATTATTTGGAAAAAAAGGCGGAACGTCAGGAGCAATTGCAATCGACGATTGAAAAGGCAAGAAATTCATTTAGAAAGGAGCTGGATTGGATACGCCGTCAACCGAAAGCAAGAGGAACAAAACAAAAAGCAAGAGTAGATGCTTTTCAAGACATAAAAAAAACAGCATCTCAAAGACTTGATGAGGACGAGTTAGAACTGCCTGTAAAAATGGAACGACTAGGATCCAAAATAGTTGAATTTCATAAAATTGGAAAATCATTTGGAGACCTCTCTATACTTAATAGTTTTTCATATAACGTCCAACGAAAGGAGCGTATGGGTATCGTTGGAAAAAATGGAACAGGGAAGACAACATTTCTTAAAATGTTATTGGGTACAGAGCCACTCGATAAAGGAAAGATAGTGGTGGGCGAAACTGTAGTTTTTGGACATTTTAGTCAGGAATTAATCAAAGTAAATGACGACTACAAAGTAATCGATGTTGTAAAAGAGGTTGCGGAGTTTATCCCTCTTGAAAAAGGCAAACAACTTTCTGCAGCGCAGCTTTTGGAACGTTTTTTATTTCCACGTAGCATGCATTACAATTTTGTTCGAAAGTTAAGTGGTGGAGAAAAGCGGAGATTGAAATTGCTTCGGGTTTTAATGGGGAATCCTAACTTTCTGATTCTGGATGAACCGACAAATGACCTAGATATTTTTGCCATGGCGGTTCTAGAGGAGTATTTAAGGAACTTTAAAGGATGCTTAATTGTGGTATCACATGACAGATACTTTATGGATAAAATGGTCGACCATTTACTTGTGTTTCAGGGCGGCGGAGAAGTCAAAGATATTTTGGGGAATTATACTGATTTTAGAAAAAATGAAAAGCAGGTTCAAAAAGACAAGAGGACCGGGAATTCAATAAAAAAAACAGAAGCAAAGAATAATTCTAAAGAACAAAAGAAAATCAAATTAAGCTTCAAAGAAAAAGAAGAGTTTAATCAGCTAGAGAAAGACCTTGAAAATCTTGAGGTAGAGAAAGCGGAATTAACAGAAGGCCTTTCGGATGAATCTAGAAGCAATACTGATTTATATGACATGGGAAAAAGGCTAGGGATAGTCGTTGAACTCATTGACCAAAAAACAGAGCGTTGGATGGAGCTTGCAGAATATGTATAATCCACAATATTTAGATTATCAAAAAAAAATCCGATTTTTGTGTTCAACTAAACCCATGAAAGTCCGGCTATTTGTTTTTTTGATTATCGCTCTTTTCTCAAACAATTCATTTACTCAAGTAATTTTTGCGGAATTACAAGGCAATCCTGATATGATTACTACAGGATGGAATATTACAGGTGCTGCCTACACAGGTGATACTGGTGGTGATGCTGATAATTTTAATAATGAGCTGATCTTGACAGATGCCGTAAATAGCACCAGTGGTGCCATTTTTTATTCTCAACCAATAGATTTAGGCACCTGTAATCAATGGAATGTGAAGTTTGATTTTAGAATGTTTGAGGGGTCAGCCGCAGATGGTATTGCGTTTTGTTTCTTAGATGTTCCTCCTACAGGTTTTGTGAGTGGAGGAGGGGTTGGTATTCCATCAACGGCGAATGGAATAAAGGTGATTCTTGATACCTATAATAATTGCGGCGGACCCAATCCAGGAATACAGATATACAGCGGTCCAGGATACAATGAATGCATACCGGGAATTACAAGCTTGGATAATGTTGGCGGCACCTTAAGCTTTTTAAGGTCTTTTGATTACTCGACTGCAGAAATAAGCTATAATTACGGCGAAATTACAGTAACCATTAACGGGACCCTTTACTTAACGGCAAATTACAATGTGAATTTTTCGGGATACATGGGTTTTACAGCAAGCACAGGTGGGTCTACTGATAAGCACAGTGTAAGAGATGTTACTATTTATGCAGATATTGCTTCGGCAGATGCTGGTCCTGATGTATCAATTTGCAGTGGTGAGACTTTTCAAGTAGGCACAGCCAACAACTCGGAGTTTTTGTATTTTTGGAATACGGAAGTAAACATGAATGATAGCACCTTATCTGATCCTTCTATTACTCTTATTAATTCTAGCCCTTACCCCATTACAGAAGAGTACATCGTGACAACTATATTATCGTCAAATCCGAATTCATGCCCAGTTCAGGACACGGTTCAAGTTACAGTAAACCCTGTTCAAGAAACAAATTTAAATGAGATTATATGTCAAGGAAATACGTATAATTTAGGGTCAACTGACTATGCTGTAACCGGTGTGTATCAAGAAGTTTTTACGGATGTGAATGGGTGTGATTCTACGGTCATGTTAGACTTGACCGTTTTACCGGAATTGGAATCTGTCATCAATGAATCAATTTGCTTTGGAGCTAATTATGATTTTGGAGGCAATCAATACAACGAGTCTGGGACGTATATATATACTACTGAAAACACTCAGGGTTGCGATTCGACAATTACGCTTAACCTCACTGTTTTACTAGAACTTGAATCTTCAATTGACGAATCAATATGTTCAGGATCCTATTACGAATTCGGTGGTATCCAGTATGATGCAACCGGATCTTATGAAAACGTTGTTTTAAACGGCCAAGGGTGTGATTCGACAATTACGTTAAACCTAACTGTGAATCCTACTCCAGAGTATCAATATGATAATTCAATCTGTCAAGGCGAAACTTATGAGTTTAACGGAGATGTGCTGACTGAAACCGGATTATATACTTCTTTAATCCAAACCTCCGATGGGTGTGATTCAATTGTAGAATTGAATTTGACTGTGCATCCAATTTTTAATACATCTGAAAATTTTGAGGTTTGTGAAGGAGAAGAGTTTCTTTTCGAAGGGCAGTCATTTTTAACCGGAGGCTCATACAATTTTGGTCTTCAAAGCGAATTTGGTTGTGATTCTTTGGTGACCGTAAATTTGACAGTAAACCCAACACCTGTTGCACCGGAGTTGACTTCGAATAGTCCAGTCAGTTGTTTTTTTGAACCAGTAATAATATCAATGCAAGAAGTTTCAGGGGCCCAATATTATTGGTATAACGAATATGGATATACTTCAAATCAATCTACTAATGAATTAAATCTCGAAGAGGCATATTTTGCCAATTCCCTTAGTGATAATTATTCTGCTTATTACATCTTAAATGATTGTTCATCAGACACATCTATGATTGAAATTGGTATTGAGAATGGCTTTCAGGAATTTACATTTCCTAATGTAATTACACCTAACGCAGATGGGATTAATGATGAGGTGGACGTTGAAACTTTAATTTCTCCATGTCATGGTTTTGACTTTAGGATCTATAATAGATGGGGTAATTTGGTGTATTCTCAATTTAAGGATGTAATGATGTATTTATCTTATCCAACATTTTTATCAACTCCTAATTTCTCGGGAAAAACAATGAACGATAAGCTTCTTGATGAGGGGGTGTATTATTATACCTTAGATGTTTTACGTGCACCAGATACAAATACCCTTGAAAATATTGAAATTAATGACTTCAATCTCTTTAATCCGGTCTATAAGCGTGATGAACAAACTGGTTATTTACATGTTATAAGATAGTATAATTTGTTGCTCTTTAATTTTTTTGTAACTTAGTGCAACCTATTTAAGTTAAGGTACGTCTTATCAGACAAAGAACATAGATTTATCGTGAAAACTAATATTTTAAAAATCTCTATTTTGAACATCACCCTATCTGTGATGTTTTCGTTATTGCTAGTCAATTTTGGCCATGCGACTACGTTTACGACAATTGCGGACGGATCTTATAATGATTGTGCAATTTGGGATAACGGATGCCCGAATAACAACATTCAAGCAGGTGATACGGTGATAATTAATCATGTTGTCGATGCCTCGTCATCAATCAATATTAGTGGAGTTTTGATTGTTAACGTTTCTGGAGATTTTTCTACAGTTAATGATATGGAGACTCAAATCGGTTCAACTGTAATCGTTGATGGTAGTTTTAGTTTGATTGGTGAATTTGAGTTGAATGGTGAGTTGTTTAATTCAGGATTTTCTTCTATCGAATATTTGCACAACGATGGATACATTTGTAATTCAGGTTCAATTACTTGTTCTGATAGACTTCGGAATCACGGTGGACTGATTGAATGTGGAGGAACTATTTTGACTTGTGAAATCGATATGGAAAACAATCCCTCCGCAGAAGGTGTTTCGGGCTCAATATTTGCTGAAATCTTGGAACAAAATCTTTGTTGTGATAATCCAAACAACGCTAATCCCTTTGATGAATTGTCTGGAGATTGGCTCATAGATTCTTCAAATGTCTCTATTTGTATTTTACCTCTTATTCCTGATGCGGGTGAAAACGATGTGTCAAGTACCTGTAATGATTCGGAATCTTTTATTGATTTAAATACCTTAATTTCTACAGGTTCAGACTTAGGATCATTTACTGAAACTTCTGCTTCTGGGGCATTTGACCCAGTGACGGGAATTTTGAATACAGATAATTTAACACCTGGTACGTATACATTTACCTACACGGTGATAGGTTATAATTCTACTGTTGATGAATCTTACTTTGAAATTACAATTTACCCCGTTCTTAATACATACACAGCTATAACGACTTGCGATAGCGATCTTCCTGTCGAATGGAATGGTTATTCTTTAGATGAGGAGGGTGATTATGCTGTAACATTATCAAGTTCTGTTACTGGTTGTGACTCAACAGTAAATTTGGCATTCACAATTAATCCTGCCGTTACAAGTATTACGCAATTGGACGCTTGTTCGAGTGATTTGCCTTTTGATTGGAATGGCTTAGTTGTTAATAATGGAGGTTCTTATTCTGTAACACTCCCTAGTTCTAATGGTTGTGATTCAATTGCATCACTAGAATTGACAGTTGAAGATTTAGCTTTACCTGAAATTCTTTCTCAAGCGACCGTTGAATGTCCTAGTGATATTATTGACTTGTCTGTTGAAGACATTTCAGGTGCGGAATTTTATTGGGCAGGACCATTGGAATTTGAATCACAAGATTTGGTAAATGCATTTGAACTAGATGTTGCAAATTCTGGTTTGTATAGTGTTTATTATGTCCTTAATGGATGTGAATCTGAAGTTTCTCAAATTGAGTTAAATGTTGAAAATATATTTGAGTACAAGCAATTTGAATTTCCTAATGTTATTACGGCAAATGACGACAGTGTCAATGATAAAATTGAGGTAGAAAAATATTTAGGTAAGTGCAGTGATTTCACTTTAACGGTAAGAGATCGTTGGGGTAATCAAGTATATGTTCAAAAAAGAGGAGAGCCTTCATTCAACGGAAATTCTATACTTGGAGAAAAACTTCCTGAAGGCGTTTATTTTTATAAACTGACCCATAGTCAAGGATCCGCAAGCGGATTTATACATTTACTGAAATAAGCAAATCCTTTTGTTTCGTATTATTATGTAATTTAGTGCAACTTTTAATGCCTCAAATGTGTCTATTAAATAGTACTAAAATTACTGATTTGAAAAACCTTATTTCTAAATTCCTTTTTCAGCGGTACATTTTTACACTATTGATTTTACTTACAGCATTGGTGTCTTCATTGAGGGCTCAAAATTCTTTGAATATTGAAGGTTCCGGACAGAAATGGGTAAATATTGGTGATGTAGATGTAAGTGGAAATCAAATTACCATTGAGGCAAAGATGCGTAGACAAAACAATATGAATATTGTTTCGAAGCATGAGGGGACAGATGACTGCAATTATCTCCTTCGTCCCAATAGCTTCCAAATTTCAACAACTAATGATTTCTATATCTGCCTGAACACCTTTACTCTTAGCACCAATACTTGGTATCACCTTGCTGCTACTTATGATGGCTCTTCTATTAAATATTATGTTGATGGTTGTTTGGTCAATGAAATTCCTGCATCGGGTGACATTATTATAAATAATTGGGATGCTGCGATAGGAAACAAGGCCAATTGGCCAACAGGTCCAGAACAGTTTAGGGGTAGAATAGACGAAGTTCGAATATGGGAAACAGCCAGGACTGAGTTAGAAATTAAGCTCAATATGAATTTATTGTTAGATCCTACAAATGAACCAGATTTAAAAGCATATTATAAATTTGATAATGATTACGATAATGCTCAAGGTTATCCTGGATTTGATGGCAGCCCGGAAGGTACTCCTGCTTTTGATGCAGAATCGCCCTTGTTTATTCCTTTTGAGGTTATTTCAGTTACAAAAACCGATGTCACATGCTTTGGTTATGACAATGGTGAGATAGAAATTTTAGCAATAGGTAATGATCTCGAGTATTCTTTGGATGGGATTACATATTCTGCAACTTCAAGTTTTGACGAATTGGGTCCAGGAAATTATGACGTTTATATTCGGGATGGTGCTTGTGAAGAAATAACACCAGTTGAGATTTTGGAGCCATCACCGGTTCCCTCACCAGATATCAATACCAATGACCCTATTTGCAGTACGGATACACTTTTCTTATCCACCACTGAAGTCACGGATGCTTCATACTTTTGGCAAGGACCGAATGGTTTTACTTCAGGTTTGTTCAATACTTTTATTCCTAATTTGTCCAATTCCAGCTCAGGAGACTATTCTATTTATTTAGAAGTAGATGGATGTTATAGTGATACTACGAGCACCACTATTGTTGTTAATGAAACGTATGATATTAATATTATTGACACGATATGTTCAAACGAAACATTCCAATTTGGAACAGAAGAGCTCAACACCTCAGGTGTTTACATTCAAAATCTTCAGTCTGTTGCAGGATGTGACTCTATTGTTCAGCTTGAACTGACCGTAAATCCCTCCTATTCGTTTGTAATTGACACAGCGATTTGTGATGGGGAATCAATAACGTATGAAGGCCTAACCATGAATACTACTGGAACCTACCCTTTTAATTTGTTTACGACTCTCGGTTGCGACTCAATAATTACCTATGAGCTTATTGTACATCCCATACCTAGCGCTCCAATCATTTCTTCAAACAGTCCATTGGAATGTCCAGGAGATGTTTTTGAACTTTCCGTAAACACGACCGCTGATGCCATTTACACTTGGTCAGGTCCTAATGGATTCACTTCAGAAGAAGAATCTTTGTTTTTTTCAGCCGTAATAAATGATATGGGAACATACTCTGTGATGGTTACTGTCAATGGATGTGAATCACCACTATCATTTAGTGATTTGGAAATCATTAATATTTATTCCTTTAACGATTTTACATTCCCTAATGTTCTTACTCCGAACAATGATAATTCCAACGATGTCTTTGATTTAGAGGGATATTTCAAAACTTGTAATGCATATGAAGTAATGTATTTTGATCGTTGGGGAAATATGGTTTATACCCATAAAGAAAATGAGGTGCCATTTGCTGGGAATTCTTTAGATGGCTCATCCCTAATGCAAGGTGTTTATTCGTATAAATTGATATACGAAGATGGTATGAAGCAAGGGTTCATTCATCTAATTCGATGAATTTAGCTTAAATCTTTTAACATGAATAAATCCTCTTTTTTTTGATAAAACACAGTTTGTAATCCTGCACTTTTTGCCCCTTCAATATGCTGAGGTGAATCATCAATAAATAGCGTTTCTTCAGGAGTTCTCCCCATTTGCTTTATTACCCATTTGAAGGTATCTGTTTCGGGTTTTCTTTTCCCAATAAGATGTGAATAATAGCATTTTTTAAAAAGAGAGTCTAATGTTTTATATGGTGTTTTACTTAAGTTTTCCATCACTTTTTTAAGGTGAATTTCATTTGTATTGCTTAAAAGGTAGCACGGCTTTTGAGAAGATAAATCAGCTATAAAGTCAAGTTTTTCAACGTGGAATTCACCAATCATAGCATTCCAAGCATTAATAATTTGATTTTCTTTGACTCCATTTTTAGTTTTTGTTTTGAGTTGATCAACAAAATAATTACTGCTGCAATCGCCTTTTTCATAGTTGTCAAATAATCCACTTTGGTTGAATTGATTATATAAATCACGGGCATTATTCACTCCCAAATTCGAAAATTCAGAAATCGTTTTTTCGTAATTAACATCAACAATTACTCCTCCGAGGTCAAATAAATAGGCCGTGATTTTTTTCATAGAAGGAACTTTTATTGAGAGTTATAATAAATATGGAATTAATTTGTCATTATGACAATATTATGACAATATTTTCTAGGTGACTGCCGATATTTGTTCAGTATTTAAATTATACGTGTTAGAGACATTATATATCCACGCTTTTACCCATCATAACCTAGATGTAAATCAAATAGGGTTATTGCATATAGATGCAGCAGATCAAGACAAACGTTTAGGTTCTGCAAAATTGCATTTTGGATTTAAGGAAATGATGTTTCTTTCTACATGTAATCGTGTTGAATTTACCATCGTTTCAGATCAAAACATAACCACTAAAGAATTATTGGCTGTTTTGTACCCTGAGTTAAGTGCTGAAAATCAAAAAGTACTTTGTGATAAATCTGAAGTTTTTAATGAAGCTCGCGCCGTTAAACATGCGCTATCTGTTGCTTCATCAATTGACTCGATGATTGTTGGAGAACGAGAGATTATTACTCAGGTAAGAAGTGCTTATGAGACTTCGAGATCTCATGGTCTAACAGGAGATTTTATTCGGCTTTTAACTAGGAAAGTAATTGAAACGGCTAAAAAGGTATATACCGAAACAAATATTGCAAAAAAACCTGTATCCGTTGTTTCTTTGGCTTATCATAAGCTCAAGAGTCTATCTATTTCTTTAGATGCACGAATTCTAATTGTTGGTGCAGGTCTAACCAATACCACCATGTGTAAGTTTTTGAAAAAACATGGCTATAGTAATTTTGTCGTTTTTAACCGTTCAGTAGATAATGCGAATAAGCTTTCCATTGATATTGGAGGAGAAGCTTTTGCTCTTACAGAATTAAAAAATTATAGAGGAGGTTTTGATGTTTTACTGACTTGCACTGGTGCGGATAAACACATAATAGATGTAAATATTTATCAGGCTCTTTTAAATGGAGATAAAGAACGGAAAACCATTATTGATATTGCCATACCTTCGGATATTGATCCAAATGTCATTGATTCATTTGAAACCAATTATGTGTCAATTGATTATCTTCAAAAGATATCTGATGACAACTTAAAGATTAGAGGGGAGGAGGTCCGTCAGGTAGAAAAATTTTTAGAACAGGCGCTTATTGCATTTACGCAGCTGACAAAAGAACGAAATGTTGAACTCGCCATGAAAGAAGTGCCCGAACAAATCAAAGAAATTAGAAGGACTGCAGTTTCCGAGGTTTTCAAATCCGACATTGAAAATATGGATGCGGAAACACGCGAGGTGTTTGATAAGGTATTGGGTTACGTAGAAAAGAAATACATCAGTGGCCCAATGAAATTGGCAAAAGAAATTATTCTCAAAAACAATGCTTAAAGCTAAAACAATTACAATAGGCACGAGAGGAAGTGATCTGGCCTTGTGGCAGGCAAATCACGTGAAGGCACAGCTTGAATCGATAGGTCAAAATGTAAATATTCAAATCATCAAAACAAGAGGAGATCGGATCCAAGAATTGAGCTTTGATAAGATGGAAGGGAAAGGGTTTTTCACCAAAGAAATTGAGGTCGCTTTATTGAATCACGATATAGATATTGCGGTTCATTCACACAAAGATTTAGAAACGACTCCTCCAGAGGGATTAAAGATCGCCGCGGTTTCGGAACGCGCAAATCCCTGTGAGCTTTTGCTAATAAGGAAATCTGCACATGAGTCAAATGCTTTGTGGGAGTTGAAGAAGAATGCCGTTGTTGGGACTTCGGCTGCCCGAAGAAAATCTCAGTTATTGGCTTTAAGATTAGATGTTGAGATTAAAGATTTGAGAGGGAATGTTCCAACTCGAATAGAAAAATTAAAATCGGGAGATTACGATGCCATTTTATTGGCAAAGGCGGGGGTTGAACGCTTGAATTTGGATCTTTCGGACTTGGTTACAGTAGAACTAACTCCTGATGAATTTGTGCCAGCACCTGCACAAGGAGTCCTTGCATTGCAGATCCGTGAACAGGATAAAGCCCTTAATGCCATCCTTCAAAAAATCAATGATGCCGGGGTACAAAAGCTTGTGCATCTTGAAAGAGAAGTCATGCGGCTTATGGACGGAGGTTGTCAACTGCCCCTTGGAGTCTACTGCGACAATAAATATGTTCATGTTTCATACTCAGATTATGCACTTCATGCTTCTCGGTATTTTAGATTTCCATACAAAGAGTCTCCGGATTTTCCTGCCAAGATTGTCGAACATCTTCAACACCAGCAGGTGTAATGATCATTTTTATTTCCAAGGATGAATCAGAATTGGAAGAAATTCCATCTTTTTTAAAGGAAGTAAATGTTGCGGGGATCTGTCGTTCTCTTATTGGATTTGAGGCCACACCATTTCATTCAACTTCTGCATTTGACGTCATTTTTTTTCCGAGCATTCGAGCGGCAAAGTATGTACTAGATTCTGGTCAAATCGATTTGTCAGCATATGTGTTGGCATCTAATGGTGCACAAACTGAAAAGCGTCTTCGTAGTTTGGGTTATTCCTCGGACTATGTGGCTGAAAATGCCGGAACCCCTGAAGATGTCGCGAAAGATTTTTCATCTTGGCTCGGTCAAAGAAAAGTACTGGTGCCTCATTCTAATCTTTCTGCCTTATCTGTCACCAAATTCCTAAAGGAAAAGCAGTACTCTACTATAGAGGTATATCGAACATTATTTCAGTCAATTGAAATTGAACCCTGTGATTTATATGTATTTAGCAGTCCAAGTAATATTGATTCATTTTTTAAAATGAATATACCAAAATCCGGAAGTAAGATTGTAGTCTGGGGCAAGGCTTCCTATAACAGCCTAGAACAGCACGGGTATAGTGCAGATTTCACACTTCGGAATGGCACCATTGATGAGCTAAAGCTTTTACTTCAAGAAATTTTCAAAACATAAACAAATAAGGACAATGGAATCCTTAAAGTAGCGTTTTTAAATACAAGGCTGTATCTTTATTAAGATGTCTCGGATGAAGTTCGTTTTTATTTTCTTTGCGTGCATATGGATTCAACATGGTTTGTTGGCACAAAGCTCCCCTTCACGACTCAAAAATATTTTTGTAGCTGATTCAGTTGATCTCGATACCTTGAGTATTTACCCCAATTCGTTTAAGGTGTATCATAAAGATGATTTAATACCCAATACTCAATACAAACTCGATTTTACAAGTGCTTTATTTGTCCTAAACAATCCCGTTAATGACACCCTTACTTTTACATATAAGGTCTTGCCATTCGATCTTTCTAAGCAATACAAGCTTCGCGATACAAGTATGATTTATTCAGAACAAAAGGACAATTACAATTTATTTAAGATTGAAAATTCTTATTCAGTTCAAGATGTTTTTGGGGGGAGTCAGCTCAATAAGAATGGATCAATTTCTAGGGGAGTTTCCTTTGGAAACAATCAAGATTTAGGGATTAATTCTTCTTTAAACCTTGAACTATCAGGAAATATATCGCCGGATTTAAAAATGCTTGCTTCCGTTTCAGATGCCAATATTCCCATTCAGCCCGACGGAAACACCAATAAGCTTCAGGAATTTGATAAGGTTTTTATTCAGATTTATAACGATCAATTTAAATTGATTGCAGGAGATTTTTGGCTTTCCAAACCGAAGGGGTATTTCATGAATTACCGGAAAAGAGCACAGGGTCTTTCTATAAATTATACATGGAAAACGGCAAAAGAGAATGAATGGAGCACTCAAACCAGTGGCGCTTTATCTAAAGGCAAGTTTAATAGACAAATCATCCAAGGAGTTGAGGCGAATCAAGGCCCTTACAGATTGGTAGGTGCAGAAAACGAGCCCTTTATTATTGTATTGTCGGGAACGGAAAAGGTTTTCATTGATGGAAAGCTTTTGGAAAGAGGTCAGGAGTTTGACTATACCATAGATTACAATTCTTCGGAGGTCGTCTTTACTTCTCGTAATTTAATTACCAAGGACACACGTATAGTGGTCGAATTCCAATATTCGGATCAAAATTATGCGCGTTCTTTGATACAAGAGTCTTTGGTTTTTAAAAGTGAAAAATTAGACTTTTGGGTCAATTTATATGGTGAACAGGATGCGAAAAACCAACCTTTACAGCAGGAGATTTCTCCCGATCAACGATTTTATTTATCCCAAATAGGCGACAGCTTGGATTTAGCTAAAATCAATTCCATTGACTCTATTGGATATTTTGACAATCAGAACCTTTACAAGTTAATAGATTCACTTGGGGTAGATTCGGTTCTGGTGTTTAGTGTTAATGCTGACTCGGCTTTTTATCGGGTATATTTTGAATATGTAGGAATTGGTAAGGGTGATTATGTATTGGATGGGTACAATGCACTCGGAAAGGTATATCGATGGGTGGCGCCAGTTGCTGGCGTATCTCAGGGCGACCATGTGCCTTCGCGTAGTATCATAACACCTAAAAAACAGCAAATGATCAGTAGTGGGTTTAAATGGAGCTATTCAAAAAACAATTCTATTGAGAGCGAATGGGCTTTAAGCAATAAGGATCTGAATACATTTTCATCTTTATCTTCTGATGACAATATTGGCATCTCAAATCGAACCCGTTGGCTAAACACAAAGCATTTTGGGATCTCGGACAGCACTGCGCTTTGGACCATAAAAAACAAGGCCGAAATAGAATATTTATCGGCTTCTTTTCAACCCATTCAGCAATACAGGGCAGTCGAGTTTGATCGAGACTGGAATACACGAAACAAAGGCTATAAGGGCTATCAGCTTATTGGCACACTGGGAAGTAAAATCAGTCATAAAAAATATGGGTCAATGGCTTTAGATGCCCAGCACTTTGGAGTTGGAGAAGATTACAAAGGGAATAGAATATTTTCACTGGGAAAATGGAAACAAGAGGGATGGTCTGCCAATTGGGATGCAAGTTATTTGAGCGCGCAGGCAGAAAGTCAAAGTAGTTTTTTTAGACATCGTCTAAATCTATCCAAGAACATAGGACCTTTTAAACTGGGTTATAAAGACGACCACGAAAGGAATATATACACGGGTGATACCAATGCTGTTAATCCGAGCTACGAATTTTTTGATTACCAGTTTTATGTGTCCAATCACGACACAAGTAAATTTGAGTATAAAATCTATTATCGAGAGCGTTTCGACAGAAGAATTGATAATTCAGCCCTTAAAAAAACTGCAAAAGCCACCACTGCAGGTGCAGAGCTTCATTTCAATTCACTCAAAAACCAAAAGCTGAGATTGATAGGAGGGTATAGGTCATTGGATGTGTTAGATACTGTTTTAATGAATCAAAACCCCGAAAATTCTCTAATAGGACGAGTAGAATACAATTTTAAAGCCTGGAAAAATGCACTTCAATGGTCTACCTTTTATGAAGTAGGTTCGGGGCTTGAGCAAAAGCGAGAGTTCTTATATATTCAGGTCAATAGTGGGCAGGGGATTTATACCTGGATAGACTATAACGAAGATGGCATCAAAGACCTGAACGAATTTGAAATCGCTCAGTTTGTTGATCAGGCGGATTACATAAGAGTATTTGTCCCGAGCAATACCTATGTCAATACCTATTCCAATGAATTTAACCAGTCTTTTTATTGGAGACCTGAAAGAATCTGGTCTAAAAAGAAAGGTTTTTTGGGGCTCATGTCAAGGTTTTCTGATCAGGCGCGTTTTCGTGTCAATAAAAAGACCAACAGTATAGAAAACGGGAATGTATTCAATCCATTTGAAAATAGAGTGGCAGATAGTGCATTGATTTCAACCAATGCTTTCATTCGTAACGCACTTTTTTTCAATCGTACCTCTTCGATATTTGCTGCAGGTTATACCTTTCAGCAGAATCAATCCAAAACATTACTCGCTTCCGGGTTTGATTCGAGAACCAATCGGTACAATGAGCTCAATTTGCGATGGAACATAACACGGAAGTTTGCCGTTGTACTTGTTGGACAGCAAGGCGTCAAGCAGGTATTGGCTGATTATACCTCTGGCCGAGATTATTCTTTAGATTATCAATGGTTGAAGTCCACACTCAGCTATCAGCCTTCGACCAATTTCAGATTGACCCTCGAAACTCGGGGTGTGACAAAGAAAAATGTAATCTCTGGAGGAGCAGGAGAGGCTTGTCAAATTATTGACATGGGCAGCACATTCAAGTACAACCAAACGGATAAAGGCAGCTTTCAGGGAGAGTTTAAGGTTCTCAAAATAGAATATGATGGTAATGTCAATTCCGCCATAGGTTTTGAAATGCTTGAGGCGCTAAGGCCCGGCATCAATTATACTTGGACCGTCGGATACCAAAAAACCGTTTCCAAAAATTTGCAGATTACCTTTCAGTATCTTGGAAGAAAATCCGAAAACACAAGAATTATTCATACAGGTGGGATGGAAATACGTGCCTTTTTTTAAATTCTTCTTAACTTCATAGCAAACAAATAAAAGTGGCCGAATACGGAAAAATATTATTGATTGCCATGCCTGCTTTTTTGGTGCTTGTTCTCCTCGAAAAGCTTTATGGCTGGTACAAAGGAAACGATACAGTTCCTTTAGATGATGCAGTTTCTAGTATGAGTTCGGGCATGACCAATGTCCTCAAAGATGTCCTTGGGTTATCTATTCAAATTGTACTGTACGGAACATTACTTGATCATTTTTCTTTGTTTACCATTGACAATACAATTGTAGTGTATTTCATTGCTTTTATGGTCATTGATCTTTATGGCTACTGGACACACCGAATTTCACACAAAGTTAATTTGTTCTGGAATGAGCATGTCATACATCACAGTAGTGAAGAGTTTAATCTGGCCTGCGCCTTGCGACAACCCGTATCTACGATTGTAAGGTTTTTCACCATTTTATTGATTCCTGCAGCGATTTTTGGTGTGCCAACCGAGGTAATTGCCACAGTGCTTCCCTTGCATTTATTTATGCAGTTTTGGTACCATACCAGGCACATCAAAAAAATGGGGTTTCTCGAATATATTTTGGTCACTCCTTCTCATCATAGGGTTCACCATGCGATCAATGAGGAATATCTCGACAAAAACTTGAGTCAAATCTTTATTTTCTGGGATTTTATTTTTGGCACCTTTCAAAAAGAGCTTGATGATGTTCCTCCTGTCTATGGAATTTCTCGACCTGCGAGTACTCGAAATCCATTCAAAATTAATTTTCAGCATTTGTGGATTATGGTAAAAGATGCCTGGCGTGCAGAAAAATTTATTGATAAAATCACCATCTGGTTTAGGCCAACAGGCTGGCGTCCAGCTGGTTTTGATGAAAAATACCCGGTCCATAAAATTGATGATGTATATCATTTTGACAAATACAAACCCAAGATATCAAATGCTCTACTTTATTGGAGTATCGCACACTTGTTTGTAGTGATGTTCTTTCTATTGGATTTATTTGCACGACTTGGAAGCCTTCCTACCAACGAGATTTTGGTATACGGCATTTATATTTTTATTACCATTTATTCGCTTACAGATTTGATGGACAAGAATCCATTTAATTGGATCGTAGAATTGTTGCGAAGTATATTTCTTATCGGCATTGCTTTATGGTTTCAAGATTGGTTTGGTCACGAATTGATTTTATATGTCGTATTGTGTTATCAAGCTGTTGCTTTTACCATTTCTTTTATGCACCGAAAAGGAGATGAGACCAATCGAGTAAACATGTCCTATCAATGAAAGGTATTTGGCTAATTATACTTCTTTTTATCGGATACCTGGGTCTTGTTTTTTTTGAGAAAGAGGATATTGCCAGCTATATCAAACCCTTATTGGTTCCTGTACTTCTATTGTCTTTTTATGCAAGTGTAAAACAAAAAGGCAACTACAAAATCATAGGTGCTTTGGTATTCTCGACCATGGGTGATATTCTACTCATTTTTGAAGGGAGACCCTTCTTTATTTTGGGTTTGCTTAGCTTTCTGCTAGCTCATGTGTTGTACGTGCTTATTTTCAGGTCACGGTTAGGAGCAATCAAGCTGGATTTTTATACAGCGCTATGTTCTTTAGTTATTATTGCCTACTATTTCTTTTTTATGAAATTTTTATGGGCACACCTTGGCGCTATGCGTATTCCTGTGCTCGCGTATGCCCTTGTAATTTCGGGGATGCTTTGGATGGCCCTTCAGCTTTTACGAAGTACCTCAAGCTTCAGGTGGCACATTTTACTGGGGGCCTTGTTTTTTGTGGTTTCGGATTGCCTGCTGTCCATACAGCTATTTTATTCGTCCTTTGAGCTTGCCCATTTTTACGTAATGATCTCCTATCTTTTAGCCCAGCTGCTTTTGGTCTATGGTATCTTGAATTATAAGCATGAGAGACCTTAGCACCAAAGCCGATACCACATTTTTTGTGGCTGCCTTTTACAAAAAGGTTCTTGAGGATGCAGCGCTTTCTCCTTTTTTTGAGCACATAGATTTTGAGAAGCACAAGCCCCGCATGGAGCATTTCTGGAATTTCGTACTCTTTGACGAAGGGGGCTACATCACCAATGTTACGGCGGTGCATGTCGCCATGCCCCTCAAAAAGCAGCACTTTGAACGTTGGATAATGCTATTCAATCAAACACTGGATGCGCACTTTGCAGGAGAGAATACCGAAAAAGCCAAGCAGCGGGCAGCTTTAATGGCTTGGACAATCAGCAGTAAAATGGCTTAGATTTTTTACTAATAACGGGTCAATAAACTTTGGTTAGATGCTTTAGTTTATTCGTTATGAATGTTTTATCTTCGAATCTAGAACTATTAACGACACTCTAAATAAGTAACGTTTTGTATTACAATTTAAAGTAGATTGCCTGATATTACCTTATGTGGTAGCTGAATTATTTACTTTGGATTCTGCATTTATTTATCCCTTATTCACTGTGTTCAATTCAATTCAGGAACAAAAAATCATCATTGAAAACCAAATAATTGAAATAGATGAGCTTAAGGGCTAGGTGAAATAAATGCAGGAAGCTTTAAAAACATTGACAAATAAAAAGTAAAACAAGACATGTGTAAAAGTGACGCTTTTAACTACAAATTGATTAGAAAATGTCATTTTAATCGTTTATCTTTGCCCTCGAAAACTATAAACTAACTATGAAACTGGATAATTCGGAGCTCTTTTAATGATTTATATCAAATAATTCGATTAACTCTACTCAATTTAATCGCTCAATATAATATTGCCCTTATCACACAGTTTTGTGAACCTATTTTAACATGAAGACAATTTCTACATTGTTAATGTGTATGATTGGCCTAGTGGTAATTGCTCAAGAAGGCGTTGCTATTAACAATACTGGAAGTGCTCCAGATGCTTCAGCAATCTTGGACCTTCAGAGCACCAATAAAGGAATTCTTACGCCGCGAATGACAGAAGCTCAAAAAAATGGAGTGGTCAATCCTGCAACAGGATTGTTGATTTTTCAGACGGATGCATCTGCCGGATTTTACTATTATTCTGGTGCAGCATGGACAGCTCTTTCTTCACAGGCATCTGGATGGTCGCTAAACGGAAACGCAGGTACAAATAGTACCACAAATTTTATTGGAACGCCTGATGCACAAGACTTAAATTTTCGCACAAACAATATCAATCGTTTACGTTTATCACAGTCGGGTCAGCTAGAAGTATTCAATACGGGTTCCTCCGTTTTTATTGGTGAGCAGGCAGGGGAAGTTGATGACTTAACAAACAATTTAAATGTTTTTGTTGGGTATAGAAGTGGGTTTTCGAATACAACAGGTAATTACAACCTTGCTTCTGGTTACAGGTCATTATTCTCTAATATTGAAGGATACCGAAATACAGCGCTAGGTGCCGAATCACTTTTTGACAATTCAACAGGATACTACAATACTGGAGTGGGATGGAGGGCTTTATATAATAATACCATTGGATATCAGAATACGTCTTTGGGTTCTCAAACCTTAAATGCAAATTCTGTAGGGATAAGAAATACGGCATTGGGATACCGCGCTTTATATTTTAATATCGATGGGGGGCAAAATACGGCAACCGGGTACCAAGCACTATATCGAAATACTACTGCTGATCGAAATTCTGCTCATGGATTTCAGGCATTAAGAAGCAATACGGAGGGAACAGGTAACTCGGCAAGTGGATACAGGGTTCTATACAATAACACAACAGGGAACTACAATTCAGGCATTGGTTACAGTGCCAATAGTGTGGGAGCAACATATATCAACTCAACTGGGTTAGGTTACAACGCAGATAACACAGCAAGTAATTCAGTAGTAGTAGGTAATACGAGTGTAAACAGTATTGGAGGGCAGGTCGGATGGACCACTCTGAGTGACGGTCGATTCAAGAAAAACATTCGAAATGATGAGGTGAAAGGACTCGAGTTTATTACGGGGCTGCAACCTGTCACCTACAATTATGACGTGCGAGCCAAAGAGAGCTGGATGGAAGAAAATTACGGAGAAAGGGACGACGCCGATTGGGAAGGAAAGTATGATATCGAATCCATGAGGTTTTCTGGATTTATTGCCCAGGATGTAGAAGCTTTATCAAAATCTTTGGGTTATGAGTTTAGTGGTATCGATGCTCCGCAACACAGCAAAGACATCTACGGTCTGCGTTATGCAGACTTTGTAGTTCCAATAGTAAAATCTGTACAAGAGCTTAATAATCTTCTTCTTAAAAAGGATAAAGAAATAGAGTCCTTGAATAAATCCAATGTCGAGCTACAAAATCAGCTTCTCGAAAACGCAAAGGCAATTAAGGAGTTACAACAGACATTAAAGTCAAAAAAAGACTAAAATGAAATTATTGGTTTTTACCATTTTGATTTTTCTTTCTTTTCTTTCTGCAAATGGACAGTCGGGAATACGAATTAATACTGAAACTCAGGTGGTATGTGAGGGACAAGTGCAACTTGTAGTATCAGGAGACTTTGTCAATAACGGTACATTTACTCCCTCCAATGGTACGATTTATTTAAAGGGGTCGTCCAAACAAAATATCGGAGGCTCTGGAAACAATACCTTTTATGGCATTGAGCTTGATAACACTGCTGGTGCAGATTTATCCTCTGATATGGCGGTTACCAATGAGCTAAACCTGAATAGTGGTGTATTGGATTTGGTAAATTCAAATTTAACCTTAGGCACAGGTGCCATAGTGCAAGGCGCTCCATCCGAGTCAAACATGGTAGTTGCTTCGGGTACAGGTGAGCTAAGAAAACGATTTTCAGGTACACCGGTAAGTGACGATTCAGATGCATTTACTTTTCCAGTTGGGACCAATGGTTCTATCGCAGAATATTCGCCGGTAGTGATGAATTTTCAAAGTGCAGATTTCGGACCTCAGGCCTATGTGTCAGTGCAAGTAGCAGATACAAAAAACCCATTCTTTTCACCTGATGTGACTACCTTTATTGATAGAAACTGGATTATAGAATCCAATGATATGTCGGCGTTTAATTATGAGGTAGAGCTTTATTATACGGATGCGGATATCATTTTAGGTTCCTTAATCGAAGGTGATATTTCTCCTATAAAATACAGCAATGGAACATGGTATGAACCACAGGGCTTGATTCCAGATTTTCCAGATGCCGTAGAGCAGGGGAGTGCATTTATATTTGCATCATCAAACTATATGGTATGGGGAGATCTTACAAGCTTTAGCACTTTTGGAGGAGCAGGAGGTACAGGTGAGCCACTTCCAGTAGAGCTTCTTTCTTTTAGTGGAGAATGTCAGGACGGAGCTTCGTTACTAAAATGGTCGACTGCCTCGGAGTATAATAGTTCTTATTTTGATATAGAAAAATCAGAGAATGGTTTTGATTGGGAAATTATTCATAGTGAGGATGCAGCGGGCATATCTACTTCTCTAGTAGAATATGAATTTGTGGATGCAAACAAGTTCTACAATACCACATACTACCGTTTAAATCAGTTTGATATTGATGGATTGAATCAACATTATGGTCCTATTGAAGTTTCTTGTGAGGAGAGCAGCCGTTTAATTACTTTTCCAAATCCTTCTGAAGGTATATTTAACCTTTTGATCAATGATCAACGTTTTGTGGGTGAGGTAAACATGAATATTATCGATGCGCATGGAAAAATAGTAGGGACCAAAACACTTGATGTTTTAGATGGAATTAATGTTTTTCCTTGGTATGAAAATGTACTAGAGGAGGGCATGTATTTTATTGTTTTGAGTTCAGCTCAAAACAAAGCTACCCTTAGGCACGTTATTTCCGAATAAATCTGTTATCAATTCAGGTAATTTGTTTCTATTAAGTCACTCAAAATAGTATTTTTGCCATATGTCTGAAAAAAAAGGAATTGCCATTTTAGGTTCTACAGGTTCAATTGGAACACAAGCTCTAGAGGTTCTAGAGGCCTATCCCAATTATTTTGACCTTCAGGTCATTACGGCAAATCGAAATGCAGACTTACTTATAGAACAAGCGCTTAAGCACAAACCCAATTCTGTGGTTATTGTTGATAAGGATTCATACAAAAAGGTTAAGGATGCCCTTTGGAGTGAAGACATTCATGTGTATGGTGGAGAAGAAGCTCTATCTCAGGTGGTAGAATCAATAGAGGTGCACACCGTGCTAACAGCACTTGTTGGTTACGCAGGTCTAAAGCCTACCATTGCCGCCATAAATGCCAAAAAAGAGATTGCATTGGCCAACAAAGAAACCTTGGTAGTGGCAGGGGAACTGATTACCTCTCTTGCTAAAGAAAAAGGGGTTAATATTTACCCTGTTGACTCCGAACATTCTGCCATTTTTCAGTGCATTGTGGGAGAATTCCACAACCAAATTGAAAAAATATATTTAACTGCTTCAGGTGGGCCTTTTCGTGGGTTTTCACAAGAAGAGCTGCTTAAAGTATCCAAAGAACAAGCGCTCAAGCACCCAAATTGGTCTATGGGAGCAAAAATAACCATTGATTCTGCTACTCTTATGAATAAGGGACTTGAGGTCATTGAGGCTAAGTGGCTTTTTAATTTAAAACCAGAACAGATTGATGTAATTGTACACCCTCAATCTATTGTACATTCTATTGTACAGTTTGAAGACGGAAGCATGAAAGCACAAATGGGCCTTCCTGATATGAAGCTGCCTATACAGTTTGCACTCACCTATCCGGATCGATTTAAAACCGATTTTCCTCGCTTTAATTTTATGGATTATCCAGAGCTTACTTTTGAGCAACCCAATCGGGAGGTATTTAAGAATCTAGATTTGGCTTTTTATGCCATGGAAAATGCAGGAACTACTGCTTGTGTGCTGAATGCCACAAATGAAATAGCCGTAGATGCTTTTTTAAATGATAAGATTAGCTTTTCAGAAATTTCAATGCTGAACAATGATGTGGTTAAGGCTGCTAAAATCATCACCAAGCCAGTATATGAAGATTATGTTTCGGCGGATTATACAGCCCGCCAAAGTGCTTTAAAATTAATTCAATGAGGCCAATATTTTCTTTACTGATCATTTGCTTTTTAGCTTCTTGTGCTTCCAAAAAGCAAAGTATTGTATTCCATTCTCAACTACATCATTCACATTGTGGTGGAGCTGCTCCCACAGAAGAAACGATAAAGGGATATGATGCCCCTAATAATATCGATATCATTATTGCTGGAAAAAAGGACTCAATGGTTCTTGAAATCAATGGTTCTTTGGAAATGAAATTGAAGAGCGGGACTTATAGGTGGTATCAGGAAAACAAATCGGTCGAAACAAATGAGCTTTTGGAAAGATTAGAAAATGATCTGGATACGAATTACGTTATTGAGGGAGCGGAATGCATCAATCAATGGAAGACAAAAGAAGACGGTGTTTTTACGATAAATGAAAAATCAGATGCGATTTTTCTCACGCTACAATACAAATGTTATACAGGAATTCTTCCTTGTGTGAAATACATTGGTCCTAGGTATCAGTAGACTCAACAGCTTGCTTTTCTTCGTATAACGCTTCTAGCTTTTTATAGGCTTCTCTAACATTGGTAATGGGTTCTATGACCAATCTAAGCTTGTCTTGTTTTTGAATAAGGCGGTACCCCTGTCCCATATTCATTATCTTTTTTAGCAACTCTGAAAAAACATCCGTTTGGTAAAATGTAGATTTTGGATCAGCTATAAACCAGCCTACCATTTTTTCTGATTTAATTACCAGTCGTTCTAAACCGAGTTTTTGGGCAAGCCATCTCAATTCAAAAGAAAAAAACAGCTCTTTTACTTCATCTGGAATGGTTCCAAATCTATCCTTCATTCGTTCTTCAAACTCGGTGAGCTTTTCCATTGATTCTATACGGTCAAGCTCTTGATATAGGCTTAATCGCTCAGAAACGTCATTGACATAATAGTCAGGAATTCTTACCTCATAATCGGTTTCAAAAATACAATCTTCAGAATAAGAGGTCATCTGATCCGTGGTTCTCTCGTTAAACAGGTCCTTGAATTCATCATCTCTAAGCTCTTTCATGGCCTCATTGAGTATTTTTTGATACATCTCAAAACCGATTTCGGAGATAAATCCGCTTTGCTCACCGCCAAGCATATTTCCTGCCCCTCGGATATCTAAATCCTTCATAGCAATGTTGAATCCTGATCCCAGATCTGTAAATTGAACGAGCGCCTCAAGCCTCTTTCTAGCTTCTGATGAGAGGAGGCTAAACTTGGGTGCAATTAAATAGCAGAATGCCTTTTTATTGCTTCTTCCAACCCTTCCTCTGAGTTGATGCAAATCACTAAGGCCAAAGTTGTGTGCATTATTTATAATAATCGTATTGGCATTAGAAATATCAATACCTGACTCAATGATGGTAGTAGCAATCAATACATCATATGCACCTTTGATAAAGTTGAGCATATTTTGTTCAAGAACCTTTCCATCCATTTGCCCATGTCCAATACCTACACGAACACCAGGACAAAGTCGTTGAATCATGCCTGCAATTTCCTGAATATTGGCAATGCGGTTGTTTACAAAAAACACCTGGCCACCTCTTGAAACTTCATAAGAAATCGCATCTCTAATCGTTTCTTCATTCAACGATATGATTTCTGTTAAAACAGGCTGCCTATTGGGTGGGGGGGTATTGATAATACTTAAGTCACGTGCCCCCATCAAAGAGAATTGTAATGTTCGAGGTATTGGTGTAGCTGTTAGGGTAAGGGTGTCCACACTGGTACGCATGGTTTTAAGCTTGTCTTTTACAGCAACTCCAAATTTTTGTTCTTCATCAATAATCATTAGACCTAAATCTTTGAATTTGATACGGTCTGATACAATGGCGTGGGTTCCGATGAGAATATCAATCTCTCCCGATTTTATTTTTTCGATTGTTTTGGTGGTTTCTTTTGCACTTTTAAATCGATTGATATAATCAATGTTACATGGAAACTCACTTAGACGTTCTTTAAAGCTTCTGAAGTGCTGTAAAGATAAAATGGTTGTGGGTACTAGAACTGCTACTTGTTTACTGTCAGTAACAGCCTTAAAAGCGGCTCTTATTGCCACCTCTGTTTTTCCAAATCCAACATCTCCACAAATCAGTCGATCCATTGGAGTTTTGGATTCCATGTCTTTCTTTACATCTTGTGTTGCCTTAAACTGATCGGGCGTATCTTCGAAAATAAACGAGGCTTCCAATTCATTTTGAAGGTATGTGTCTTCAGCAAATGGATAGCCAGGTTGATTTTTTCGCTTTGCATAAAGCTTTATCAAATCAAAGGCCAACTCTTTTATTTTCTTTTTTGTTTTTGTCTTAAGGGTATTCCAAGATTGTGTACCCAGCTTATTCATCTTGGGAACCGAACCCTCTTTACCCGTAAATTTTGATATTCTGTGTAATGAATGTATGCCAACGTATAATACGTCACCGTCCTTATAAATAAGACGAATAGCTTCCTGTTTTTTATTATTGACATCTATGGTCTCAAGTCCTGAGAATTGTCCAACACCATGATCGATGTGGGTTACATAATCTCCTTTTTGCAGGTTGTAGATTTCTTTTAATGTAAGCGCCTGTTTAGCCTTTCTAAATCCTTCTTTTAACCTAAATCTATGGTATCTTTCAAACAGCTGATGATCGGTATAACAAACTATTTTTAGTGTTTTACAAATAAACCCTTCATGTAACGCAGAATTTATGGGAGTGAAGGCAACATCGCCTCCAATATCCTCAAAGATTTGATACAACCTCTCAATCTGCTTGGGCTGATTTGAAAAAATATAGTTTTGGAACTTGTTTTTCTGATTTTCACCCAAATCCTCAATAAGTAAATTGAAATTTTTATTGAAGCTAGGTTGAGGTAAAAGCTCAAAGTTTACGGCAGTGGCATCTTTAAAATAGGATTGTGTTCCCATCTCTACAACCTTGAAGTTTTCTAGATTTAGGATGAAGTCTTTGTCATTTATGAATAAATCAGAGGGGAGTGTTTTTTTAATCTCGTGATCTAATGTTTCATAAATCTTGTGGGCTTTATCAAATTCTTTTTTGAGTGAAGCTAATGCTCTTTCAATCGATTCTGTCCATATGGTGATGTCACCATTGAGGTATTGAAAAAATGAATCCATACCATCCAAAATCATCGCCCCTTGAATATTTGGAACGATACTAAAAAATTTGTGGCTGTTGATTGAAAGTTGATCAGCTGCATCAAAAGTCCGAATAGACTCCACCTCGTTGCCAAAAAATTCAATCCTAAAAGGTGTGTCATTTCCAAAAGAAAAGACATCTACAATTCCCCCACGAATGGAAAATTGTCCAGGTTCATAAACGTAGTTGACACGTTCAAAATGATAGTCAAGCAATAATTCGTTTATAAAGTCTAAAGAGTAGGTTTTATCAACTTCAATTTTCATGGTGTTGGAAACCAATTTCTTTTTGGTGAGCACCTTTTCAAATAAAGCATCTGGGTAAGTGACAATCCAGCAATTTTCTTGGATGCTTAATTTTTTTAGTGCTTCTGTTCGTGCCACCACGTTTGCATTATCAACTTCTTCGATTTGATAAGGAACTTTATAGGATGCTGGATAAAATACGAGCCGCGGATCTTCCGGATATAGCCCCTGAAGATCATTTAAAAAATAAGCTGCCTCTTCCTTGTCATTCAGCACAAAAACGTGATGTCCTGGACATTGTTGAGCCACTCCTGATGCAAAAATACTTTTGGCAGACCCGAAAATTCCAGTCCAATGAATTTTTGTTTTGTCTTGTGATAATTTTTGGGCAGAAAGATTAATTTCTGGATGATTTTGAAGATGTCCTATGAATGAATTTAAACTCATATCATTTCAAAAAACCCATCGCTTTTTCGACCATTGATTTAGATCCTGTAAAAAAAGCAACGCGTTCGTGTAGCTTATCAGGTTTGATTTCCATTATCCGTGTTGTACCTGTTGAAGACATGCCTCCAGCCTGTTCAGAGATAAATGCAAGGGGATTACATTCGTATAACAGTCTTAATCGCCCTTCTGGGGCATTGATGGTACATGGATAGATATATATCCCTCCTTTTATGAGGTTTCTATGAAAGTCTGCAACTAGCGATCCTATGTATCTTCCCGAATAAGGGCTGCCGTAATCATTATCTCTGCTTTGACAATATTTGATGTAATCGATAATTTTTGGATTACACTCATTAATATTCCCTTCATTCATGGCATAATACCTTCCTTTTATTGGCATTTTCATATCTGCATGGGACAAGCAAAACTCATCACTAGAAGGATCCAATGTAAATCCATTTACGCCTTGACCTGAGGTATATACCAGCATGGTTGAAGAGCCATAAAGGACGTATCCTGCAGCGACCTGTTCAGTGCCTTTTTGAAGCATATCATCAATAGTAGCCGCTTCGTTTGTAGCAGAAATTCTTTTGTATATAGAGAAAATGGTTCCTATTGATACGTTGACGTCAATATTACTTGAGCCATCAAGTGGGTCAAAAAGTACAACATATTGACCTGAACGAGATTTGTCGTTATCAAACGATACAAAATCTTCATTTTCTTCTGATGCAATTCCACAAACGGCACCGCCTTTTTCTAATAAATCAATGAATGCATTGTCAGCTATTACATCTAATTTTTGTTGTTCCTCCCCTTGAACATTTTGGCCTCCTTGAGCTCCTAAAAAGCCATCAACAAGTCCTGCTCTGCAAACATCTTTACTAACGATTTTACTCGCTTCGGCGAGATCCAATAAAACCTTGGAAAGATCACTTTGATCGTGATCGGAGGGTTGTTGAGAATGAAGAAAGTCTTTGAGCGCTGTATATTGAGCCACTTATTCTAGCTAAAAAGAATACTTTGACCGTAGCCTTCTTTGTAAACGGGATTCACAATTAAAGCCGGGATTAAAGCGTCATTTGTAATGATGTATTGTTCGTAATTTGAAGAAAGGGCATTTAAGAAGCTACTTCTATTTAAATTCATGATTGCAATTAAATCTGCATCTACGGAGACTGCATATTTTACAACTTCTTTGTCAAAGCCTGATCTAGAAATAATGGCATGTGTCATATCCACTCCACGGTCTTTAAAGAACCTGTTTGCAAAAACGATATTTGATTTTACTTGATGCTTTAAGAAATCATCGGTTTCATCTGGAATAACAACATGAACTTTTGAACCAAAATATTTAGCCAATCGTGAGACAATTGTTAATTTCTGTTTCGTTTCTTTATTTAAGTCCATTGGTACAACGATTGAATCGTATCCTGTTGGCTTAACTAGTTTTTCTTGTACGATAATAAAAGGGACAGAAGAATTGGTAACCACCTTTAAAGCGTGACTACCTGTTACGTGCTGCCATCCATGAGCACCATGGGTACCCATAAAAATAAGCTCCGCCTCATGTTCAGATGCAAAATCACCTATGTCTTCAAAAATATTACCAATTCTAACATTGGGAACAATTTTAACGCCACTTGAATCGTATTTTCCAACAATCGATGCAAGTTTTTCGTTCGCTTCGTGAATCTGATTTTCTTTTGATACAACATGAACCAATTGAACTTCTGCTTTAAGCGGCTTAGCTGTAGCTATTGCATGTTCCAGCGCGATATCAGCGACAGGAGTAAAGTCATGTGGGACGATAAATGATTTTTCACTCATGGTTTTAATATTTGTGCAAAGTTAAGATAAAGTATCGAAAAATAAGATGAATATTTATCTTTATTTTTGCGTTTAAAACTACCAGTTAATACAAGTAATGCCACTAATAGGAAGACTGTTAAAGACAACAACTGCAGTAAGTTACAGAAAAAACGCAAAAAAAACGCTGGGTTACAAACACCAGCTTGACGTTTTGAGTTATTTGCTGTCTAGGGCCAAGTCAACAAAATTTGGTTTGGCTCATCGTTTTCAAGAGATCCTTAAAACTTCAAATCAGCTGAGTAAATTTCAGAAAAATCTTCCGGTAACGAGTTATGATGAATTTTATGATAAATGGTTAAAATATTCCCTTTATGGTGAAAAAGACAATACTTGGAGAGGACGTATAAAATATTATGCATTGTCCTCGGGAACTACCGGGTCTCCTAGTAAAAGAATACCCATAACAGTTGAAATGATCAGATCTTTTCAAAAGACAAGTATCCGTCAATTGTCTTTATTACACGGTTTGGATTTACCACAATCTTTTTTTAATACAAGTCTATTGGCTGTTGGTGGTTCTACAAAGCTAAACTACAAGGAGACACATGTTGAAGGAGATTTGAGTGGAATATTAAAAAAACACACGTCATTTATTGTTTCTCCATTTGCCAAACCCGGTCCTAGGATCAGTGGAATGACCGACTGGAATAAGAAGCTTGACATTATGGTTCAGAAAGCACCTAAATGGGATATTGGGATTATTGCCGGAATTCCAAGCTGGTGTTTAATGCTTATGGAAAGAATTGTAGAATATTATAAACTTGACACGATTCATGACATATGGCCCAATCTTCATGTTTATGTTCATGGCGGTGTTTTTATGGAGCCTTACCTTGAAAGGTTGAATAAAATTTCTAGTCACAAGATCAATCTTTTGGATACTTATTTGGCTAGTGAAGGTTATTTCGGTTATCAAAGTGATGGTCATAGGAAGGGAATGAAGCTTTTAATGAATAATGGTATTTTCTTTGAATTCATCCCCTTTAATTCAGCGTATTTTGATGAATCTGGAAAAATAAAACCAGAAGCCGAAGCATATACCGTAAGCCAGGTAAAAGAGGGTGTGGATTACGCAATTGTGATATCAACTAATGCAGGTTTATGGAGATACCTTATTGGAGATTTGGTGCGTTTTGTTGATACCGAGGAATATGAAATTATTATTACGGGAAGAATAAGGCAATTTCTTAGCCTTTGTGGCGAACATTTATCATTGGAAAACATTAATCAGGGACTATTAGAAACGGGAAAAAAGTTTAATCTTCAATTCTCAGAATTTACAATTTATGCTGATATCGAAAATCAATGCCATAGCTGGTTTTTAGGTGCACCCAATGAAGATTTTGACGTCGAATTGGTGGTGAAATATTTGGATGGAGTCCTTTGTCGCTTAAATGATGATTATAAATCAGCCAGAAAATACAGCCTTAGAATTCCCAACGTGAAGATTATTCCACCAGAGACTTTTTATGGTTACATGCAAAGTATAGGAAAGATAGGCTCTCAAAATAAAATGCCGAGAGTTTTAAATTCTGACCAAGCAAAATCATGGTTGAAATATATTAGCGAAGCTTCGAGCTTTTGAATATTGATTTTTTACCTGAGTTGAATTTTAAACTGACCTCAATAGATTGCTTGTACATACTTGAAAGCTGACCAAACTCATAATCATAAGAAAGACCAAGGCTAAAGGATCCCAAGTCAAAATAAATGGTAGGAATCACTGTTCCAACACTTCTAAAATAGGTTCCAAACACAAAGTATTGATTGCTTAGAATTGAAGTGACCCTAGAAGCATTCTTGGTCTTTAACCTGTAGAATAAACCAACCATAGTTTCAAGATGCTTTCCTTGAATAAATTGAGCAGCACTTACTTCTAAATTTGATTCTGAAGATAATCCATAGCGCGCATTCGCATGGAAACAAAATTTCATAAAAAGTCTATCATCAACTAATGAGTTGTACCTCAGCTTTGGTTTGTTCAAATGCTGGACAGATACGCCTCCTTGAAAACTCATCTCATTACTCGATAAAGTGTTTTCGTTTTCTTTATTAAATCCATAGGCAATGCCTATTCCTGCGTCAAGATGCGAAAAAGAAGAAATCCCGTTGGATTCACCTGGATCAATAGAATTGTCAAATTCTGATCCATTCCACTGATTCATAAATGACACCCTTGAGAAATCGGCAGATCTATTAGAAAAGGCAGCATGTATTCCTGCCGAGATATTGTGATTTTTTGCTATTGGTAAAACGCCACTTGCAGTAACTCCGCCACTTTTTATACTGAATTTTGAATCGCCTCCTACATCGTTCAAAAAGTATACACCAATACCAGCATAAGCACTTTTTTGCCTTGCAATTTTGCCAACTGAAAACTCTGCCATTCCCATACTTGTCATAAATTGTGTTCCAGCTCCGAGCCATTGGTTTCTGTGTTGCAATGTAATCCGCTCGAAACCTGAAAAGGTAGATGTAGTGGCTGGATTTATTAAGGTAAGGGATTGATCCAATTGTGAATAGTGAAAATCTTGAGCATTGCCTAAAAAACTTAATGTTAAAAAGAGAAATAAAAGCCTTTTCATACTATCTAATTAGAGTTATGTTTCCTGAAAGGGTATTTGAAGTACCATTCAAATAAGTAACCTTCATAATGTATGGATAAACACCAGCATTGCAATCTAGCCCCTTATTTGTGCCGTCCCATTTGAACCCTTTCACATTCGATTCAAACATCATATTTCCCGATCGATCAAATATTTTAAATTGAAAGCTGGCAACATCTTGTCCAACAATAATACCGTACGCGTTGTTTTCTTCAGGGCCTATGTTGTTTGGAGAAAAACCAGTGGGTATGTGAACTCCTTCAGCACAATCTGGATTACTGTCGTCAGGGTCGCAGCCATCTAATGGATCGCTTCCATTATTGAATTCTGCACCGTCTGTTAGACCATCACCATCAGTATCGGCATTGTTAGGATCAGTTCCTAATACTGCTTCTTGGGCATCAGTTAAACCATCACCATCAGTGTCAATATTGCATTCTGGAAGAATATCATCAGGGTCACAAGGGTCAAGAGGATCAGTTCCTGAGGTTAATTCATCTCCATCGTTATATCCATCGCCATCGGTATCTGGGTTTGTGGGATCTGTACCTGCTGTAATTTCCTCATCATTTGTCAAACCATCGTTGTCTTGGTCACAATTTCCAGCATTTGGATTAGGAACGCAAGGATCCGTATTGGCCGGATCTTCTTCATCATTAACTCCGTCTCCATCTTGATCATTGTTGCTTGATTCAAGGGCATCGATAATACCATCTCCATCCGTATCAGTTGGACTGTTGGGATCTCCGATCTCATCAGCGTCATTCTCTCCATCTCCATCCGTATCGGGATTGGTTGGATCCGTTCCAATGCCCGCTTCAACCTGGTCTGTTAGACCATCACCATCAGTATCCAAATTCGGATCGTCAATGATAAAGAAGGCAACAATGTCTTCAGGTGCATTTATGACTATAGAATTGGTATCCTCAGTAATGGCTGAACCTAAAGGTCCTGTAGTATATTCCCAGTGGTCAAAAACAAATCCAGGTTCTGCTCTCGCTTTAAGGTAGGTTTCAATTCCTCCAAAATATTCCGTAGTCCAGGGATACGTTGGTGCCCAGACAGAGTTTACTTTTATTTCACCAGAATTTGCAGGACTTACATCAAATGTTGTGGCATGCGGTCCGTTAAGGTCATAACAATCAATCAATCCGGATTCAAGTGCCAAGCATCTTGCATTGATAAAATCTCTTAGGGTTTGCACTTTGCTTTCCCAATCAGGAACAGATCCTCCCCATTTTGCACACTGACCGGCCATATCCGGGGTAATTTCATTAACCATACTGTCAAGAAGAAAAAGCATGGAGTCACAAGAGAAATAAGTATTAACCAAATCAATATATCGAGTGACGTAGTATTGTTCGACTATAGGGTTTTCTGCAATTAATTTTTCTAAAATGTCAGTATGGCCTTGTCCTCCTGGATCAGGTAGATTTTCTGCGTTACATGGATCTGCGTTTGCGGAAACATCAGGAATACCTGTGTAATTGATATAATGTCCAAATGTGGCATCCATGTCCCAAAGAACGTAACGCCATTTTTTCTTGTCTCCCAAAGGATCGGTACCATGCCACCAAGCCGTATTCCAATTCAGCCAATCCATATTAACCACATAGGAATTAAACATAAAATAGTCGCAAAGAGATTTCCAATTTAGTTTGGAGTCTACATAATCAAAGTCAGGCCCAGCTGACATATTATTACTCAAGATAAAATTGGTTAAGTCATCCCAGTTGGGTTGTGCATTCGGGGCGCCATAATCTTGCCAAGTTCCTCCCCAAGTTTTTAGATATTCTAAATGAAACTTGTCTTGATCATAATAATATTTTGTGTAGTCAGAGTCATCTGCTTTTTCTCTAATCTCATAGACTCCCCAATACTCCCCATTTAAATAAAGAACACACGACCTTGAAGTCCTTTCGTCCAATCTCATCTTCGCTTTTATCGAAAGCATATGTATAAATGCATCTCGAATATGTGCACCATCTTCAAAAGGATAGTTGTCACTTGCTGCTGGCTTAAGAATTAGTCGTTGAAAATCATTTCTTGTTTTTTCCGGGAAAATTTGGTGATCGATATCACCATTATAACCGAATTGATCTCTCATGATAAAATCAAATCCCCGTTGAGGGTAGCCCCATGAGTCATTTCCGTGCTTATTGAAATCGCCCTCTCCCTCATCAATGAAAACTCCACCAAGCTCGAATAGCTCAAATGCACCAATTTTATTTTGGCTTCCTCCCCAACCACCACCTTGGTTTCCATTCGCAACAAGGTCATATACCTCATCACTACACACGGATACAATGGGTAAGCCATGTGTCACATTGATAAAATAGGAATTGGTTTCAGTAAAAGACGGGAGATTCGTTCCAAAAGCAACAGCACGAACCACCTGAGTATTCGCCACATTAATTGGGCCAGAGTACAGTGTAGAACCAGCATTGGGTTCAGATCCATCTGTTGTATATCTTATTTGAGCTGAGGCATCGGCACAGCTCATACTTACGTTTATTCCCGAGGGATAATACCCTGCTTCTTGATCAAAAACTGGAGTCGGTGTATAAAAATCTTGGGCGCCTGTATTTGATGAGTTTGGGGTGGGGTTTGTAAAAAGCTTAAAATCTGCGGCTCCATCTGTAGATCTACCAACAGAATGGTCTATCTTGGTATAATGAACGATTTTAAATGAATCCACTACGTTTCCAAAATTATTGGATAAAATGACCCAATCTCCTTCTGTTTGAGACAGCTTAAAGCTTGTGTGTATTTCTCCTCCTTGTACAACATCTCGTGAGCTACAAAAAAGTAAAAGATGATCATTTGCATTTACAGAAGTTGCAGGAAATTGCCATTTTAAAAGATTGCCAGATCGATCGGATAAATACCAATCTGTCATATCAACAGGTGCTCCGGTGGTATTATATAATTCGACCCAATCTTCATTGTCATTGAATGCATCAGTTATTCCGGTCATGTTTGATGCGGAATATTCGTTTATTAAAATCTGACTTGATAGACCAAGAGAAATAAATAAAGTGGAAACAAGAAAAATATATTTCATAGTTAATTTAAGTATAGTTGACACAATAGTAAAGGGTTTTCACCTCCGTCTCACCCTTTAGACGACAAATTGTGATTGAAGTTGTATCTTTACAACATAAAATTTAGTTATGTCAAATAAAATTAAGTTAATTCTATCAATTTTCATTTTATTATTCGTGTTTTCTTCTTGTAGAAAAGTGGAAGGTCCCGGAGGAAGCGTTACCATTAAAGGTGTGGTCATTGAGAGAAACCACGTTGGAACAAGTGTTTTTGAGTATCCAGCTGCGGATCAAGATGTGTATTTGATATATGGCTCACAAAACACATTTTATGATGATGATGTAAAGACCAGTTTTGACGGGAGCTTTGAATTTAGATATCTACAAAAAGGTGATTACCAAGTATTCTCCTATCAAGACAATCCAACAGTTGCTAGTGGTACTGATGAGGTTTTGTTGGAGATAAATGCAAGCTCAAATAATGAGGTAGTTGTTTTGGATACCCTTTACATAGATAAGTATTAATGAAACCTCTATTAATCGTTTTCTTGTTTTTTGCGATTTCATTTGCTGGGAATTCTCAATCTTTTGAGGTTTGGGGAAGTGCTGGTGCCAAATATAAGCTCAATAAAAAAATTCAATTTTCGGGAAGTTTCTCGAGTAGATTCAGGAGTTTTAAGGCTAAAACAGTTTTTCCGCAGTTAACGGTTAAGTATAAAATAGTCACATGGTTTAATGCATCTATAGACTATAGATACGTTGCCAAAAGAGAAAATAATGGAAATTACATTGGTGCGAATCGAATCAATATGAATGCCAAGTTTAATTACAACATAGACCGCTTTTCCCTTGGGTTTAGAACACGATACCAAATGAGTTCAGAAAAAGGATCCTCAAGTTCATATAATTCCGATTTTGATAGAGCACTGCGGTTTAAACCTTCACTATCATATGATATTAAAAAATCAATATTTACTCCAACCATGAGCTTGGAATGTTTTTATAACCCTGGAGCGGGTGTGTTAGGGCAAAGAATTGATAAGATGAGGTATACTCTAGGTACAGATCTCGAACTGGATGGGCCACACTCTATAGGTGTTTTTGCTCGAATAGACCAAAAAATATACGATAGTAATCCAATTAAATTTATAGTTGGATTGAATTATGATTTAAGGCTTAATAAAATCTTAAAATCAAATAAAAAGAAAGGAGATTTGTAGGACAATCTTTTTATTGTGGTCCACACGCTAAGATAAAATATTTGTTTCTTTTCCGAATTGTTTGAAAGAAACAGCTACGGCTATCCCAGCCAAAACAACCATCACTGAGAAACTTAAAATCAACAAAGAATAATCGATTGTTCCTCCAATCAGTCCTTTTGTAGTCAAGACAATATTTAAGATTGGAATCATTGCCGTTTGGACATTCAATTCTATACCCGGAAAAAGACCTGCCATGGCAGGTAATAATACAAGAATATTTAAAGGTGCAATTATACTTTGGGCCTCTTTAAATGTTTTAGTGTACACTGCAATAGGTATCATAATTCCTGCGAAAAAAACGGTTAAGGGAAGAAGTAAAAGAAACAGTTTTAGTACGAAGCCAACACTAAGGATTTGATTTACAACATTCATGATTTCAGGGTCCGGAATAATATCCATTAAATTGATGGAAAAGAAAAGCCCGAGTAACGCAAAACAGGACGCCAATAATCCTGATAATATAATCACTAACATTTTACCAATCAGAAATTTCCATCTGCTAACAGGAGTTGTGAGCAAAGTTTCAATGGTTCCTCTTTCTTTTTCTCCTGTGAATAAATCGATTGCAGGATACATGCAACCCATAAACCCAAAGGCAATAAAAATATAAGGTAAAAACCCTCCCAGGAGTTCACCAATCATTTTTTGATTACTCGCACTATTTTCAAATGCAATTTCAAAAGGTGTTATTTGTTGTTCATCAATGTTTAGCGCCTGGTATCGTTTCAACCTTTCTTCTGTCTCGATGTATTGTACGTATTTTTGGGCGCGTTGATCATAACCGATTTTGGTTTTATCGAATGAGCAAATTAATTTTGTGGGTTCCATTTTATCAAGCTTTTCCGAAAACTTAGAATCGTAAATAAAAACAATATCAAGCTTTTCTTCTTTAAGGTCCGCTTTCATTTTTAAAGAATCTCCATGATATGGAATCAGGGTTTTGGGCCCCAAAGCGTTTGGGATCTCATTTAGTTTTAGAGCCAAGTAATCATCTGTCTCTCCAAGTATTCCAATTTTTAAGGTTTTGTTTTCAGCAGATTCTTCAAAGGAGGAAGAAACACCAACAACAACATTCAGTATGAGCGGAAATATAAGAATCGGAATGACAAGCATCATGATTAATGTTCGTTTGTCACGAAGCGTTTCTTTTAGTTCTTTTTTGAAAATATTAAATATCATGTAATTAAGCTTGGACTGTTTTAATAAATTCAGCAGTAATACTTTTTTCACTCATCTTTTCTCGAAACTTCTGCATACTTCCCTGATATTTCATTTGACCTTTGTGGATAATGGCCAAACTATCGCACAAAAGATCAACCTCGCCCATAATATGACTTGAAAATATGACTGTTTTGTTTTGAGATTTGCAATCTCTAATGAGCTGAATAATACTTTCTGCAGTGATGACGTCTAATCCACTAGTGGGTTCATCAAATATTACGATTTCTGGATCATGAATCATGGTTCTACAAATGGAAACCTTTTGTTTCATTCCTGTACTTAGCTTACCAATTCGTTTATGGGCAAATTCATTCATGTCTAATAGATCGAAAAGATATTTCTTCCGTTCAATGAGCATTTGATTTGAAACCCCATAAAGTGAGGCAAAATAATCAATTAGTTCATGTGCATTCAATCTTGTGTACAAACCGGTTGAACCGGTTAAAAAACCAATTTTTCTTCTTGCTTCATTAGGATGAGTGACAGCATTTATTCCTCCCATTATAATGGAACCAGATGTAGGTGTTATGACTGTTGAAAGCATACGTAGCGTGGTTGTTTTACCAGCACCGTTAGGGCCCAGTAAAGAAAAAATCTCTCCTGGTTTACAATCAAAACTGATGTTATTTACCGCAAAAGCAAATTTATCAGTTGTTCCGGCTTCTTTTTTTTGTTCTTTATTTAAAGAAAATTGTTTTGTAAGATGTTCTACTTTAATCATTGCTTTAAACTTCTTTCTTCTCTGAGAATGGCTTTGTTCTTGTTGGCCAATTGACCACAAGCCGCATCAATGTCTTTACCGCGACTTTTTCGAACGTTAACAATCATGTTACGCTCCTCAAGAAACAAGGCAAAACGATCTACTTTTTCAGACTTTGCCTGCTTGAACGGTTCTCCATCAATAGGGTTGTATTCAATAATATTTATTTTACAAGGTACACATTTTGCGAAATCAGCCAATTCTCGAGCGTCGGATAGTTCATCATTAAAGCCATCAAAAATGATGTATTCAAAGGTTACCCTAGAATTTGTTTTTTCATAAAAATGCTGAAGAGCATCGCGCAAAGATTCAAGATTATTGGATTCATTGATTTCCATAATCGTATTGCGCTTTTCGTCATTGGCCGCATGTAAGGATAAAGCAAGGTTAAATTTTACTTCATCATCGCCCAGCTTTCTGATCATTTTGGAAATTCCAGCCGTCGAAACAGTAATTCTTTTGGGAGACATACCAAGTCCATTCTCTGAACAGATCCATTGAATCGAATTCAATACGTTTTTATAATTCAATAATGGTTCCCCCATGCCCATATAAACGATATTGGAAAGCGATTTTTGATATCTGTTATTTGCTTCATTTTTTAAATGAAATACTTGGTCAAATATTTCTCCAGCTGTTAAATTCCTCAGTAGCTTTAGTCGTCCAGTAGCACAAAACTCACATGCAAGACTGCATCCAACTTGTGATGAAATACATGCAGTAGTTCTTTTTTTCGTGGGTATGAGTACACCTTCAATAATACTTTTTGCATCTACTTCGAAGGCACACTTGATGGTTTTGTCTTTACTAATTTGCTGGTCCTTAATGGAAATTTTGTTAATGCTAAAATGTTCGTCTAAAAAATCTTGTAGATTTTTACCGATATTTTTCATTTCTTGGAAAGATCCAACATTTTTTTTCCATAACCAATCCATTATTTGTTTGGCACGAAAGGAAGGAAAATCGTGTAATTTTATATATTCGGCTAATTCCTCGATAGAGAGGTCTCTAATTAGCTTCACTTTCGAATTCATCATTTAACGATTGAGCATGACCGGCATTACGAGCATAAGCACATCTTCATTCTCCGAGGATTTGGTTAATGGAGTTAAAATACCTGCTCTGCTGGGTTCACTCATAGCCAGCTGAACTTCGTCAGAATCCAAGTTGTTTAACATTTCAACAATAAATCTTGAATTAAACCCAATTTCTAAATCATCTCCATCATAATTACAAGTCAGTCTCTCATTCGAAGCATTCGAGAAATCTGTATCCTCTGCAGACAATGAAAGCTCTGAACCAACCAATTTAAGTTTGATTTGATGTGTTGTTTTATTGGCGAAGATAGATACCCTTTTAATAGAATTTAAAAGTTGTAACCGATCAATGGTAAGTACATTTGGATTTTCCTTAGGAATCACTGCTTCATAATTGGGATATTTCCCATCAATAAGTCTACAAACCAATTTTAGTTCATTGAAGGTAAAAACAGCATTGGATTGATTGTATTCCAATTTGATATCCTCTTTCCCTGATAAATTTGCCTTAAGCATATTTAATGGTTTTTTGGGAAGAATAAAGTCAGAACTATCAGTAGACTTGGCGTCATTTCTTTTGTATCTGACCAATTTGTGCGCATCTGTAGCAACGAAAATGATTTCGTTATCAGAAAACTCACAATAGACACCCGACATGGCAGGACGCAGTTCATCATTTCCTGCTGCAAACAATGTTCGGTTTATTGCATTTGAAACAATTTCACCAGAGATATTGATGGTGCTTTGGTTTTCAATTTTTGGTAGCTTTGGAAATTCTGCTCCATTAAAACCAGACATCTCAGACCTTCCATTGTCATATGAAATTTCAATTTTATGATTCTCTCCATTCACCTTAAAGGTACAGGGCTGATCTGGAAGACTTTTTAGTACTTCCAAAACTAATTTTGCAGGAACAGCAACTGCGCCATCCTTTTCAGATTGCACATCTAACTTGGTGATCATTGTAGTTTCTAAATCAGTTGCAGATATTTCGAGTTTGTTTCCCTTAATCGAAAACTTAAAGTTGTCTAAGATAGGGAGAGTATTACTCGAGTTTAGGACTCCGGAAATATTTTGCAAGTGACGTAAAAGTGTTGCGCTTGAAACAATAAAATTCATTGGCTATTCATTTTATACAAAAATAACAATTCAGATGAGATAATTAGAAGTCTAATTACTAGATTTTAAGAACTGTATTTTGACGTAAAGTAAGTTCGCAAAAATACTTTAAATGCAATTCTTGTAATCATCGTAATCACAAGGGTATTCGATCTTACAATAACATCATCTTTAAGATCAATAGTATACAATAGCTGTTTCAAATTATTCCCGTTAAGAATTGGAGTTAATAGGTTTTCTAATTGCTTGTTTGAAATGCATTTTTCGAGAGATCCTTTTTCAAGGCTTATTCCACTTAAGGCAAAATCTTTATATAACTGTGCAAAGGTTCTATTTCTGAAATCATGCTTGTCCCAAAAATGTAACATGAGATTTTTGAATTCTAAATTTTCTATGCTTGGGTTTTGATTATTCAATGTATATTCATGGCGATTAATATTCAGACAAAAATAAGAGTAATGATTAATGATAAACTCAAAAGCAATTGCGAAAAGCTCCTGAATGAAGCGGATCGGATTATTCCTCCTGCAAGAAGAGCTCTTTTAGATGAAGTGTCGGCATTTATGCGAAAAGAAATAGAAGGCCTAGAAACAGATAGAAAAGAGGTCTCATTGGTTTATTTATGCACTCATAATTCAAGAAGAAGTCATTTTGCCCAAGTTTGGGGTCATGTTGCATCTGTGCTTTTCAATGTAAAGAATCTGAAAACTTATTCTGGAGGCACAGCAGCTACTGAATGTCACCCCAATACAATCGCCGCGTTAAAGCACATTGGTTTTGAGGTCAAATGTGAAGATATTTCTGCTAGTAATCCTATTTACCATGTGTATTATAACGACGATGATTTTATTGCATGTTATTCTAAATCGAATACCGATGAGTCTATTCCTCAAACTGATTTTATCGCGGTGATGACTTGTTCCGATTCGGACGACAATTGTCCACTGGTTCCTGGAGCGAAAAAAAGGTATTCAACCACATATGATGACCCTAAGGAATTTGATGCGACGGCCAACCCTATTTCTCATTATGTAGAAAGGAGTCTTCAGATTGCTACGGAAATTTTATATACGTTTCAGCAGCTTTACAAATAAATCATTTTACTCCTTTAAAAATATTCCAGAACTTACTATCGGGAATAGGAGCCATAACAGTGACCTCTTCTTGAGTAGTTGGATGCTTAAATTTTAACTTCCTTGAGTGAAGGCATATAGACCCATCTTGATTTGATCTTTTTGCTCCGTACTTTAAATCTCCTTTGATACAGCATCCAATACTGGCAAGCTGAGTTCTGATTTGGTGATGTCTTCCTGTTTCGAGCTCGACTTCCACCAAGTGATATCTATCAGAAGAAGAGATCAATGTATAGTGCAGAATTGCTTCCTTCGCTCCTGCGGTGTTTTCCGAGCAGGTATAACTTTTATTTTGTTTTTCATTTTTTTTGAGAAAATGAATGAGCGTTCCTTTTTTCTCAGGCGGTTTATTTTCAAGAATCGCCCAATACGTCTTTGAGGTCATTTTATCTCTGAACTGCTTGTTCATTCTTTCGAGCCCTTTACTGGTTCTAGCGAAGAGAATTACGCCACTTGTAGGCCTGTCTAATCGGTGAATTACTCCGCAAAAAACATTTCCTGGCTTGTTGTATTTTTTTTTAAGATATGCCTTTATTTCATCTGGCATAGAAGTATCTCCAGTGCGATCTCCTTGCACGATTTCAGATGATTTTTTATTAACTGCAATGAGATGATTGTCCTCGTGTAAAATTCGAGAAGAAATCATACTATACTGATTTTGATTTTAAATAAGATTTGTTTCGGATGTATGCCAATAGACTGTAACCCACAAAAACCAGTGCGGTTATCCAAATCCATGATGGTATATCTCCCAAACCATCTCCCTGAGCATAGGAATGGAGCCCCACTAAGACAAAATTCACACCAAAGAAGGTAAAGAGGATGGCTGAATACCCCCAAAACGAAACCAGATTAAAGACAAATTTGCTTTTTAGTCCAGGTATAAATCGAAGATGGAGGATTGTTGCGTACACTAAAACAGAAACCAATGCCCAGGTTTCTTTCGGGTCCCAACCCCAATATCTCCCCCATGATTCATTTGCCCATATGCCGCCTAAAAATGTGCCTATCGTAAGCATGAAAACACCAATGGTCATGGTCATCTCAGATATGTAAGTAAGTTCTGTAATGTTTGTGGATATTTTTTTAGCCGTTTTTGGGGTTCTGAAAATATAAAGAGTCAAGTTCAAAAATCCAAGTATACAGGCCAAGCCCAGAAATCCATAGCTACCCGTGATTACAGCAACATGAATCATAAGCCAGTACGATTTCAATACGGGTTGCAAAGGTGTGATTTCAGGATCTAAAAGATTAAGCTCAGTTACAAAGATCATTAAGGAGGCGAGGACAGCTGTTCCCGCAATTACAACTGCATTTTTTCGAGAAAAAATAAAACCTGCAAGCATCGTTACCCAAGCGATGAATACAACGGCTTCATAGCCGTTACTCCAAGGGACATGTCCAGAAACGAGCCATCTAATAATTAGTCCCGCCGCATGAAAACCAAATACACCGAGTAAAATATAAAAAAGTCCTTTTCTTGAAAAATTAAATATTCGAATCAGCTTTTTTTTCGATGAAACAAAAATTTGAATGAAAAATAACAGGAGCATTAAAAACCCAATGAGTCCATATGCTTGATAGGCTCTTTTAAAGATTTCCCATTTGTTATATTGTACCTCAAGCCTTAGTAAGTTCTCACTTGGTATAATGTCTCCAGCGACTTTGCGTTGTTCTAACTTCAGCTGTGAAAGAATGGTATTGCACTCTTTGTAGTTGTTCACTGAGGACAAATCATACAAACTTCGTATGTAATTTAAGGTCAACCTTGCTATTGTTGAGTCCTTGCCCCTTGACAAATTAATATTCATAGGGTTTGACCAGGTATTACTAGGATCGTTTTTAATAGGAATAACCTTCAAATATTGACCGTGGAACACGTCCTGTATGATTTGAAATTTCTCATGAAGTTTGATGATTTTTTTGTCAAAATCATCTCTATTTGACTCAGGTTTTTGAAAAGCCTTTCTGTATTGGTCCTCCCAATTAAACACAATTTTTCCTGAGGTGTCAATATGAGATATGGATCGATAGCTCTCATACTTATCTAGCCCTAACCTTTTTTGTAAGGCAGAGGGTATATAAATGGTATTTTGTTTTTTCCAATATTCGGCATAGAGTAACATACTCACGATGGATTGTACCGCATTGTATTTTTTTGACTTGTGTTCAAGAGTGTTTTTTCTGTAGGTTTTTCTTAACAGTTGATCACATAGTGTGTGAAATGGAACAATTCTCCCATCAAAGCTTTGGACGGGTAAGGTGGCGAGTTCGTCAGAATGTTCCTGTGATATCACGTGAAAAGTTTCCCCTCTCGCAATTTTATTATCATTCGAATGGTTATGCCCATCATTTTCATGATGTTCTTGACTGTAAATACTACCGCCTAATGAGGATAACATCACAAAAAGGAGTAAACTTTTTAATTGCTTATTCTTTTGTTTTAATTTTTTGAGTTTGTTGTTGAGCTCACGGAATCTCCCAACGGGTGCTATAATGGATAGAATCATTCCTATTGCCATTATTAAATAACCGAAATAGGTAATGTTGGTTCCCCAGTAATCATGATTCACACTTAGAATTGTACCCTCCTCATTTTGTGGAGTTTTTTGATCATCCAAAGTATAGCTTGATTGAAAGAATCGGTATCCCTTATAATCTAATACATGATTCATGAAAATACGTTTATTGATTTTTTTATTGTCCGCGGAGTCAAGCAGTGTCACTTCACTAGCAAAAGAAGAAGGGGATTCTGTCCCTGGATACTTTTCAAGCTGAAAATCACGACAGGTAACTTTGAAAGGAATGGGTTTTCTGATCGATCCATATTCAAGCTGGTATTCCACGCCATTCATTGTAATCGCTTTAGGTGAAGGAATTCTACCCATCCCACCTTCTAGAGTAACTTTTTTAGACGATTTCCCATCACTTACTTTTACCGTTAAATAATCTGCTCCTTTATCTTTATTTCCTGTTGGCAGCAGCGCTTTTTTGGCATTGAATAGAATGTTTTTTACTACAAATTGACTATTCCCAACTTGGTATAACGTAGTTGTTTTAAGATCATACCATTTATTGAGTTCATATTTTGTAAAAACAGAGTCATTAGGTTCAATTCCAGTTTCTCTGGCTTCCTGCATCTTCGACATTTCAAGAGAGCGAATCGGAAAATTGGCACTCCATTCAATGATTTCATTTTGTTTTCTAAGCTTAATCCCGCTGGATTGAACTTCATTTTCAAACCCTAGAGGGATATTTCCAACCAGTATGGTACTATTTTCATCAATATAGTTTGATGTCATCCCTTCGGTAACGATATCCAAAACCACAGAATTTTTAAACTTTTTATTGATTTGAAAGGAGTCAACGCGTTTGCTTTGAAAATTCACATATTCAACAGAAATGTCTTTGTTTTCGAAACTCATTTCATCCCTAAAGTGATTTCCAAACCCATGCGTTATTTCGGCTAAGTAATGTTTGTTTCCCATTACTTGAGACTTGCCTGACTTTTTGTTTTTGGCCTCTACAAGTAAATGAGGATCAGCCGTATATATGTAGTCACTGGTCTCTCCTTCAGTAATCACCATTATACCCTCAAAGCTTAAATATCGGGTCACACCAGAACCTAAAATAATGACAAGAAATGCCAGGTGAAAGGAGAGTATTGCAATTTTCTCTTTTCGAAACATTTTATGCGTGAAAATATTCGAAATTAAGTTAAGACTCAGAAAGGCAAGTAGCACAGTGAACCAACTTGCATTATAGACTAAAATTTTTGCGGCTTGGATTCCGTACTTGGATTCGATAAATGTAGCACCACCGATTCCAAGAAGAAATAGAAGCAAACCCAAGGTCATGGTTTTCATTGAAAAGACCTTGTTTAATATCTTGTCCAAAATTTTTTCTGTCATAATAGACTGCAAAAATAGTTAAAGATTTAGGAAATGTAATTAAACGATTCTAATAAGAATATCAAGATTTACAATTCTTAGTTAAAACACATCAACGAACGATATGTTTTAGGACTTTTTCATGATTTCTATTTCTAATTTTGATCATGTAGACACCTTGTTTAAATTCTGATGCATCAATAACAAAAAGATTAATACCGTCTTTGAGATTAATGATGTCATGTTTAATCACTTTTCCTTGGGTATCATAATATTCGACTTCCGTCTCTCCAAAAAACTTGCCGTCGTTAATTATTAAATTAAAGCTTTCGGAGCTGGGGTTCGGGTGGGTAGTTATATAAGAATTTTGATTACTACATCCTGAATGGATGGGGCCGTATGTTTCATTTTCACCATCAATATCATATTGAACCAATTTATAATAACAATCTTGGAAAGATTGGTCCAAATAGGAATAAGTGATTTCAGAAGTGCTAAATCCTGCCCCAGACTCATTGTGAATACTTTCCCATGTATAGCCGTCTCTCGATTTCATAAGCTCGAAATGACTTGAATTGTATTCGGATTGTGTCACCCAATTGATCAGTATTGATTCATCATCACAAATGGTATTAAAGCTGCTTAATTCGACGGGCAAAGGATCTCCTGGCCCCCCAGCAAGACCCCAATTACTCCACCCCGTTACGTTCGTTCTTTTAACTACTGGACTCACGGCATCACCGGTGTTGTCAATATGTATTCCTGGAGCGCCCCATGGATTGCTTCCAGCACGTTTAAGAATAGTGACATGACAATCATCAACCAAGCTCAGTATTCCTTCTCCTTCAATGGTAATGTTGTATGCTTTGTTTTCTGTAGTAGTAATGCCATCATTGGGTGTTATCTCCCAGTATCCGTTATCAGTATTTTCAATTAAAAATGAGCCATTGCAATTTGTCGGAATAGTATCTCCATTTAAATTATATCCCATTTCGGTATTTATCCATTCGTTTTTTAAGGATCCGCCATCGGTGGCTTCGGTATATTCAATGGTCACAAATCTTTTATTGATTCCATTATTCGAAATTGGGTATAGGCCTGAACTCGGACCCGAGTTGGTTCCTATAAACCATCTTTTAAGAATTCCTTCAATGAATCCACTTTGATAATTTAAAGAGCCAATTTGAGCTGTTGAAGAACCAATTGAAATGGTGTTACTAGATGTAATAATGTTTCCGGTTTGCATTGTTAATGTTTCTGAGACGACAATATTATCCAGTATATTTAAATTCCCACTATTAGAAACATTGTTTACAAGACTACCTATAATTGTTGAGGGAATATTTGAAATAGAAATAGATGAAGTACTATTTGTAAATTCTATTGTGCTTGTAACGGTATTGATGATTTTTGTGCCATTGAGTTGGTAATGATCGTTAAATGCGCTTGCTTTTAATTCTGTGTAACCATTTAGTACAAGATTTCCTAGTCCATTAAAGACATCGGACTCATCTGAAAACCTTAAAATTCCATCAATAATGACAGTGCCAGGTATTCCATTATCATCATTTGTCCTAAAAGTTGCATCCATGGTAACATCAGCACCAGACTTTATTGTTAAACTACTTGTTCCATTTCCGCTGCCAATCATCCTAAAAGAGCCTATACCTGAAATAAGTTGTGGGACAGAGCCATTCATTTCTATTTCCAAATTATATGAATTATTAGCACCATCGGTACTCATAAAACCATTGTTTAAAAAATCTCCACCAATTTGTATGGTATTCGTGCCATTTTGAATCCAATTAATATTTCTAAGGCTTCCATTCGACTGAATGCTGAAATTATTTTGAATCGTAAGGGTTTTGTCTCCGGAAATACCAGGAGATAAGTTGGCATTTTCTGAAACCTCGATACTCGATACATTTATGTTTTGGTCATAAATCAAACAATTATTGGTGCTAAATGAGCCTTGATAGGCATTAATAAAAATCTCAGCAGACCCGTCGTTTGGTGGAACAACCCCACATTCCCAAGTAGTAGGGTCAGACCATGACAAATAACCATTTCTGTAGTTTACTGTTGAATATCTGTTCGGAAAACTTGATTCATCCGATGAACTAATTTCTGCAGTAAGAGCCTCTCCATTTGTTAAGCCATTAATGATACCTGTACCTCCTGACTTGGTAATGTTTCCTGTCGATGCAGCATTAATTGCCCTAATTTCAAGCCCAATGATTGTCATTTTATCATTTTTATTTTCCTGAGTACAGGCGTATTCGATAGTAATCAATGTAGCAGTACAATTAAAACTAATTATGGATAGATTTCCTCCTGAATTCACTGTTACAAAACCAGTCCCGGGTCTAAATTCAAAACCACTCGGGGACGACAATTCTAATGATTTTGGATTCGTTCCTGTTGCAGAAAAATCATCTCTCGCATTTTCAATGATAATGATATTTTCAAGTTGGTGGTAATTTGAAGGGAATGAGCAAACTCCAAAAGTCAAACTGGGTTTTGTAATAAAAACTTGAGCATTGAGACTTGGTGTTGATGTTGCAATTACTGTAACAGCAAGTAGATAATAGTACAATACAAAGTGTATCTTTCTATTTTTCAATTAGTTATAAGAGTTTTAGCGTAGTTTAAGCGCTTTAGTTTCGACAAAATTACAAAATTAAAAACACATCATTGCTATAGATTTGATAAGGTTTGACCTCATTACTATATTTTGTATTGAGTTCGTTATTTTCAATATCAAATAAATATATTTCGGTTGTATTGAATTTTTTATTTTTTTTAACGAATCGATTCCTTAATTTAGTGGACTATTAAAATTTAACTCTTACTGTATGTATGGCCTTGTAAATAAAGCAATTAAAGATTTGGTGACCGAGAATCACGGAGAAGAAGCCTGGCAAAAGGTTTGTGATATCGCAGAATTCCATGAAGGAGACTTCATCAGTATGAGTCCTTATCCAGATAAATTAACTTTTACACTAGTTGGAGCTGTTTCGCAAGTTCTGAAGGCTGATGCCAAAGATGTACTAGAAGCTTTTGGTGAATATTGGATTTTATATACTGCCGACCAAGGGTATGGAAACTTGATGGATCTATCAGGAAAAACTTTTGTTGAATTTTTGGGAAATTTGGATATGTTGCATTATAGAATTGCGAATATGATGCCCGAATTGAAGCCGCCAATGTTTACTACCAGGAATGAAAAATCCAATTCAGTTGAATTGGAATACAGGTCTCATCGAGAAGGGTTGATTCCGATGCTTTATGGTTTGATTCGGGGCTTAGGTAAAAGATTTGATATGGTGGTTCAAATTGAGCAAATTGAGGAAAAGTCGAAAGAGGATAAACCACATGTGTTTCTAATAACATGGTAAATATTTCCGGTTAAAGATGTTTTTACTTTCATGAAATTCACGCATGACATTATAAAGGTAAGCAAAGATCTCGATGAAATAGTTGAGCTTATTTCGGACGTCTCTTTGTCTGATACGGTCCTTCTCCATTTTTTTGACGATAATAAATTTAGTTTGGTTTCAGCAATTGGAGCATATGATGATTTAAAAACGGGTTTATCAAGGATGTTGAACCAAGTTTTTGAAGAGGGTGAAATGGCAGGTGTTTTTAACATAAAAGGAGTCAAATGTCATTATTTCGGTATACCTATTTACAGCAATGCTCAAAAATTGATTGGGGTATTGAGTTTTACAGGGCAAAAAAAGTTGAATTTCGATAGGAAAGAAAATAAAACTCTGAAGGTCCTATTAAAAAGCATTCTATTCGTTTTTGAAAAAGAGAAATTATTCCTTAATAAGCGTTCTTGTTTAAATCAAATGCTTGAAATTAATAATGGATTTTACATTAAGATTGACATTGACTCTTTGATTAAGGATATCGGACCGAATTTCAAGACTTCGCTAACCGCTCTTAAGTGCGAGGATAAAATAACGGATACTATAGTTTTTGAACAAAATTTTGATATAAAGGGGCAATTTAATCGAAAAGAGACGAATGATAAGATCTATTTTTTTACAGATAAACAGGACAAACAGCGGTATAAGTTTTCATTTTTGATTTTTGAAGGGGAAATGATTATTTCAGCATCTCCTGTAATTAATACGAAATATACTTTAAGAAATTACAATTTGGTCTTAAATGACTTTTCAAAACATGATTATATTGCTGAATATATGTTTCTTCAGCAGACTTCAGAAAAGAGTCTGAAAGAGGCAAGAGCCATTTCTGATAACTTGGTCAAAAGAAATGTTGAATTGCGTCAAGCACAAAAAGAAATTGGTGAATTGTCAAAATTTCCATCAGAGAATCCCAACCCTATTCTTAGGTTTTCAAAAGAGTTGAAAGTTGTTTACAATAACCCAGCGAGTTTGAATCATTTTAATAATGATTTTAAAATTCGGAATAACGGTGTTTTTGATGAGGCACTAAAAAGAAAGCTTCTTGAAGCCTTAAAACACAAAAGTACAAAGTCCATTATAGAAAGTAGAAATGGCAGATTTTTTTCTTTAACAATTGTTTATGTTGAAGAGATGGAATATGTTAATATATATGCCTCTAATATAACAAGCTTTATTAAGAGGGTTAATGAAAATAATGATGAGCTAATTCGTTTAAGAGACGAAATGAAAGAACAAAAAGAGTTTTATGAATTCATATTGGACAATCTTCCTGCTGACATTGCTGTATTTGATACCAATCACAAATATGTATATATCAATCCTAAAGGAATAAAAGACGAGAAAATCAGATCTTACATGATTGGGAAAGATGATTTTGATTATTTCAAATTAAAAAAACTACCTAATGATAAGGCACATGAACGCCGAAAAAAATTCTCAAGTATTTTGGAAGGAAAAATGTTTATCAATTGGACGGATGAATTTTCTCAAAAAAACGGTAGTCGTGAGATAATACAAAGGTCAATGGGACCCTTGTTTGATGATTTCGGAAATGTTAAATATATCATTGGTTATGGAACAGATATTACGAAACGGGTATTGGCAGAGGAGGAAAACGTACGACTTTCATTGGTAGCAAAAAACACCAATAATGGAGTATTAATGCTAAATAAGAATAGAGAGGTATTGTGGGCCAATGTGGCATTTTTGAATCGTTCTGGATATAATTTGGAGGAATTTACTGGGATGCAATCATTGAAACTTGCTCGAATCCTTAAAAGTCGTGGTGATATTAAAAAAATCACAAAGGCCATGGATCAAAAAAAAGTGGCCTCCATCGAATTGTTGCGAATTTCAAAACAAGGCAAGGAATATTGGGTAGACTTAAATGTTCAGCCTTTGTACAACGAAGAACTTGAGCATTCTGGATTTATGATGGTTGAATTTGATATTACGGATCGTAAAAAAAATGAAAACACCATTCAAGATCTAAATACTAACCTCGAAAGGCTCGTTCAAGAGAAGACTGCTAAAAATATTGAGCTTTCAAATTCTCTTCGAGATCAAGAAAAAATGGTGACTATTGGTGAACTAGCAGCAGGAGTAGCTCATGATTTAAATACGCCATTAGGGGCGATAAGAAGTGGTGCGGACAATATAAAGTACACCTTATCTAAATTGTTTAATGAAGATTTTTCACAGTTTAGTGTTGATGAAATCAATTTTGCACTTGAATTTTCAGAGAATAAGAAACTTGATTTATATATCGGTGGACTTCAGTTCAGAAAAGAAACGAATGCGTTTACAGAGTTTCTTGAAAATCATCATTTGGCAAATACAATTCGAAAAGAAAACTTGAGTAACACGGCGATGCTATTTGTAAAAAATCGCATTTCAACAACGATGTTGGACGCAATTGAATTTATACTAAAAGCGAATAACACTAATGCATTACTGACATTTTTGTATGATTTTCAGATCATATTTTCTTTTGTTGAGACCATTCAGAGTTCTGGAGAAAGAGCGTCTTTGGTTGTTCAAGATTTGCGATCTTTTATTAAAGAGAAGAAAAACACCAAAATGGGATTGGTTAATTTGAATACTAATATTCAGACCGTTTTAAATATTTTCAATCACAATATAAAGAATAACATTGACCTAAATTTTGAAGTGGATAATCAAATAGAGATTACAGGACTTGATGTTCGTTTGTTTCAACTTTGGTCCAACTTAATTAAAAACTCCATTGAATGTATGGAAGATATGACCGGATTAAAGAAATTGAATGTATATTCAAAAAATAATAGTCAAACATTTTCAATTATCGTAGAGAATAATGGTCCAGTCATTCCTTATGATAGTTTAGATAAAATATTTGATAAATTTTATACGACAAAAGGAAAAAGAAATGGTTCAGGTTTGGGCTTAAGTATAGTTAAAAATGTATTGGAAGAGCACAATGCTAAAATCTCTGTGAATTCTAATGAAGAATGGACGCAATTTAAAATAACATTTAAAAAAGAAAAATGAAAGAATTAAGGTATGCAGTCATATGTGTAGATGATGATCCAATGATTTTGCAAGTCTTGGCATTCCAATTGGATAAAATTTTAAATAACAAGGGCATACTCATCGAGTTTTACACGAACCCAAATGATGCCTTGTTAGATATTGACACGCTTATTGATGAGGAAATTGACATTATCTTCGTGCTGGTTGATTATCAAATGCCTGAGATGACTGGCGCAGAATTGATCAGAAAAATTAAATCAAAGTACAAAGATTTAAATTGTCTAATGTTATCTGGGCAAGCAAATTCCACTCAGGTAAGTGAGCTCGAGAAAGACAATTTATTAGAGAAATTTATTGAAAAGCCATGGGATGAAGATGAACTACGTGATGCAATCTTAAAATTAGTCAACGCAAAATCAATTTCTTAGGAAATCAACAAAAAAAACAACTCTTCTTAGAATGAAACAAATTAAAAATCTTAATGTAAAACGGCTAATAAAACCATTGGTTTGGTGTTTTTTTCTTTTTGTTTTTTCCAATAGTTTGTATGCCCAAAAAATGAGTGCAAGACTAAACGCTTATGGGCATATTAATTTTGAATCTGTTTTCTCAGACACTACGTATTCCAATTTCAAGTTGGGTGAACAGGAATTATTTATCAATGGCAAGTTCAATGATAATTTTTCTTTTTTAGGAGAGATTACCTTAAATTATTCTGGTCATGGAAATTATAGGTTAAATATTGAAAGATTAAGATTAAAGTATAATTATTTTCAGAATCATTCTCTGATTTTAGGGAAATTTCACACACCGGTAAACTATTGGAATGATGTTTATTTTCATGCAAGATTGTTCTTCCCAACGATTGACCGTCCTCTAATGTTTTCGAAGTGGATTCCTGTACACACTTTTGGGATGCGATTACAAGGACAAAATATTGGTAAAAACAATTTTGGTTATGATTTTTTAATTGGAAGTGGCATGGGCTCAGAGGACATTTACAATGTTTTTGACGAGACATCTTTAACTGCGGCTATTCATTGGAAGCCTATCGATGAAATACGATATGGATTCAGCTATTATGTTACTTCAATGAAGGATGCATCGAATATGGCAGCTCACAGTCATGGTGATGATGAACATCAAATGAATACGTATTCTGGGGCTTTAGATTTTCATATGCTGAACGCGTCATTTGCTTATTATGGAGAAAAGTGGGAATTTTTAAACGAATTTAGCTTTAATAGAACGAACACAGATACGCTTGGGACGTCAAATAATGTGTCAAACTACATTTATCTTGGAAGGAGGTTTCTTGAAAAAAATGTTGCTTTTACAGGATTCGATATCTTATATTCGGGCGAAAAAGATCTTCATACCTATCCCTACGATAGGATGAAATTTATTCTCGGGTATAAATATGAATACTCGGAGAATTTGAATTTAAAGGCTCAGGTAGAATATTATACAAATGTCTTTGATGATCACTCCCATATTTCTTCAGGGCGCAAGTTCGAATTTAAAATCCAAATGTCATATGGTTTATAGATTTCGATTCGCCTTAATTATTGTATTGTTCTTCTTCAAAGGGAATGAACTAAATAGCCAAATTACTCTGGATGATTTTTCAATTGTAGTTATCGGTAACAACACTGGCGCCAATAAAATGAATGAGCAAACATTGAAAGGATACTTCAAGGGTAAGTATAACAAATGGACTAATAACAAAACGGTAATTGTTGCCCTTGCCTCTTCCAGACATCCCAAGGTAGAGTTGTATTCTGACTTGTTGTATAATAAATCTTTTTATGCAGTAAAAAAATATTGGTATTCCTTGGTTTTTCAGGGAAGGAATGATCCCCCTTATTTTTTCTCAACTGATCAGGAAATTATTGAATTCGTGAAATTAAATCCCGGTGCTATTGCTATTGTTGAAAAAAATAGTGCCATCCCAGAGAATTTAAAGATTCAGTTAAATGAGTAAGTTTTTCACATCTTTTACATTCAAAATATGGCTTCCTTTTACCGTTGCCCTTATTTTTATCATATCTATTTCTGCATGGTATTACCCTCGTCAACAGGAGCGGTTTTTACTTGAAAACAAAAAAGGCCAAGTTCAGGAGCTGGCAAAAACAGTAGCCAAAAGTTATGAGTTGGCATTCACGGATTCTGATGAAACGCAGGTGTTTCTGCGTGTGAAAGAAATTATTGATTTTGCCAAAGATGACCATGAAATTGACTATATACAGATATATGAAAATGGAAAATTAGAGCACAAATATTCGAAAGAAGAGGGGAGCGGTGAAAAATCAATAAACAATGACTCATATCTTTATGCGGATTGGAAATTCAGCTATACAAATATGGATGGATACCGGGTAAATGGATTTGTGAGAATTGCCATTTTAAAGGCAGGAATCGAAGACGAGATTTTTCAGATGAATTATCCGATATATATGATTTTATTCGGTACTGCTCTGTTTTTATCCGTCACATTTTATTTATTGGCAGGATGGTTGTCTCGACCAATTTTAAAGCTTACACAATCAACATTAGCACTTAGCAATCAAGATTTTTCTACTCAACTTCCAGAATATACATCGAACGATGAAATAGGGTTGTTGATAAAATCAATCAATGAATTGAAAAACAACCTAATTGATCAAAAGTCTAAAAACGATAGGTTTGTTTTTGGTTTGGAGGAGTTGGTGGATAAAAGGGCAAAAGATTTAAAAGAAACCCAAGCTCAAATGGCTTTAGCTCAGAAAAACGCAAAATTTGGTACATTAAGATATTCTTTTGAAGATGACTTTTGGACCAGTTCGGATGAGTTCGATTTGATTTTGGGTGTTACTAAAAATACCATTAAAAATATTAAAGGTTTACAATCATTGTTTGAGGAGGAAGAGGAAGGTTATTTAAAGCAAGTTTGGGCTGAAATGATTTCTAACAAAGAAAAGAATCACTCTTCCGATTTCAAAATAAAGAGATTTTCTGATGGTAAAAAGTTGACCTTAAACCAGGTAATAGAGATCAAGTTTAAAGGGAATAAACCAATTGAATTGATTGGTTCTATTCAGGACATTACGGAAAGGACGAAAATCCAAGAGGAGGTTAAGCGACTATCCCATGTGGCTACTAAAACGACGAATTTGGTGGTAATTACAGATGTTCAAGAGCGAATTGTTTGGGTAAATGATGCAACCGTTAAGATGACTGAGTATTCCCGCGAGGAGATCATTGGAAATACTCCGCGAATGTTTCAATCTAAAAAAACGGATCCAAAGACCAGATTGTATATTCGCGAAAATCTAGCAAAAGGAAACATTATTAGTGAAGTTGAAATCTTAAATCAATCCAAAAGTGGTAGGGAATATTGGTTGAGTTTGAATATCGTCCCAATAAAGGACAATGATGGCATTTTAACAGGCTACATTGCTATAGAGTCAGATCTTACTGAACACAAAAGGCAATTACATTTAATAGCGGAAAATGAAAAAAACTACAGAAGTCTTTTAGATAATTCAAGTGAAATGATTCACTCCTTAAATGAGGGAGGACAAATTAAATATGTTAACAAAGCGTGGTTAGAAAATATGGGTTTTGATGACTTTCAAGAAGTTGAAGGTCGCCCAATACTAGAATTTTTCACGGACGATACCTTAAAAGAATTTAGTGTGGTTATGCCGGCCTTAATGAAAGGTGAACAAGTAGAAAACTTGAGATGTGAATTTATAGGAAAAAATGGAAATGTAGTAGATATTAAAGGAAGGTCGAAGCCCATAATATTGGATGGTAAGTTCTGTGGTTCGGAGGCTTATTTATTTAATATCACTTCTGTTTTAAAAGCGGAGAGAGATATCGTTAAGATGTCTGAGTTTCAAAACCTTTTAATGCAGATTTCTACAGAATATATCAATGCTCCTATATCTGAGATAAATAATTTGATCAATCAATCTCTTTCTGACATTGCGGCATTTTCATCTGCCGATAGGGCATATGTATTTAGATACAATTACGAGAAAGAAATCTGTTCAATTACACATGAGTGGGTGGGAATAGGGATCCCATCTCAAATAAATGAATTGACTGCAATGCCGTTTTCTTCAGTTCCGTTCTCCTTACAAAAACACAAAAAAGGTGATTTTGTCGAGTTTCCAGATGTATCTAAGGTAGAAGACAAAAGAATCCATACTGTATTAACTGAAGAAGGCATACAGAGCTTGATATCGATTCCAATGATGGATGGTGATGTTGCCATTGGTTTTATTGGTTTCGACATCATGAAGACCAAAAGAGAATTTAATTCCAATGAAAAGAATTTAATGCGTTTATATTCTCAGATGATTGTGAATGTTTTTAATAGAATGAAATTCATTGAAGAACTTCAAAACACTAAAGATGCTTTATCTGATATAAATAAATCTTTAGAGAAAAAGGTTATTGAAAACACAAAAAAGAATATAGATTTATCTCGTTCTATACTCGAACAAGAAAAACTAGTAACGATTGGTGAAATATCAGCGGGTATTGCTCATGACTTAAATACGCCTTTAGGAACAATTAGGGTTGGTTCGGATAATGTTAGTTACATCATCGACAAATTATTTAGAGAGGATCTTAATCATTTCAACAACGAGGAATTAATTGAGATCATAGACCACGTAAAGAAAAATAAAATCGAAATTTACGTTGGTGGTTTGCAAATGCGGAAAGAAAAGGAGAAAATAAAGGAATTCTTATTCTTAAAATATCCTGATAGAAATCAAGAGAAAACATTGAAGTTTGTTGATTTATTTGTCAAATGTAGGATTAATGAATCGCAGGACAAACTCATAGATAAACTTATAAACAAAGAGAATGGAATAGAATACCTAGAATTACTAAATCAAGTACAAATGGCGATTGCACAGTTGGATACCATTAAAACATCAAGTGATAAAGCGGTCCGAGTTGTTCAAGACATGAGGGCATTTATCAAAGGGGAAACTACGGTCGAAAGAAAAATGATTAATCTTCGAGAAAACATTTCTACAGTACTCGGTGTATTCAATTATGAAATCAATCTAAACGTCGATTTGAAATTTGATGTTGATGAATCGATAGAATTTATGGGTTATGACATTAAGTTATTTCAATTGTGGTCGAATATTGTTAAAAATGCTCTTGAAGCAATGTCTGATCAAGACAACAAATATTTTGGTGTTATTGGGAAAAAAGAGAAAGATGGGGTAGTAGTAACTTTTGAGAACAATGGTCCAAAAATTCCAGATGATATTATCAAGTCTATTTTTAATAAGTTTTATACCACCAAAGCAAAAAAGAGTGGTTCAGGTTTAGGCCTCAGTATTGTAAAAAATGTTTTAAGAGAACACAATGCGAATATTAAAATTGAGTCTGCTGAGAAGATGACCAAATTTATAATTACTTTTGAATTATGACGGAATTTAAGTATGCTGTAATTTGTGTTGATGATGACCCATATATACTTCAAATGTTGGGTTTTCAATTGTCCAAAATTATGGATCAAAAGTGTACCTTAATAGAGTATTTTACAGATCCTAATGATGCGCTTGCGAATATCGATCAAATGGTTTCAGAAAGCATAGATATTATATTCGTTATTGTTGATTATCAAATGCCAAAGATGACTGGTGCCGATCTTATTCGGGCCATAAAAACGAAACATTCCAATTTGCGTTGTGTTATGCTTTCGGGCCAGGCAAATACTACATCGGTAAACTCACTCAAAGATGAGAACTTACTAGAACAATTTTTGGCCAAGCCATGGGATGAATCTGAGCTTTTTGAAACACTTATTCCCTTAATTGAATCTCGAAACTAAAGAGTTTACATGAAAACAATTTTAATACTTGGAGCAGGTCTGTCGGCCTCATCTATGATTAGATATTTATTGCAACATTGCGAAAAGGAACAATGGAAATTAAGGATAGTAGATCGAGAGAAAAAACGAATTCTTTCTTTAATTAAAGACCATAGCAATGCAGAGGCTCTTGATTTTGATGCTACATCGTCAAATAGCAGACTGCCAGAAATTAAAGATGCTGATTTAGTGATTTCTATGCTGCCAGCACGTTTTCACGTTGCGGTTGCCGAAGATTGTATCTTGGCAGGAAAAAATCTTATTACGCCTTCATATATTTCCGTTGAGATGAAAGCGTTGCATCAAAGAGCCGTAGATGCGGGAATTACGATTATGAATGAAATCGGTGTTGACCCTGGTATTGACCACATGAGTGCCATGAAAATCATTGATAAAATCAAAGATAACGGAGATACATTGCATAGTTTTAAATCCTTTTGTGGTGGTCTCGTTGCTGCAGAACACGATGATAATCCTTGGAGATACAAGTTTACTTGGAATCCAAGAAATGTGGTCCTTGCTGGTAAGGGAGGTACAGCTATGTTTTTAGATAATCATAAATACAAATACATACCCTACAACCGTTTATTTGATCGGCTTGATCGAATTTCTATTCCTGGTCACGGTAAATTTGTTGGTTACCCTAATCGAGATTCTTTATCCTATCAAGAAACATATGGTTTGAAAGGAATTTCTACGCTTTACAGAGGTACCCTACGTAGACCAAATTTCTGTAAGGGTTTTAATGTGTTTATTGAATTGGGTATGACAGATGATTCTTTTGTTATGGCGGATTCCTCTCAAATAAGTCCACGTGATTTTCTTAATGCCTTTCTGCCATATATACCTAATTTGTCTGTTGAGGATAAATTTAAGTATTTTCTTCGTGAAGATCGGATGTATCTTTACGATCAATTTGAGTGGCTTGGTGTATTTGATGATGATTCTGATTTTGGATTTGAAGGAGCAACTCCTGCTCAACTTTTAGAAAAGTTAATGGTAAGAAAGATGTCGCTTTCAGATAAAGATAAAGACATGTTGGTGATGTATCACGAGTTCGAATTTGAGCAAAATGGGAAAAATAAAAAAATAGTATCTTCAATGATTAGTATTGGTGAAGACCCAACCTTTACAGCAATGTCAAATACCGTTGGTCTGCCAATTGCTATTTCAGCAAGAATGATGTTAAATGACCAAATAAAAGTAAAAGGCGTAACGTTACCAATACAAAAGGAAATATATGAGCCCATTCTAGAAAGCCTTGAAGAAAATGGAATCATTTTTAATGAATATGAATCAGAACTTTAAACACTATGACAAAGAAAGCTGAAGAAAATCAAATGAATATTGAATTGTCAGAAGAAATCGCATCAGGCATATATTCTAATCTAGCTGTAATCACACACTCTCCATCCGAAGTGATTTGTGATTTCATTCAGGTTATGCCTGGTATGCCTAAAGGTAAAGTAAAGTCTAGGGTAATTATGACACCTCAAAATGCGAAAAGGTTTCTTAAGGCCTTGCAGGATAATATGTCTAAATATGAGGATCAATTTGGACCTATTCATGAACCGAAAAATGAAATACCTCCAATGAGCTTCGGGACTCCAAATACAATGGCTTAATAGAAATCATTTGACACTCACCGTTTGTATACCCGTTTTTAATCAGGACATTACAAGTTTAGTTGATTCGTTAATCAAACAAACAAAATTAAGCAAGGGTTTCGCAAATATTGTTGTTTTAGATGATCATTCTGAAATGGCATTTCATAAAATAAATTCTGTTCTTTCAAAAGACGTAAGTTACTTCCGGCTGGAAAGCAATATTGGAAGGTCTAAAATTCGAAACAAATTTTTGGAATATACAGACGCTGACTACTTATTATTCATTGATTGTGATTCTAAGATTATTGATGATCGTTATATTCCTTGCTATCAGGAGTATTTGGAGCAGCACCATCCAGCTGTAGTTGTTGGGTCAAGTATATATCAAAATGAGCAACCTTCAAGACAATATAACCTAAGGTGGACCTACGGTTCAAGAGTGGAGAGTGAGAGCTATGAGAAAAGAATCCGAAACTCAAATACAACATTTAAAACGAATAACTTTATTATTTCTAAAGAATGTTTTCATAAAGTGAGATTCAATGAAGGGCTAAAAGGGTATGGTCATGAAGACACTCTTTTTGGTTATGAATTGAATAAAAATAATATTGTAATTGAGCAGTTGAACAATCCTGTTTTAAACGATGATTTGGATACAAATGAAGATTTTTTGCTCAAAACAGAGGAGGGACTCCGTAATTTATTAAAGGTTTGGAGAATTACAGGCTTTGATACTGATTTGCTTGAAAAGGTACGAGTTCTCAAGTATTACTGTAAATACAAGGATTCAATATTGTTAAAAGCCTTGTATCTATTGCTTAGAAGACCAATTAGATTTTTACTAAGCTCAGGGTGGTCGAGTATTGTGTTATTTAATTTTTACAAGCTGGGTTATTTGATACAGCTTAATTCTAGAAAAAGATAGATTATTCTTTTATGGCCTTGATTAATTTAAGCTTTTCAATCAACCAGTTTTCATTAACTGCTGCCGTAATGCAGTTTTTTTCTAACTTTTTTTGGAGTTTGTGGTTCTCTTTGAAGGCCATTATGGATTTTGCAATTCCTGGGGGATTAACATCATCAATTATGATTCCTATATCGTACTTAACAATAAATTTTTCAATTTCCTTTAGACGGTTACTTAAAATTGGTGTACCTGCATGCATGTAATCAAATAGTTTATTGGGTAGTGCGAGTTCGTGGTTCTGATTTACCGCCTTATCCATTAAGAGTCCCAGATTTGCCATTTGAGTAATCTTCATTAGTTCATTGTATGGTCTTCGGGAAATAAATTTCACCATAGATGAAAGATTGTTCTCTTCAACTAATATTTTCGCAGCTGGAATAATGTCTCCATCGCCGACGATTAGTAGAACACAATCACGGCAGTACTTCATTGACAAAATTGATTCTTCTATTCCTCGGTCTTTATTCAAGCCTGAGCCTTGAATAATAAGTATGAAGTCCCCCTCATTTATTCCTAATGTTGTGTGATTTCCTTGTGCCTTTTGATTTTTATAGGGAAGAGGTATGTTTCTCACTACATGAACAGGAACTTTGTATTTCTGATTGTATATGGCCGCAATTGATTCATTCACTGTAATTACCGTTTTCAATTTGGGGAAGATCCATTTCTCCAAACGCAACCATATACTCCTTTTAATGGGATGCTCCTTAAGCTCACTTACTTCGGTAAACAATTCATGAGTATCGTATATAATTCTTGCTTTGGGTTTAAACAAATAGGCAAGAAAGCACGCGGGTAATGTATCTAGATCATTTGAGAAAATCAGATTGGCTCTTTTAAAAATGAGAAAAAAGAATATTCGAATATTTAAATCTAAATAAAATAAAGGGCCTTTATCAAACAACAAGTTCATTCGCCTAATATCATAACTTCTAGAAGGCATTTCGGGACTTTTTTTTCTTTTTCGACCAAGCAAAACCACATCATAATCAAGTTCTTGAAGCGCGGCGCAAGTCTTCGCTACGCGGTTATCTGTAACCAGGTCATTGGAGACACAAACGATGGCTTTTTTTTTTGCTTTCATATTAGACTTTGCAAAATATTGATTTTAATGATGTTGGCAAAAGAAATTTATAGATTAAAAATATTAAAAAAATAGTTTGTGATAAAAAAAACTTTCATACATTTGCAGTCCCAAAAATATAGATTTTGGGAGTATTACGTTCTTTTTTTTTTGTGATACCAACAAAATTGCCGATGTAGCTCAGTTGGCCAGAGCAGCTGATTTGTAATCAGCTGGTCGGGGGTTCGAATCCCTCCATCGGCTCGGAATTGTTGGGGAGATACTCAAGCGGCCAACGAGGACAGACTGTAAATCTGTTGGTTTTACCTTCGCAGGTTCGAATCCTGCTCTCCCCACAGAAAGAAAATAAGCGGGAGTAGCTCAGTTGGTAGAGCGTCAGCCTTCCAAGCTGAATGTCGCGAGTTCGACCCTCGTCTCCCGCTCACTTTCAATTGAGCCGCCGGTGTAGCTCAGGGGTAGAGCGCTTCCTTGGTAAGGAAGAGGTCACGAGTTCAATTCTCGTCATTGGCTCAAAAAAAAATTGCGCTTGCGCAGGAATGTTGTAAAAAAGTAAATTATTAATTAAGTAACAAATAGAAAAATGGCAAAGGAAAATTTTGATCGTTCCAAACCACACGTGAACATTGGTACAATTGGTCACGTAGATCACGGTAAAACAACTTTGACAGCTGCGATTTCAAGCGTATTGTCAAACCAGGGTCTTGCATCTGCAAGAGATTTTAGTTCAATTGACAACGCTCC
>CALKHF010000042.1 GCA_938092255.1 uncultured Flavobacteriales bacterium | reverse complement strand
GTAATGACCGTTTCGATTTCTGTTTCATCAAGAATTTGTTCAAGATTGTGGGCAAAGTTTTCCAAGATGATAATGGCTTTTGCTCCTGAATCTTTGTATTGATGACGCATTTCTTCTGCTGTATACAACGGATTCGTATTTACGATTACTAAGCCGGCTTTCAAACAGGCAAAAATCGTTATCGGAAATTGAAGAAGGTTTGGCATTTGAAGCGCAATTCGATCTCCTTTTTTTAGATTCGTATTGTTTTGAAGATGCCAAACAAGTGCATCGACGTGGGCCGAAACTTCGTTAAAACTTATTTCGACATCCATGTTTTTATAGGCGATCTTATCGCCAAAGTTCTTTACAGATTGATCGAAGATTTCAACAAGATTGTTATATCGATTAAGTTCTATTGTTTGCGGAACTTCTGAGGGGTAAGATTTGAACCATGGAAAATCACTCATATTTTTATTTTTGATTATAGAAAAGTCTCTTTAGTCCATATAAAATGGAATTTTAAATATACATAAAATTCATAATTAGGGACTGAATATTTTAATTCACCTTTTTAGCAAAGCCCCAGTATAAAATGGCAGATGAAAAAGAGGTGTGTTCTTTGCTTTGTAAATCAATAAGCGTATTTTTGACACTATGAAGGATTGTAAAACAACAAGTATCATGAAAAAAATCACCACTCTAATTGCTATAATAGTTACTGTCTCCAGTTGGGCACAGGTCCAGAACGTCTATGATGATTTTGAAGGAAATGGCGATATTTCAACATGGTTTGGGGATGATTGCAACATGGACCTTTCATTTGCAAATCCGAATATTCAGGGCATCAATTTGTCTTCAACAGTATTAAAGTACTCGGATGTTGGGGGGCAATATGCGAATATTCGTTTTGATGTGAATCAGAATTTCGACTTATCTACTAATCATACATTTACGCTGAAAATTTATATACCATCAGCAGGGCTGTCCGGAAACCAAAACAACCAAATATCACTAAAATTACAGGATGGTACCCAAGGAGCTCCGTGGGAAACGCAATCAGAGATCGTAAAAAACATAACACTCGACCAATGGCAAGAAGTTTCATTTGACTTTCTCAACGATCCATTTATTAATTTCAATGGAGGCTCTCCCGACCCTGTTTTTAGAACCGACTTTAATAGAGTTGTTTTACAAGTGAATGGGGAAAACAATAATGATATTGTCACTGCCTACATTGATGATGTGAATTTCGATGGAAGTGTGGGAACCTGTTCCTTGTTCAATAATTTGGTTTGGTCTGATGAGTTTGACGGGAATGGACCAATAGACAATTCTAAATGGTTTCATCAAACTTTTATTCCAAATGGCTGGGGATGGTTCAATGGAGAGCTCCAGCATTATACAGACCGTGAGGACAACGCATATCTTCAAAATGGATATTTACATATCGCAGCAAAAGAGGAAACCTACACTGATCCTGTTCAGGGTATAACGAAAGAGTACACCTCTGCTCGACTTAATTCAAAATTTGCTTTTACTTATGGCCGTGTGGAGGCACGAGCAAAGCTGCCTGAAGGCGTAGGTACTTGGCCAGCGATTTGGATGTTAGGTAAAAACATAAATGAAACTGGAGCGTATTGGCAAACACAAGGCTATGGAACAACGGGGTGGCCTGAGTGCGGCGAAATTGACATCATGGAGCACTGGGGTTCTAATCAAAATTATGTGCAAAGCGCACTGCATACACCTTCTTCTTTTGGAGCCACTGTAAATCATGGAGGATTAATGGCAAACGATGTTTCAAATACATTTCATGTTTATGCCATGGAGTGGACAACTGATGAAATTACATTTAGTCTAGATGGGGTACCTTATTATACCTATAGCCCTTCGCCCCAAAACATGAGTACTTGGCCTTACGTAGCAGATCAGTATATTTTATTAAATGTGGCGATTCAAAACTCAATCGACCCTGCTTTTACAGATAGCGAAATGGTACTGGATTACATCAGAGTGTATCAGCAGGGGTCGAGCTCAAGTACTACAGACAATCAAAACGCTTGCGACTCATATACCTGGATTGATGGGAACACCTATACCACAAGTAATAATACCGCAACATATAGTCTTCCAAACATTGAAGGTTGCGATTCGACTATTGTCTTAGATCTGACAATTAACAACTCCTATTCGGGAACAGATACCCAAACATCATGTGATAACTATACTTGGATTGATGGAGCCACTTACACCGAAAACAACAATACAGCAACCGTCGAATACACTTCTATACAGGGCTGTGATTCGACAATTACATTGGATTTAGTGATAAATCAGAGTACAAGCTCTTCTCTCACAGAAACGGCATTGGACACCTACACCTTAAACGGCATTACTTATGATTCTTCAGGAGTTTATGTTCAAACCATAACCAACAGTGTAGGCTGTGACAGTTTAATTACTTTGAATCTTACCATAGAAAGCAGTGTGGGAATAATCGAAAGTGTTGAGGAGATTTTAGTGTATCCAAATCCAACGAATGAAAAAATTCGCGTATCTGTTCCATCTCAGTTGATTGGTGCAAAAGCAACAATAATTGATGCCTCTGGAAAAGAGATATTTAGCTATATTCAATCAAAAAAGAAAATGATCATGGATTGCTCCGGTTATCCAAAAGGACCTTACATTATATCGTTCCAGAATGGAGAACGTATAAGCAAGGTGAGCTTTGTTAAAATTTGAGTCTTCGATAAAGTGAGATTAAACTAATCCGTAAGATTCTTGAATAAGTTTATAAATTAACTTGTCGGGAACATCTTGATTCACATACACGGAATTCCAATGTTTTTTATTCATGTGATATCCAGGACGTACTCCAGGATATTGTTCCCTGAGTTCAAGGGACTCAATTGGATTGCATTTTAAATTGATAAATTTGAAATCAAGGGTGTTTGCAAGCGCAAAAATCTTATTCTTCTTTTTAAAAACCAGGGTGTTTTTGTCAAAGGGAAAGGTTTCTTCCACACCTTCCAATGAGATGCAAAAGTCATAAAAATCTGCAATAGTCAACTTAATGAATAGCTGGTGCGATGTCTTTGTTCCCCAAATCGTAAAGCATTTTGGTGTGCTCTTTGAGGGCGCCCATAAAAGTCGCATAAGAATGATAAGGAACTTCAAACTCCTCAGCAGTAGACTTAACGATTTTAGACAACTTTCGGTAATGTATGTGACAAATATTCGGAAACAAGTGATGCTCCACTTGGTAATTTAGGCCCCCTACGTACCACGAGAATAGTCTTGATTCATGGGCGAAATTTGCGGTATTGTACATTTGACTAACGGCCCAATCGGCTTCAATATCTCCAGACTTATCTGGTAAAGGATACGTTGAAGTAGGAACGACGTGCGCTGGCTGAAATACAATTCCTAAAATAAATCCGCACAGGAACTGCATTAACAGATAACCAATCAGGGTAACATACCAAGAAGCAGGACTCAACCAAAAAGGAAGTGCAATAAAAATGGCTGCGTAGACAACTTTATTGACAATAATGTTTCTCACGTGTTTCTTAAATGTAAGCCCTTGTGTTTTTAAAAGGTCTAATTTTTTGTAACGCATTGCTTGAGAATAGTCTTTATTGATAAACCAAGTAATCGTCATTAAGCCGTAGAAAAAATAGGCATAAATGTGCTGAAACCTATGAATTTTATGTCGTTTCGTATGAGGGGAAAACCTCAATATAAAAGGGGGAGGAGCAATGTCTTCATCATAATTTGTGACATTGGTATAGGTGTGGTGCAGTACGTTGTGCTGAATGCGCCAATTTGAAGGATTCCCAGCCAATATGATAAGAATTTTACCAATGAAACTATTTACGGCGGGATTTTTTGAATATGCCCCATGATTCGCATCATGCATCACAGACAAGCCACAACCCGCCATACCAATTCCCATCAACGTCCATAAACCAATTACAGCCCATGATTCGATGTTTAAAGTAAGAATCAATACAAATGGAATAATGTACAAAGAAACCATGCAAATGGTTTTAAAAACCATAGCTGCGTTGGCATGTCTTGAAATATTTTTTTCTTTAAAATAACCGTTAACACGTTGGCGTAAAACTTTGTAGAATTCAACGTTTTTACCTTTTACATAATTCACTGAAGAAAAGCCTGTATTGTCTGCCATAGTGCAAATGTAACCATTAGTAAATGGAATTGTTCACTTATCGAATTTAATTTTAAACGGTCTGAAGTTCAAATAGCTTCTTGTAAACTCCTTTTTGTTCAATCAGTTCGGTATGGCTTCCTCTTTCTACGATTTTCCCATTGGCGAGTACCAATATCATATCGGCATTCTTAATTGTGCTCAACCTGTGCGCAATAATGATGCAGGTTCTTTTTTCCATAACCTTGTCAAGTGCCTGTTGTACCAGCTTTTCTGATTCAAGATCCAGCGCTGATGTGGCTTCGTCAAGAATCAGTATTTCAGGGTTTTTGTAGATGGCTCTAGCAATACTTATTCGTTGTTTTTGTCCGCCGGATAACTTATTTCCTCGCTCACCAATGACCGTTGAATAATCCTGCTCGAATTTTGAAATAAAGTCGTGCGCATTTGCAGTTTTTGCAGCTTCTAAGACCTTTTTCATGTTGGGTTCTTCTTCGCCAAATGCAATGTTGGCAGCAATACTCGTATTGAAAAGAATGGCATCCTGTGAGACCAAGCTAATTAATGACCTTAACTCACCAAGGTATAACGACGCAATGTCTGTACCATCGATTTCGATGGCTCCACTAGACGCATTGTAAAATCTTGGAATCAAATTGATTAAGGTCGTTTTACCACTTCCCGACTCACCAACCAATGCTACGTTTTGACCTTTTTTAATTGTGAAGTCGATTTGATCCAGTATCGTGGTGTCATTGTATTTGAAAGACACATCTTTGAATTTTATTTCATCGCTAAAACGATCAATGGAATCAGGAGATTTTATTTCTGTAACCACTTCATCAAGATTGAGTACTTCATTGATTCGGTCCTGAGACGCACGAGACTTAATCATGTTAGAGATGTTTTTTGAGATGTTTTGAATAGGCCTTAGTAGCTGAGAAAAAACAATTACAAATGTCAAGAACACCTCCCCAGAAAATGCATTGCTTGGGTCGTCAAGGATCAATTTACCGCCGAACCATACTAGACTAAGCATTACAAAGGCTCCAATGGTTTCATTCAACAATGGAGACAAATCTTTTTTTCTGAACGTTCTGGTGATCAGTCTTTGGTGTTGTAGATTGGTTTGCCTAAATCTATTTACTATAAAAGTCACTGCGTTAAATGCCTTTATGATTCTAATTCCATCAATACCCTCATCCATAGAGGAGTACAATCTACTTGTTTGTTCTTGACTCTTTTTTGCTGTTCGTTTTAGGCTTTTTCCGATTAGAGAAATTACCAAGGCGGATATGGGCAAAAGAAAAAATGAAATAAGAGAAAGCTGAGGACTTAGATAAATTAAAGTAGCCACATTTATAATAACCGCAAAGGGCTCTCTGAATAAAAGCTCTAACAAACAGACAACAGCGATTTCTATTTCGTTGACATCACTGTTCATTCTTGCCATCAAATCTCCTTTCCTTTCATTTGAGTAATAGGACAAAGGCAATTTCATGGCTTTGTGAAACAGAGCGTCTCGTACATCTCGAACAACGACCATTCTAAGCTCTGATTGAAACCAAACTGCGCCATATCTAAATAAATTCTTTAAAAAAAAGGCGATCATGACCGAAATACAAACAAAGAGCAAGGCGTCAAGAGGATTATTTTTCACCATTGATGACATGGTAAAATTGTAATACTCTTTCGCGTAAATGAACAGATCAGAAAATCCCCATTCAAAATGAGGTTTTGGAGTAATACCTATGCTACTTGGGTCTCTAAAAATTAATTGCAAAACAGGAATAAAAAGTACAAGCGAAAGCAGGTTGAAAATGACAAATAATAGGTTGCTTAAAACCACCATTATTGTCAAGAACTTATACTTCAGGGTATAGTGTAATATTTCAAGATATGATTTCATCATTGGTGCAAAGATACATTTTTACTTTTCGCTCAATGGTATCATAGTATTCTTAAATTTGTATTATGGGATCAATACGTCAAGGTAAAATAGAATCAGTGATTCAAAGTGAGCTTGCTAGCTTTTTTCAAAAAAACAGCTCAATTTGTTTGGGTGCAATGGTTACCGTAACGGTAGTAAGAGTTACAAGTGACTTGTCATTAGCGAGATGCTATCTAAGCATTTTTGGCGCAAAAGACAAAGCAGAAGTTTTTGAAAGTATTGAACAAAATACAGGCAGAATTAGAGGAGATGTTGGGCGAAAATTAAAAAACCTAAGAAAAATACCAGCGCTTAAATTCTTTATTGATGACTCGCTTGATTATGCTTCTAAAATTGATCAGCTCCTAAAAAAATAGATATCAAAACATCCGTTTATATCGCATACAAGTATTTACGTTCGCAAAAAAAGCGAAATGTAATTACTATAATTACGCGGATTGCTGTAATAGGAATTGCAGTAATAACCTGTGCACTTGTGATATTGCTTTCAGCGTTTAATGGTATGGAAAAATTGATTGATCAAATTTACAGTGAATTTGATGCTTCAATTACGATTACGCCCAGGAAGGGCAAAACCTTTTCTGAAAACGAAATTAACTGGAATGACCTTTCTTCTACAAACGGAGTTAAAACGATAGCTAAGGGGCGGGAAGAGTTGATCGTATTAGAATATGGCCAACCCATTGAAGAGCAAAAAGATTATCGAATTAAACGAACAAATGCGAAGCTTTATGCTGTAGACGATGCGTTTTTGGAGCTAACGAATTTGCACAACCATTATAAAGGAGGGGAGCCCTCATTACATAGCTCACAGAATCCTATTGGAATAATGGGGATTGGGTTAATAAATAAGCTTGAGGCTTCAATTAATTCAGAGTTCACCATCTTTCTACCCAAGAAAAACATTTCAGTTCGGGCAAAGCAACCCTTTTTAAAAAAGAAAACACGTATATCGTCAGTACTCGTCTATCAAAATAAAATAGTTAACGAAGAAACATTTCTTTGGCCGTTGAGCGATTTTAGAGCCTTCATTAAGGATACAAACAAAACAATTTCTCACATATACGTTAGAGCAGTGCCGAATACAAACCTTGATGCATTAAGAAACAACATTCAACAAAAAGTGGGAAATTCATTTCAGGTAAAAACCTATTACGAGAAGAATGCACTCATATTTAAAACGAGCAAATCTGAAAAACTCATATTAACCTTGATCTTAATCTTTGTATTTATCTTGGCCTGTTTTAACTTGGTGTCATCTATTACAATGATTTACATTGAGAAAAAGAATAATTTTCTCGCCTTAAAAAGCATGGGCGTTACACAAAAGGGGATTTTTCAAATTTTCTTTTTTCAAGGCGTCATGATTTCTGCCGTAGGCGCTTTTCTTGGTGGATTACTGGGCTATTTTATTTGCGCATTACAAATGAAGTTTGAGCTGATAAAAATTTCTGCGAATCAAGCTTATCCAATCGGATTTTCTTGGGTCGATTTTTCCACAATTGTGGTTTCGGTAAGCATTTTAACCGTTCTATTTACGTTTATTACCGTTAAATTATTGACTAGGAACGATTAAATGGTGCTTTAGCCGTAATTTTTTAATGTTTTCAATCGCTTTTAATTAAAATAAATGGGTTATATTTGCACCCAAATTCAAACAGGTATAAATGTCTAGTTTAAAAGGAAAAATTGCTCAAGTTATCGGCCCAGTTGTTGATGTTGCCTTTGAAAAAGAGGTAGAGCTCCCAAAAATTTATGATGCCCTAGAGGCATTTAAGTCAGATGGAACAAGAGTTGTTCTTGAAGTTCAAGCACACGTTGGAGAAAACTCTGTTCGTGCAATATCAATGGATTCAACAGATGGATTTACACGTGGAATGGAGGTTGTTTCAACCGGAACTCCTATCAAGATGCCAACTGGTGAGAAAATCAAAGGCAGATTGTTTAATGTTGTTGGAGAAGCTATTGATGGGATCAATGAGGTCGAAAACAGTGACGGACTTCCAATCCACAGAGATGCGCCGAAATTCGAAGATCTTTCTACAGCTACAGAGATATTATTTACAGGAATTAAGGTTATTGACTTGATTGAGCCATATGCTAAAGGTGGGAAAATCGGTTTGTTTGGAGGAGCAGGGGTTGGTAAAACTGTACTAATTCAAGAGCTTATTAATAACATTGCGAAAGGTCATGGAGGTCTTTCTGTATTTGCCGGTGTTGGTGAAAGAACAAGAGAAGGAAATGATTTGCTTAGAGAAATGCTTGAATCAGGCATTATCAAATACGGTGATGATTTCCTTCATTCTATGGAAGAAGGTGGATGGGACCTAAATAAAATTGACTTAGAACAGATGAAAGAATCAAAAGCGACATTCGTTTTTGGTCAAATGAACGAGCCTCCAGGGGCAAGAGCAAGAGTAGCGCTTTCAGGTCTTACCATTGCCGAATACTTTAGAGACGGTGACGGAGAAGGTCAAGGAAAAGACATCCTTTTCTTCGTTGACAATATATTTAGATTTACCCAAGCAGGTTCAGAGGTTTCTGCACTACTTGGAAGAATGCCTTCAGCGGTAGGTTACCAACCGACACTTGCTACAGAAATGGGAGCGATGCAGGAAAGAATTACTTCTACAAAAAGTGGTTCAATTACATCTGTACAAGCGGTATATGTACCTGCAGATGACCTTACAGATCCAGCACCAGCGAACACGTTTGCTCACCTTGATGCAACAACTGTATTGTCAAGAAAAATTGCCGAGCTCGGTATTTATCCAGCAGTTGATCCTTTAGATTCAACATCAAGAATTTTGACTCCAGAAATAGTTGGAGACGAACATTATGATTGTGCTCAACGCGTAAAAGTAACTCTTCAACGTTACAAAGAATTGCAGGACATCATTGCCATCTTAGGGATGGATGAGCTTTCTGAAGAAGATAAAATGATTGTGCATCGTGCAAGAAGGGTTCAGAGATATTTATCTCAGCCGTTCCATGTTGCTGAGCAATTTACTGGTCTTCCAGGAGTTTTAGTAGATATTCAAGAAACAATTACTGCATTTAATGATATCCTTGATGGAAAATACGACAAGTATCCAGAAGCAGCCTTTAACTTAAAAGGTGGTATTGAGGATGTTATTGAGGCAGGAGAAAAAATGCTTTCTGAGGCATAATCACTATGAAATTAGATATAATTACTCCGGAGTCAGGTATTTTTAGTGGAGAAGCAACAGCTGTTTCTCTTCCAGGTAAAGATGGGATTTTTCAAGTGCTAAACAATCACGCCCCTGTCATCTCAGCCTTGACTGAAGGAGTTCTTTCTATTGATCTAGAGAGCCCATTAAGTGAAGAACAAAAAAATGACGCAATTGAAATCGAATCTCCAGAAAAAATATTTGTGAAGATTAAGGGTGGCATTGCTGAATTGACAAATAATAAGCTGATCGTTTTAGCAGAATAAAAAAGATTGTATGAGCAACGTATGTTTCTCGACATTCTTTTATGTTAAGACATGTTAAGCCATAAGATTTAGGGTTTGACACAAGAATGTTTAATTATCTTCGTTAAGCTTTACAATGAGTGATTTAAGTCATATCGATCTAAATAATGTTCCAGAACATGTAGCCATCATTATGGATGGTAATGGCCGATGGGCAAAAAGTCACGGAGAAGATCGTCTTTTTGGTCACTCTAAAGGAGTTGATGCGGTACGTGAAACCTTAAAAACAGCCACAGAGTTAAAGGTAAAGTACCTGACCTTATATGCCTTTTCAACCGAAAACTGGAATCGTCCACAAAAAGAAGTTGAAGGATTGATGAACTTATTGGTTCTTTCACTGTCAAATGAAATTGATGAAATGAATCAAAATGGCGTGAGACTTAAGGCCATTGGGAATTTAAAAGGATTACCAGAAGAGTGTCAGGAGAGTTTGGAAGACGCGATTGAAAAAACAAAAACGAATAAAGACATTACCCTTGTTCTTGCATTAAACTATAGTTCCAAATGGGAAATAACGGAAATGGTTAAAACCATATCTAATGATTTAGTTCAAAAGGAAATTACAGAAAAGGACATCACAGATGAATTGATCTCGCAACACCTAACTACGAAAGAAATTCCTGATCCAGAGCTTTTGATTAGAACAAGTGGGGAAAGAAGAGTTAGTAATTTTTTACTTTGGCAAATTGCCTATTCAGAATTTGTTTTTTTAGATATATTCTGGCCAGATTTTGGCAGAAAGCAATTTATTGGAGCTGTCTACGATTATCAAAATCGTGAAAGAAGATTTGGCTTGGTGTCAGAACAAATAAACATTATAGAATGAGAATATTAGGCGTATTTTTATTGTGCTTATTCATTCCATTTTTAAGCGCTTCACAAATAGGAGGGTCATTATCAGAATTGGACTTTTCCTACCTGAGTCCGAAAGAATACGAGCTTGGTCCCATAAAAATATATGGGGCTAACAACTATGATCATCAAGCAATTAAATTAATTGCAGGATTGAGACAGGGTTTACCCATTACGCTTCCAAGTGAACAAATCAATACTGCCATTAAAAACTTGTGGAACGAGGGATTGTTTTCTGATATTTCGATTTATGCTGAAAAAGAAATTTCAGGGATTGTTTATTTGATTATTGAGTTGAAACCAAGACCTAAACTTTCAAGATTCAAATTTAAAGGAGTTTCAAAAAGGGAAGCAGATAAAATTCGTGAAGAGATATCTCTTTTTTCTGGGAAAACGATAACAGAAAACTTGGTGTTTCAAACGAGAAATCAAATTCGAGGGTTCTTTCGAGAAAAAGCGTTTTACAACGTAAAAGTGGATATTGACAGAATCAAGGATACGGTAATTAATAATTCTGAGCTTTTTGTTATAGATGTGGATAAAGGAGAGAAAGTTGGTATAAAAGAGATTAAGATTAATGGAGTCAGCGGCGTTCCAATGTGGAAATTAAAGCTGGCAATGAAGGACACCAAACAGAAATCATTACTAAGGATCTTTAAAAGATCAAAATTTACCCAATCAAGCTATGAGACCGACAAGGAAGCCTTATTGGCCAAGTTCAATGCCGTGGGATTGCGTGATGCGGAAATTGCATTCGACACCGTATATCAATTAGATGAAAAAAACCTAGTTATTGACCTTACTATTAATGAAGGAGGAAAGTATTATTTTGGAGACATTTCATGGACGGGAAATACCAAGTATCGGTCTTCCTATTTAGATACAATACTTGGAATTAAAAGAGGGGATTTATACAACAAGTCTCTTTTAGAACAGCGTCTTTTTGGTAATGGAGATGGGCGTGACATTTCATCTTTGTACATGGACAGAGGGTACCTGTTTTTTCAAATAATCCCGGTCGAGACCAATGTTACAGATAGGCATATCAATTATCAAGTTAGAATGCTCGAAGGGAAAGAAGCACGTATTGGGAGCGTGACGATCAGAGGCAATACGAAGACCAATGATTATGTTATTCTTCGAGAGGTAAGAACCAAGCCAGGAGATTTATTTAACAAAGCAGATATTATGAGAACCCAAAGAGAGTTGGCTCAATTGGGATATTTTAACGAACAGGCATTTCAAGTGAATCCTCTTCCAAACCCTGCAAAGGGAACGGTTGACATTGAATATGTTGTAGAAGAAAAATCCTCGGATCAAATTGAATTGTCCGGGGGTTATGGTGGAGCAGGTCCAACCACGAGCGGAAGAATTATTGGTACGTTGGGGTTGACATTTAATAATTTTTCAACAAAAAACTTCTTTAAAAAAGAGGCTTGGAGCCCGCTTCCTGGCGGAGATGGACAAAGACTTTCAATTAGAGCACAATCAAATGGGCGTTTTTATCAAGGCTATAATTTCTCCTTTACGGAGCCTTGGTTAGGGGGTAAAAAACCGAATTCATTATCGTTTTGGATAAACAATACAGCATTGAGTTCGAATGGTTTGTTAAGAACCAATCCAGATTATAATGGCTTATCTATAACAGGAACGGGTATAGGTCTTGGAAGAAGAAAAAAGTGGCCAGATGACTACTTCACTGCTTATTATGAATTGAGTTATCAATATTATGATGTTGTTAATGATTTCCGATTCCCGTTATTTACGCAGGGCTATGCAAATGACATCGCTTTCAAATACGTGCTTCAACGTAGCTCGGTAAGTGCACCAATTTACCCTCAAAGTGGCTCAAACTTTAAGTTCACGGCAAAAGCGACCTTGCCATATTCATTGTTTACTGACATTGATTATTCTACCGCCTCAAATCAAGATCGATTCAAGTACCTTGAGTACTATCGATTCCGTTTTACAGGAGAATGGTATGTGCCTCTTTCCCCAGATAAAAAGCTAGTTCTGATGCCAAGGATTGGTTTCAGTTATATTGGAGCATATAATAGAGACAAAGGGGTGACACCATTTGATCGCTATTCTATGGGAGGAAGTGGTCTCTCCGGTGTAAACCAACTAGGTGGACGAGAAATCATTGCCCTAAGGGGTTACGAAGATCAATATGTGTCTTCAGCTGGTGGTGATCCGATTATTGCAAAATATACACTAGAATTACGGTACCCTATTTCATTAAATCCATCAGCAACCTTTTATGCACTTACTTTCGTAGAGGCAGGAAATACGTATCCAACATTTGAAAATTTCAATCCGTTTAATGTAAAAAGATCTGCGGGTATTGGCATACGTGTATTTCTTCCCATGTTTGGTATGCTTGGACTCGACTATGGGTTTGGTTTTGACAAACTTGATTCTTGGGCAGATGGTTTTGGGAACGCAACAGATCAATCGATAGATCAAAGAGGGTTTTATCCAAAACTCAGCTTTACCATAGGAATGAATTTAGGGGAGCTTTAACGCCCTTTCTTTTAGCTCCGGTTTTATTTTGAAATAGGCTCTTTTTTTCATACTTTTCATTTCCAAATATACCTACACCTATGAAAATCACATCGCTTATATACATGATGGTCTGTGTCAGCTCGGCATGGTCTCAATATATTGTATCTGCAACCTATATCAACACAACACCACAAGTGGTATTGGCCAGTGTTGCTAATCTACCCTTGGAATACGATGTAGAAACCTACAAGATTGTTTACAATACGGTGGATGCATTGGGTAATCCAACAATTGCTTCTGGGGCATTTTGTCTGCCTATTTCAGAGGATTGTTCAAATTTTCCTATGGCGGTATATGAGCACGGAACAAGTTTAAGGAAAGTAGATGTTCCCTCTTATGATGTCCAAGAAGCTTACATTGGAAAGATATTCTCATCAGGGGGATATAATGTGATTATGCCTGATTATATCGGAATGGGAGAGAGTCCAGGACTTCATCCATATTGTCATGGAGCATCGGAAGCAACAGCAACTGTTGACATGATTCGTGCTGTTCGTGAGGCTCAAACATTGGACATGATTCCCGGAATGACAGCTGATAACGGAGAGTTGTTTCTAACGGGATATTCTCAAGGAGGACATGCTGCAATGGCAACACATAAATATATTGAGGAAAATGATCTTCTTAATGAATTTAACATTCTTGCTTCCGCTCCATGTTCAGGGCCTTATGAGATTACAGGAGCAATGGCAGATACCATACTTGCAGCATCATATTCCAATCCAGGCTATATAGTCTATTTAATGGCCTCTTACCAATCGGTTTACGGCAATTTGTACAATACCTATTCAGACATTTTACGTTCACCATATGATGAAATTGTAGAGCCTTATTTTAATGGTAACAATACCACTTTGGGAATGGGAAGTCTCAATAATCAGCTTCCTACTATTATACAAGAACTCGTTGTGGATTCGGTGGTTCAGAACTTCTTGAATTCAGCATCTGATTTTTCACATCCTTTATGGCAAGCGATGTCAGACAATGACAACCATGATTGGGTTCCAACTCGTCCTGTTCGAATGTATTATTGTACAGGTGATGAGCAAGTTTCATTTCAAAATGCCCTCGCAGCAGAAGCGACCATGCAGGCCAATGGAGCTGAAAATGTAGAAGCCATATATATGGGTGACGGGATGCACAATGAGTGCATTTTACCATCTTTGTCAGATGTTTATTATTGGTTTGACACGCTACGAACTCCATGCATTACAAATGGACTTGAAGCAATAAAGCTTGATGGAGTTGAAATATATCCTAACCCCGTTATTGATGAATTAGAGATTACAATAGTCAGCCCAGGCAAAAATCAAATTATTATTTTCGATGGTTTTGGAAAACAAGTTGAGCACATTCAAAATGTTCAAAACAGCATAAAAATTTCTATGTCAGCTTATGATTCGGGATGTTATTTTGTTGAGATCAGATTGAAAGATAGATCCGTGGTTCAAAAAATCATTAAAGATTAGCTCGCCTAACCTGCTAGAAAATCAAACTTAACGTTCTCTGCTTTTTGATCTTTGATTTCAAATGAATATTCATATGAGCTTTCTGGACACCAATCGAGACTTTCTATATACGCTTCCTCATACACAGATATGATAAATGCATCTTTATTTGAATCATAAGAGATAGATATTTCGTCTAGGCAGTTGCATTTAAAAGATTCAAATAAAAGCTCTGTTCCATAAGAGTTTCCTTTTTTTAGTTCTTCTGGATCAGCTACATTTAAAAAGTCGATAAGCTGTTGTTGACTAAATCCCACTGCATCTTCAGAAGAAGCTTCAAGTTTCCCGTAAAGGTCTTCAACGAATCTAGAATCAAAAATGATTTTTTCGGGCTTTACCTCCTTTGAAATAACCGCGGGTTCATTTGTCTCACAAGAGGAAATGATTATGCCTAAGCAAAAAGGGACAATGATAGATTTTGTAAAATTCATAAGTAAAGTTAATTAATATCTCAAATTAATGATTTACTCGGAAACACTCCAAAGTGTTTTGGAAACTTATTGAGCCAGACATAGGCTATTAAATCAATTGAATTATTCATCAAATGTTTCGACGAGCTTGCCCATTTTTCCATTTTGAAAATCAGACACGGCTTGCTGTAATTCTTCATTGTTATTCATAACGAATGGACCATAAGAAACAACAGGCTCCCCAATAGGTTCACCGGACAAAACAATAAATTGAGAGTCCTCATTAACCTCAATATTGAGGCAGTCACCATCGTTTTTATACCAAATCATTGTTTTAGATGCTATCTTTTCTCCCTGTACGGATAAAGAACCATTCAATAGGTATAAAAGCGTATTGTAATGTTTCGGTAATGGTATTTCAAGACGAGTATTGGATTTGGCATATACTCGCAGTAGTGTTTGAGGGCTATATGTTTTTGCCGGTCCCTGTACTCCTTCAAAATCACCAGCAACAACACCAATCAATGCATTTTCTTTTTTTACTCTTGGGGTTTGTTCAGCTGTTAAGGGCAGATAATAAGGGGCTTCCATTTTGTATTTTCCCGGAGTATTCACCCAGAATTGTATAAATTCTTGCTCTCCACCATTTTTTACCAAATCAAGTCCTGGGCGCTCACTATGCACAATACCTTTCCCAGCATGCATCCATTGGGTTCCGCCACCCGATACCACCACATTATTTCCAATAGAATCTTGATGCCTAACGCTACCTTTAAAGATAAAAGTTACGGGTGAAAACCCCCGATGTGGATGAGGACCGACGCCAAGCTCTTTTTGATTTCCGCCTGCTAAAATTGGTTTGTCCCAGTGGTGAATCAATAAAAACGGGTCGATTTGATCTATATTATGAGACGGCAGAGGTTGGTCCAATAAATGTCCTCCCATATTGATTCTTTGGGCGGGAATAATTTGTTGAATGGTTCTTGAAATCATGATTATTTGTAAAAATAAACCCGAACTAAAGACAGACAGGGCCTTAACCTATGGGTTTAATGAGAAATAGAAAACTTTTTATTGGAAACAGATTTTCCTAAATGTATAGATAAAATATAAATTCCATCAGAAAGCATTGAAGTATTAATATCAATTTGTTGGCCCCCTTGATTATTTATTATTTCATCAAAGGTTAAGATTTCACTCCCTAAAACATCTTTTATTGAAATTATTGCACTGGACACATCCTCAATACTAAATGAAACTGTTAACATATCAGACACGGGGTTGGGATACAAATTTAACTCAAAGTCATTATTCATTTCTGAAATGCTTGCATCACTTTGAATCGAGGCTATCTGAGCGTTAAGGATCTCTCCGGTTTCTGAATTCACAATCATTACTACCGCATGAGCTTTATTCACATCATCAACAAAAGAAGCTGGTATTGGATTAAATGTATATGAATGAACACCCATTGACACTTGACCAGAAGGAAGGCTTCCAGCATTTCCAAGAATGTCATTATTTGATAAATAGCGAGCGACATGGTCATAACCATCAAATTGATAAGGGTCAGCAGGATCTCCACCCGTTGCAAAATCAAATTCGTTATTGATTCCCGGAGGGAAGGCCATGGGTCCATTTGCCCCACCATCATAGTAATTGACTTGTAAAAAGCCGTCGTCGTCACCAAGAACATCATCTTCAACTAGGACACATGAAAACCTGTAGTTTCCCGGAATATTTCCATACCATTCAGAATCAACGGAAACATTTATCTTATCCGTTGCAGCATTGTGCTCTGCAGTAAGTGAGGTCACTTCACATGGCACAACGGTAGTCACTCTTTCATCGTGCATGGCTAAAAAATTATCAGCAGAGGGGTTCCCGTTTTCAACGCGATCGACACCTCCTCTCGGATACCCTCCAGGAATATAGGCTCCAATGTTATCATCATAAGCTGTCACAACCATCGGGTCATTTGAGCCATTATGAACAGCAATTCCGATAAATTGTGCAACAGACTCCATATTGGCCAATCCGACAGCTCCTCTAGGGCACCAACCACACCAGGTCCCTGTTTTTTCTTCCCCAACAACATATTTAGTGGGGATTTGAGTTAATGATACTGTGGAAATTTCAGCGTCGTTATTTGTAGAATCAGCGTCTCCAACGATGTCAACAGATAAATCAATAGTATATACTTGCCCGCCAACGGCATTAAGTGGCGTAGGACTAGTAAAAGCATATGTTTCGTCGGACAGAATATTGAGACCAGTAATGTCATCAGAATAAGGGCCATTACCATCATCCCATGAAATGGTAAGAGTTGTAATAGGGTCAGAACCTATATTTTGAATTTCACCAGTGAAATTAACAGGCCCATAGCCAATATAAGGCAATAAATCAAAAGAATTTAACCGCACCTCATTTTGAGCTTGAGTACCATAAATGAAAGTATAAAAAAAGTCATCTTCACTTGTAGCACTCGTTCCTGCGGCACCATCAACATTTGGTGATGCGGGATCAGAAATAGCTGTCGTTGCATTAATTTGTAGCCCTACGCTTAGCGCGCCATCACCAGAAGTGTTTCGTTGATCAACAATATAGATGTGATCGCTCCCCTCCTCTAATACGATGGACCAATAAGACCAACCAATAGTTCCATTTACACATGAACTAAAGTGAATCCATTCTTGTTGATTTCCAGGAGATCCAAAAGTTTTTGTTGAAAGGTTGTCGTTGGTACCAGAAGCCGTCAATCCCCAAATGCAAATGGAATTATCTGGGACATTTGCATCTGGTAGAGCTGAAGATGAAGGGCCGGGAACTGAAATTGCTGAAGTGCTAAACGTAAGGACTCCCGTGGACGAGACTTTATATTCGGTTACTGGGTTTCCATTAAAATTAAAAGGGAATGGGATGCTCTGAATCGCCGACCATTCAGCGGGCTCAACTGATGGGCCTAGTAATGAAGTCCAACCACTTTCCTGTCCGCTTCCGACGGGGTAAGCAGGATCTTGATTTAAACTGCCGGGAGTATCTCCGTTGCTGGTGTGGTAATAATATTGTCCAAAGCAGAAATTACTTAATAGCACGGCTCCTGCGACAAAAGAAAGAATTTTCATAGGCTCAACTGTTTATTGATAATAAGCAAAATAAAGATACGATTATCAGTGGAAGAAGAAGTTTGGAAGACAATAAAACCTAATATCAAGACCCAATTTCATAGTATAGGCCAAGAGTGGCTTGTAAGCTCTTACTGAAATAGCTCATAGAGCCTTTCCAGCCAAAAATACCTCTTAAAAACGGCACACTGCCGCCTGTAACAAAATGCGGACCAATACCATTTATATGTTCATGTTCTCTTATGAAATAGAAACCTGCTGTAGCTCCAAAACCGATGTAGAAAACTTGATAGTCAGTCACATCACCATCACGGTACCATTTTTCAACACTATTAAAGTTCATTTCTAAAGCAAGCGGAAGCTCTGCTCCAAATGTAATAGTTCCGGAATTCGCACTAGGAGAACACGTAAGAGATGGATATGCACTTGCTCCTAAACTGAATCCTTTTCCTGGATTATTTATATACGTTGATTTAAAAAAGACGGAAGGAGCAACAGCTTCTTGTTCATTGTTGAGTTGTAATCCTTTAACTTGTAGACCAATAGAAGGGTAATAATTTTTTTCCTGATTGGACTGTGAAAACCCTCTTAAACTTAAAAGTAAGAATAAGAAGGAGCATGAAATTAAGAGATGTTTTTTCAAAACAGTAAGGAGGTGTTAAGTATTGTTAGTAGCTTGATATAAATCAAAGAGCAAATATAATGCCATTAACCCCATTTAAATTAAAAAGCTAAATGTATTCTTATTCAAAAAATTAAAAAAGGAGTAGAGATTGAATTTTTATTTTAAAAAAGAAGTTAAAGCTAGAAACAAATGAAATCAATATTTTTTGAAGGTTAAAGTAGCTGTGCCGAGATCACTATTAAGTTTCAGTTTTAATTTCATTTTGTTTTCGGAAAAAGCCAACACCTCACAAACTACCGATTTATTAGATTCAGAATAATTTATAGATAATGTATTTTCATCTGAATTATACGACCATTTTCCATTCATAGTTCTATGGCCAATAGTTTTAACGTCCGCAGTCTCTTTAAATTCTCCATCTTTTCCAAATTCAAATTCCATAGATTCATATATTTCTTTTGTGCCCAAAAGTACTTCTTTCGGAACATCAGTCGTAGTAGATTTTAATTTTAAGTCAGCATCTACAACCTTCCATTTACCTTCAAGGTCTTTTACATCAATCATTTTTTCGTTAGAAGAACAAAAAGTTAAAAATGGGAAGATAAATAAGAGTATATACTTCATGAAATCAATTTTACTTTAAAGATACATTATTCATTAACAATGATTTGTTTTGTTCAATAAAACCCGTCAGCAAAGGAAGAATTTCATGAAAATTCTGTCGACCAAACCCAACCCGAATGTATTTCCCTGGATGATCAAACATTTCAGCAGGAATGGTCATAATGCCTGCGTTTTTTACGAGGTAGTTGCTGAACTCTAATGAGGAACAATTGATATTTAATTCCACAAATGCAGTAGAACCAGATTTGGGAGGGATAAAAGAAGAAATGATGTCCTGCGTCTGAGCAAATTCTGCAAACAAGTTGATGTTTTGCTGTATTTTTTTAATGTTGGGTTGTAGAAAATCGTCAATGTGGTTTAAGGCAATAATCGAGAGGATCTCGCTTGGAGCGCTGCTACAAATACTTAAGTAATCTTTATAAGAGATGACCCGATGAATAAAATCCAGATCATTACACACCAACCAACCCGTCCTTAATCCAGCCAGTCCAAATGATTTGGAGGTTCCCCATAGACTGATGCCTTTTGAGTATAAATCACTTATCGGAGGGAGCTCCGCATCAGGATTGGCAAGTAGCTTGTGATACATTTCATCTGAAAAAATATAGCAATCGTTTTTTTTAGCAATACTGACAATTTGAGTGAGCTCACTTAATGTTAGGTAGCTTCCCGTCGGGTTGTGTGGGAAATTGATAATAATAAGCTTTGTGTTTTCCCGAACAAGATGTTCCAATTGATTTGGATCAAACGCCCAATTTTCATTTGGTTTCCAGTAGGAGATTTCACAACCGATTGTATGCACTACTTCATGTAGTGATTGATAGGCGGGAGCAACCGCCACCACATGGTCTTGTTTTTCAAGAAGTACCTTCATGGTTATGTAGTTCAATTCTCCAGGAGAACCAACGACAACCTCCTCAATATTATTTGTTTTGTAAAATTGGGTAATTGATTCACGGAGTATTGGGTTTCCAGCACTTTCTGTGTATCCAAGCTTCATGTCGTTCCACATTTTTAGTTCTTGAGCACTTGCAAGGTCTAAAACATAATTCTGCTCAAAACCATCACAGTCAGAACTCGACAATAAATACTTAGCGGTAAACTCATGTTGAGCAAAATACCTTTCCAGCTTAAAATCTTTCATTTTCATTTCCCTAAATTTAGGAAAAACGAATCAATCAGATGATTGAGGAACCTCACTGCCTCCAAACGTTTATGGTCGGTGGTCAAATTTCATATGCTTCACACTATCGCCAGAGTCTCGTAATTCTTCCAAAGCTCGAATACCGATATGTACATGAGTATTCACGAAATTTGAGGTGACTGACTTGTCGCTTTCACTGGTTTTAACTCCGCTAGGAATCATGGGGTTATCGCTTACTAAAAGTAGAGCACCTCTTGGAATTCCATTGGCAAAACCGGCTGTAAAAAGAGTCGCAGTTTCCATATCAATTCCAATCGCACGCGCTTCTGTTAATCGGGTTTTAAATGCTTCGTCATGCTCCCAAACTCTTCGGTTTGTGGTAAAAATGACACCAGTCCAATAGTCAGTTTCAAACTCCTTCATGGCTGATGATATAGTTCGTTGCAAACGAAAAGAAGGTAAAGCGGGC
>CALKHF010000041.1 GCA_938092255.1 uncultured Flavobacteriales bacterium | reverse complement strand
GATGATAATGGCGTTCCTAACTGATGAGCTGTCTCCTTTGCCATGCCCGCCCAAACTCTTTTTTGTTCTGCTTTTCTAAAAGTTGAGAAAATAAAATATCCCAAAAGAATAATCAACCCTAGAACTATAAATTGAAAATACGGGACCCACTGAAGATATGTGAGTTCTCTGTTTTCTGAGTAATACAAAGTCTTTTTTTCAGATCCAAAATTAAATTCAAGTGGCTTGTTCTTTGTCTTCCACTCGTTCTTTAAAGCGATTAATTTACTTGCAGATCCTTTTACATTGGAAGCGACCAATTCGTTTTTCTTTTCATCCCATAAAATGACAGGTATTAGACCCTTGTTTTCTTTTATTTCTTTGGCAAAACTTCTAATTAATGAATCACTTCGAAACCTCAAGTCTTTGAGTTTTGAAGAATTCCCATAAAAGAAATATGCTTCCCATCCCTCCATAACCGGTATTGTATCACATTGCCCCATATTTCTCCATTTCATAGCTTGATCCATAGATATACTGTCTTTTTTCACATCACTTTTTACCTCTTTGAAAAACTGATTCATTCCTTCATTATATATGGGGTCATTACTCCCGCTGTAAACAAGAATTACAGGAATATCTTTATTGGACTTGATTATTGAATCAGCAAAATCTTTATCAAGATTTAATGTCAAGTCATCCGTTGTCTTGAGAACAATTCTGTAGGCATCAAGAACTAAATCAATCTTTTGTTTTTCCTTTTTTTTAAGTTCTTGAAAAATTTGATCACTCAATTTTACGAGTTCCCCTTTCTTTTTTACAGATTCAGCCCATTGCTTCGCTTTGTCTTTTTCCCTTTGCCCGATTTTTGAAATAAATCCATTTGATACAAAAAGGGTACCTGCAATTACAAGTAAAACCAGAAATGTTAAGACAATTTTCCAGCGCTGCTTGTTTATATGTATCCCCTTTTTAGACATCGTAATGTTAGGTGCTAAAATAAGGCTTATCTTTGAATAAAATAAATTCAATTTTGAATAGACCCATTCTAGCATTTTTTCTTTCTTTACTGCTTATTGGCGGTGTATTATTCTTACTTCCAATAAACCTGTTTTCAGGAAAAATCGTAGAGAATTCCTCAGGGGTATCAAAAACCATTTCTGCCCCCTTAAGCCTCTCTTATTTTTTGGGGTTTGGTTATGAAGAGAAAGACATGGAAAACGTTCAGGATTACTATCTTACTGGTGAAGGCTATGCCTTAGCCATTTGTTTATTATTTGGCATACCATTTCTAGTAGCTCTTCGCATCCATTATCGAAACAAGCTAATCTGACTTCTTACAAGGATTTAGTGCGCCCACCGTCAACTGGAAGATTGATTCCGTTAATATATGACGCTTCTGAAGATGCCAAAAAACAAATTGCTCCGGCTATTTCTTCTGGTTGCGCAAATCGTTTTGCAGGAGTAACATTCTTCATCATGTTCTCCGCATCCTCATAAGTTCCCTTTATTTTTTTAGATACATTATGTAAAATGTCTGTGAGCCTTTCTGTTGCAGTGGCTCCGGGAAGGACATTGTTGACCGTTATTCCATATGGCCCTAATTCTGAGGCAAGTGTTTTACTCCAATTTGCAACAGCTCCACGTATTGTATTGCTAACCCCCAACCCTTCTATCGGTTGTTTTACAGAGGTAGATATTACATTAATGATTCTGCCGTATTTCGCATCGATCATTCCGGGATAAACAGCTTGAACCAATATATGGTTGCAAATTAAATGCTGATTAAATGCATTTATAAATTCTTCCGTATTTGCATCTTTAATAGGCCCTCCGGGAGGCCCTCCAGTATTATTTACGAGAATATGAACCGTTTGACCACCACGCATAAACTCATCCAAGACAAGCTTCAATGATGAAGGTTTAGTAAAGTCCGCAATTAATATTTCGTGTTTTTGTCCATTATCAACATGGGGCAACTCAGTCAACACTTTAGAGAGTTTTTCTTCATTTCTTGATACTAAGATAATGGATGCACCCATTTGCGCCATTTTATTTGCAGTGCTCCTTCCTATTCCTTGTGTGCTTCCACACACAATAACCGTTTTATTTTTTAAATCCATATTGAAATGTTTAATCACCAAATTTAGTGAACATTTAATTTAACGTCTCACATTAATTTCATATTTTAGCTGAAATACTAAATACAAACCTACATGAAAAAAATTTTACTTTTCGCACTCGGCATAATTTCGAGTGTTTCGATGTATCACGCACAATGTGATGACCCCGTGGTGGTTTCTCCTCAATCTTATTGTGGTGGTGGACCATCCATTCCTTTGGAAGCACAGGGATCAGAGCCTTCTTCCATATATACTATTAATATGTTCGATTCTTATGGTGATGGATGGAACGCACATGAAATCACATTAGATGTTGGTGGTGTGACTTATGGGCCTTTTGGCATTACTAATGCGCAAGGTGGTTTTAATTCTGAAACCTTTACGGTAAATGAAGGTGATTTAATTAGTGCAACTTGGCAGGCCGGAGGTTTTGCCTCAGAGGTAAGCTTCAATATAACCGACAACAATGGCGTAATTGTTTTTAACGGTGTTGTTGACGATGCCATAAACTACACTGTTCCCTTGGTAGGGCCCTACACTTTATCTTGGTATGATGCTCCAGGAGGAACTCTTTTAGGTAATGGATCCCCTTTGGAGGCTATCGGGACAAGTGTTATGCCTACTTCTAGTACTGGATCGTACAGTTTTTATGTTACACAAACGGGTGGTGCTTGTACAGAAAGTGCTGCTGTTGAACTTGTAATTGATATTACAGATGTTAATGTTGAACTTACTGCAGTTGGCGAAACATGTACAGGGACCGCTGACGGAACATTCTCTATTACCAATGTTGATTGTGGTACGGCTCCATTTTCATTTTCAGTTGATGGTGGTGCATTCGGACCAGCTCCTACTAACTTAACAGCGGGAACATACGTTGTTGTTGTACAAGATGATGCGACATTAGAAAGTTCACCCATAACAGTGGTTATTGAAACCATTAATACGGTGATCCCTTCTACTCCTTTTACTGCAGATTCAGTTCTTGCTGCTTGTGGAGGTTCTTCATCAATTTTATTGGATGCTGAAGCAAGTCCTTCTGGTGTGCCTACAAGCTTCACATTGAACATGGTTGACTCATGGGGAGATGGTTGGAATGGCAATGCCATTACTATTTATGCTGATGGCGTGCCAGTATTAGTGGGTGCCACCATACCACCTGGTGGTTCAAATGCTACTGAAACTTTTGATGCTCCTGAGGGCTCTACCTTGACTGCAATTTGGAATCCTGGAAGTTTCCAAAATGAGGTTTCTTTTGACCTTGTTGATGCCTTTGGAACGGCTGTTGTCAGCGGTGTTTATGGAAATACTTTAGACTATTTTATACCAGGAACCGTATTCAATGATTTGAATTGGTACGACCTTCCAGCTGGAACATATCTTGGAACTGGTTCACCATTCGAAGCAGTCGGTACAGACGTAATGCCAGTAGCTACAACAGGCACATATGACTTTTGGGTTACCCAAATAAATAATGGATGTGAAAGTAACCCATTCCCAATCACTGTAAACGTGACTGATGTTAATGTAACTTTACTTGCACAAGATGAAACATGTACTGATTATGGAAACGGGACATTCTCTATTGAAACTGTGGAGTGTGGGACAGCACCGTTTACTTTCTCTGTAGATGGGGGTGCCTTTGGTCCTGCACCTCAGCTTACATCCGGTACTTACAGTGTTGTAGTTATGGATGATGCTTCCTTAGAAAGTAGTCCAATTAACGTTACCATAAATACTACCGAAACTTTAGTTCCTTTCTCTGCAATTGTGGAAACATCAGACTTTTATGCATGTATAGGTGAAACAAGTGTTTCTATAGAAGCAGTTGGCCAAGTTCTTGGTTTAGACTCGCTTTTAACCACAATGGCAAATAACAATGGTGCCAGTGCAAATATGTTTGCAGTAACCGCTCTTCAGGAAACAACCATTTCAAATTTTGCAATGAACCTTGATTTTGGAACAGCATCAAATATTGATGTTTATTATAGAACTGATAATTACCTTGATGTCCCTGGATCAAATACAGATCCTACAGGAGCTGGATGGTTACTTGTTGGAACGGCCAACAACGTAGGAACTTCAGCAACAACGTATTCTGACATTCCTGTCGCAGTTGACATTACCATTCCTCAAGGCGAAACCTATTCGTTCCATATCGCTGTTCAAGGTGTAGGCGTCAATTATACAACAGGTACCAACGGACTAGGAGCTGTGGTTGCCTCTAATGCCAATATAGAAGTATTAGAAGGTCATGGCGGTACTGGATTATTCAATTGTGGATTCGGAACTGCCACAGGTGGAAGAATTTGGAATGGTTTGATTCGTTATGAAGCAATTCAAAGTTGTGATGTGTCTTGGTTTGATGCAGCTACAGGGGGTACTGTTGTTGCAAACGGGTCTCCGGCTGAAGCAATTGGAACAACGGTGTTGCCAGATGCCAACACGGCAGGTGATTATTCTTTTTATGCGGCAAGTGACAACAATGGTTGTTACAGCGCTGACGCTGAAGAAGTTGTTGTTCATGTTTCAAGTGTAAATGTATACTTATCATCAGTTGATGCGACTTGTAATACAGGTTCAGATGGTTCTTTTGCGATTGACTCTGTTGATTGTGGAGCCGTGCCTTATTCATTTATCGTTGACGGTGGTGCTGCTGGACCTGCTCCAACAGACTTATCACCGGGTACATACGAAATCATCGTTGTTGATGGGAATAGCGATTCTTCAAACGTTTACTATTTAACTGTTGGAAGTGCTGCTGGCCCAACTGATTTGGTCATCAATGATCTTACTGACAATAGTGTTGAAGTTTCATGGAATGCCAATGGTTCTGAAAGTGCTTGGATTATTGAGTTTGGTGCACCAGGGTTTACACCAGGAACGGGTACAGAAGCTGGAATAATAAATGTTACGGACACTGTTGGTTTGGTTACTGGATTAGAGGGTAATACAAGTTATGACTTCTATGTTGCTGCTGATTGTGGAACATCTCCAGGAGATTGGGGTACGATTTCATTCACTACGGATTGTGGTGCATACGGTTTACCATTTAACGAAACGTTCGAGGATGATTCAGAAACGAGAGTTTGTTGGTATAACATCAACGAAGTAGGTACAGACAACTGGACTTATCAATCGGGGTCTAGTGGCGGCGCAGTAAACACGGCGTTCGAAGGAGATTTGAATGCGCGATTTGTAAGCTCTTTCTCTCCAAGTACAAGTAAGCTAGCCTCACCTAGAATCGATGTTTCAAATCAAGATAGTGTTGCTTTAATTTTTGCTTACGCTCAAGAATATTGGGCGCCAGATCAAAACATCACTAAAGTTTACAAAAGAGCTTCGGATACTTTGCCTTGGATTGAAATCGCTTCTTATGAGACAAACACTCCGGAATGGACCTTGGATACTTTGTATGTGGCAGATTCTTCTGATCAATTAGAAATTGCTTTTGAAGGAATCAATAATTATGGCCGTGCAAATGTTGTGGATGCTGTGGAGGTTCTTCCTTGTTCTTTGGAGCCAGGTATTGACGGGTCTGACAATGTATGTAGAGCAGTCGAAACCGTTGATTTAAATTCATTTATTACTGCTGGAGAAGACTTCGGAACGTGGAGTTTCCCTGCAAATGAATCTTTTGTTACCGGCTCAATTGCATCTGTTCAATTCTTGCCAGAAGGAACACATGATTTTTACTATATCGTAAATACCCCATGTGCTGCGGATACGACAATCGCAACATTGATCATTTACGGTCCGTCTTCTGCAGGTAATGATGGAGCAGATACAGTATGTATGAATGAGCCTTACAATCTATTATCATCACTTTCAGGGTCTATAGACTTAGGTGGAGATTGGATTGATCCAACGGGAACAACCCTTGCAGGCCCTTCAATCACTGGTAGCTCTATTCCTGGCAGTTACAATTATCAATATGTAACTTCGAATGGAGTATGTGATGGCGATACATCCACAGTACTGCTATTTGTTAATCCAGATTGTGATTACTTAGGCTTAATGGAGACAGACTTAGGATTCTTTGAGCTGTATCCAAATCCAACGAATGGAGTATTCTCTATTCAAGCGAACGATGCTGAAGGGCTCTTCAGTGTTGAAGTCACAGACCTAAATGGTAGAATGGTAAGTACATTGAAAAACTTCATCACAGCAAATGAAATTAAATCGGTTGATTTAAGTTCATCTGAAAATGGAGTATACTTTGTGAAAGTTTACAACAATAACGTCTTTAAAACTTACAGAGTTGTTAAAAACTAAATCGTTGCATAAATAATAGAAAAGGGAGGATAAACCTCCCTTTTTTTATTTTTATAAGTCTATGTCTAAACTTCCTTATATTAGTACAAGCATTTTTAGTAAAATGTCTTCAATGGCAAAAGAACATGATGCCATAAATCTTTCGCAGGGATTTCCTGACTTTCCCATTGACCAAGAACTATCTAAAATTGTAGAAAAATCTGTCAGAGATAATATACATCAATACTGTCCATCAAATGGACACCCCGGCCTGCTAGATCAAATAGGAGGTTTAATTCATAAATCATATCATCGAGAGTTAAATACCTCAGAAGAATTGCTCGTTACTGCCGGAGCAACACAAGCTATTTTTACGGCAATTCAAGCCTTAGTTCATCCTGGCGATGAGGTGATTATTCTGGACCCAAGTTATGATTGCTACATCGCACCCATTGAATTGTGCAAAGGCATACCTGTAAGGATTCCTCTTGGTCCTGACTTTTTGCCAGATTGGGATTTAATAAACAAACATGTTTCGTCTAAAACGAAAATGATTATTACCAATAATCCACACAATCCATCAGGACGAACTTGGAACGAGTCCGATATGGATGAGTTAGTCAAACTATTAGACAATTTTTCGAATCTTTACCTTTTATCCGATGAGGTTTATGAATATATTACTTTTGAAAATAACCACTTGTCTGCTCATTCGTATGAAGCGTTGAAGTCGAAATCTATTGTTGTATCATCCTTTGGAAAAACACTACATGTTACTGGATGGAAAATGGGATACCTTGTTGCTGAGAAAAAAATTATGGATGAGATGAAAAAAATACATCAGTATATGGTTTTTTCTGTTAACAGTTTATGCCAGCATGTGATTTTCGAATATTTGAAATCCAATTCATTACAAGATATTAGTATTATGTACCAAACCAAACGTGATCAATTTAGAAAAGGAATTAAACAAAGTCGTTTTATAACCCTACCATGTGATGGTACTTATTTCCAAACATTAGATTATTCAAACATTTCCACTAAAAACGATGTCGAATTTGCTGAAGAACTGACCAAACACTTTGGCGTGGCGTCTATTCCAATCTCTGTTTTTAGTGAAAAAAATAAGCATAAAAACATTCTTCGTTTTTGTTTTGCAAAACAGAATGAAACCATTGAAAAAGCAACCTCCCTGCTATGCAAAATTTAACGATTGGTCTTTTGCAGTTTGACCAAGCTTGGGAAAACAAATCTCAAAATTACGAGAGAATACGTCAGCTACTAGAGGGGAAAATGAAAATCGACTTGCTCCTTCTTCCAGAAATGTTTCATACTGCTTTTACAATGAACACCGATTTATCAGAGCCCATGAAAGAGTCTAAGGGAATCGATTTCTTAAAAACCATTTCTATAAAATTCGATTGTGCTGTTTATACTTCGTTGATCATTTCAGAAAATGGAAAGAACTACAATCGAGGAGTATTCATAGAGCCCTGCGGAAAAATCACCCTCTACAACAAAAGAAAAACATTTGGATTGGCAGGAGAAGATCAAGTGTATACCTCCGGTAAAAACCATGTTATTGTTAACTATAAGAATTGGAAGTTTAACCTTCAAATTTGTTATGATCTAAGGTTTCCTGAATTGGTTGCAAATCGTATTGAACCAGATGGTAATCCTATATACGACATCATATTATACATAGCCAATTGGCCTGAAAAAAGATCAACTCATTGGGATGCCTTACTAAAAGCAAGAGCAATAGAAAATCAAGCCTTTGTATTGGCTTGTAACCGGGTAGGTGTTGATTTCAATAAACTCTCCTACATAGGTGGGTCTTCTGGAATAAATCCTTTAGGTGAAAATCTTGCTAAAACATCAAGAGATGAAGAACTCATTCTACTTCAAATAGAAAAATCAAAACTCAATAAGATCCGAAATGAATTGCCGTTTCTAAAAGATAGATGATTTTCACTAAGAGTTTTGTATATTTACACACCTATAAATTAACAAAATGAAAAGAAAAATTTTACTAATGTGCTTGATTGTTATTTCAAGTACTTCCTGGTCGCAAAATGACCTTAAACTTCCAACAATGGACGAATTGCTTTCCGAAGACAAGCAAGGCTTAACAAGGCCTTTAGAAAAGGATTTAGGAATAACCATTTGGTCAGACAATTTTGATGACCCGGCTACTTGGACCATAAATAACGATGGACTTGGTGGTGTAGGATACGGTTGGGACATTAATGATATGTCTGAAGGCTGGTGGTCTTCAAACGGCATCAATTCATCATCCGGCGGAAATTATGCAGAGCTTTCCAATGGAGACGCAACTACTGGATCTCAAGAATTGGACGTGGTTCTAACCATGACAACAACAGACCCAATCGATGTAATCGGACTTGGAGGAACCAATCAGGTTACTTTAGAATTTGAACAATTTGGAGCTCGTTTCAATGATTTACAACAAATCTCAATAAGTACAGATGGAACTACTTTCACGCCTGTTGGAGACAATTTAGACAAATCTGTTCTTTCTCAATCTGGTGGATCTGCTTACGACAATCCAGACCTAAAACAAATTAATCTTGGAACAATTTTAACCCCTACTAACGATCCAATTTGGATTCGGTTTACGTGGACAACGAATTATCCTAGCGCATCTACTAACCCTAATGTTTGGATTACATATGGGTGGTATATTGATGATGTTAAATTGGTTACTAATCCTGATAATGATTTAGAAATTACAGATTCATACTGGGGAACTGAAGGGCTTCACTATTACCGAATTCCAACTACTCAAGTAGCACCAATTGATTTTCAGGCCACTGTTTTTAACGGTGGTGTTGATGCACAAACGAACGTGCAACTAAACGCAGATATCAATAGCGGTGTGTTTACCGGAAGCAGCGACCCTATTAGTGTTGATCCTCTTGATACTACTGACTTAACCTTATCTACTCAGTTCACCCCTCCTGCAAGTATCATGAATTATACTGTTACACAAACAATAACAGCAGATTCAACAGATGATGTTCCATCAAATAATGAATTATCAAATATCACTTTTTACGTGACCGATTACACTTACGCAAGAGATAATAATAATGCTTCCGGAAGTACAACGAATGGGACTGATGGCTTTGAAGTTGGTAATCTTTTCGACATATGGAATGACCAAGAATTGAAGGCTTTAAGTGTTCAGCTTCCAGGAGGTAATAATGGCGCAACTGTTGGCACGGAGTTTTTTCTTAAGCTTTACTCCCTTGATCCAAATGCAACAGGTTCAATAGGTGATGCATTAATTTATGAAGAAGAAACAGAACCAATTATTATTACAACTTCAATGCTTAACCAAACCGTAACTTTTCCTTTAAATTCTCCTGTATTTTTAACTGCAAATACAACCTATTTGGCTGTTGCAGGTTCATATACTGAAGGATTAAGAGTAAGCAACGCAGGTGCTTCTGCCAATCAAACATCATTCTTTTTGGATTTAGCAGACGGGACATGGTATTATACAAACTCCACTCCAATAGTAAGAATGGATTTTGACCCTACAATTGGTCTTGATGAAAACACATCAGAAATGCAGATTGGAACGATATTCCCAAACCCTGCTACTGATGAAGCAAGAGTGCGTGTTAACTTGATAAATTCCTCAAATATTAAACTAACTGTATCAGACTTGTATGGTAAGACATTAAGTGTTCAGGATGTAAATGCACAATCAGGGCAAAATGAATTCTTTATCAAAACCGAAGCTTTTGCTTCAGGAGTTTATTGCGTTCATGTATTTGATGGGTTAAATACGATCACTCGTAAATTCACGAAAAAATAAATACCATTATCAATAATTTTTAAGCCGGCATTGCCGGCTTTTTTTATGTTTGAATTTGAAATTGGATATTGGGGGCTTTTCATAAGCAGCTTTTTAGCTGCCACTATTATTCCTGTTGCGTCTGAAGCACTATTGATTTTAATGCTATCGATGGGTTATGACCCAATAATATCTTTGACTTCTGCAACTATAGGAAACACATTGGGTGGATGGCTGAACTATATGATCGGAAGAATGGGCAACCCATATTGGCTGAAGGTCTTTGGAGCTACTTTGGAGAGGATAAATAAATGGAAAAATACAGTCAATAAATATGGTTCATGGATGGCTTTGTTTAGCTGGCTCCCTATTATTGGAGATGTATTGGGAATCGCTTTAGGTTTTTTTAGAGTGCGAATATTACCCACATTTTTATTCATATTCATTGGGAAATTTTTAAGATATCTTTTTCTTATTTTATTCTACAATTTCCTTTAATTTATCATTTGACGATATAGAATTAAAATATAAATCATAATTTTAATGTGATGGAAAGACTGTTTGATCAAATTCGGAAAGTAATAGATAGCTTTCGTCTTAAAAATGAACGAGAAGATTTTGAAGTGATTTCTTCCAATATTGACAGTGGGGTAGTTTTTAAAGGTACTAATTTATGGATATTGGTATTTGCCGTTTTTATTTGTTCCCTAGGGTTAAATGTTAATTCTTCTGCAGTAGTTATCGGTGCCATGCTTGTTTCTCCGATTATGGGGCCTATCATTGGAATGGGATTTGGGATTGCAACAACAGACTTGCATCTGTTAAGAAAAGCCTTATCTAATTATTTATTTGCAGGACTAGTAGGTATCATTGCTTCTACCTTATATTTTTCATTGACTCCCATAAATGTTGCCCAAACAGAAATGTTAGCCAGGACCTCTCCAAATATTTATGATGTCTTAATTGCATTTTTTGGAGGTCTCGCAGGAATTATTGCTATTGCAAGTAAAATGAAAGGGAATGTCATTCCAGGGGTTGCAATTGCAACAGCATTAATGCCTCCCTTGTGTACCGCTGGTTATGGATTAGCAACATTTCAAATGGAATATTTCTTGGGTGCTTTTTATTTGTTTTTCATCAATACAGTGTTCATCTCGCTAGCGACTTTGCTAACTTCTCGGATTCTTAAATTTCCACAAAAAGCCAATTTGGATACTAAAATTGCAAAACGAACCAATCGGGTTATTTTTGTGATAACAATTCTTACCATTATTCCTAGTATTTATTTTGGTTATACCATGGTTCAACAGGATAGATACAATCAAAAAGCAGAAGAATTCCTTAAAAGTGAAATAGCCACACACCCGATCCCGAATGTTTATCTACTCGATCAAGAGGTGGATGCTGCCAATCAAAAAATCACATTGACTTATGGAGGAGAATTGATTCCAAAAGAAGATCAAGAGTCTATAAAACGAAAATTACCGATTTTTCATTTAGAAAACACCACTCTAGAAATCAGACAAGGCTTTGCAAACCTAAAAGACAAGGAAGATATCAACCCTTTAGCAGCTGAATTGTTGGCTAAAAAACAACAAATTTCTTCAATTAAAGATGAATTAAAAGTAAAAAATTCAAACCTCGATAGTATTCGGATGATTAAAGAAATTGGTGGACAGGTCTACAAAGAATTAAAAGCCCAATACCCAAAAGTTTCTTCACTAACTATGCAACCAGGCGTTAAGCACACTGACTCTATTGGAACAAATGCATGGCTCGTTCAGATCTGTCACGATAGCTTGCTGGTAAAAGAAGATAGGAATAGAATACAATCATGGCTAAAAGCAAGAGTGAACGGTGAAGAAGTATTTGTAAATTTCAATTCAACAGACACTACTATTTATCAAAAAATTAAAATGTCAAGGTTTGAGTCCTTATTTGACCGTTTTAAGAAGTTTAATCCTTAGATGAATTGAATGTGAAAGGGTCAACACCTAATTTTAGGTCCTTTAATGATAAGGTTATTTTTTTGTCAATGAGAATGTCTCCCCATTTACTTTCCTCAACATTATTTGGTGTTAGCTTAAGTGTTGAAATAGATAAAGGAAGTCCAGAATTTTTTAAAAATATAGTCGCGGGGTTTCCATGGGTCGCATTTAAAGACCCAAAGCAAGGAGTTCCAATGATTTCTCCCCTATTGGTTTCTTTAAACCAAGAAGCCAGTAAAACAGAGGCAGACATTGATAGGCCATTTATATATAAGCTACAATTGCCTCGGTAAATATAATTACTGGAATTGGCGAGTTTTTTTTCATATAATATTGTTCTAACCGTTCCTTTGGGACTTAAGTAAAAGTCGTACTCTTTACTAATCATGCCTCGTGGATAAACACGCTTCGCTTTTTTTACAAAATCTATCTTTTTTAATCTCGATAAGGATTCGAATCGATCTAGGTCACTCCTTTTATACGAATAATTAAGATCATAAGTTTGTTCATTCACGTTGATATAACTCAACAAATGTTCTAGTAATAGAATATACCCTCCTCGATTTTCTCGAACATCAATAATGACAGAATCGATTTTATTTGAAGCAACAATACTAAAAAACCGATCGATGTTTTTTTTGAATTTCTTTTCATTTCTTGATTCAAAAGAATAGACTCTTAAGTACGCCTTATTATTTATGAATTCATATTCTAACTCTTTAGATGGGTACCAATCCTCATTTTTAAAGAGTTTTTTAGATTTAATTCGACTAATTTGTGTAAGCAATGTATCCCCTAATCTGTTCACATATTTAAATTGAATGTCATTTTCAACACTTTTATTTTGCACATTAAAGACAAGTCCCATCATTTTTGTGGTGATTTCTGCTCTCGCCGATTCTGTGTAAGCCTCGTTTGGACTATACTGCCATGAAAGATTGTATAAACTATCAACAGTCATTTTACCTACCTCTATTATTTCAGCCCCTACAGGAATACAATTATTATATGATTTTGACATGTAAAATCTAGAATCAATTTTATTCAAATAAAAAGGAATTGATTTTGATTTATTCCCCAATAACACGAGAATATCTCTTGGGTTAAAATACGTGTGTGAGTCTCGTATATTTTTTATGAATCCTGTTAAAACGATTGAAAAATCCAATACGCTTTTTGATGACAACACTGCGTTCTGAGCAGCTGTGTAGGCAGAGTCCAATTCTTCTTTTGAACAATATATAAAAGGGTTTGGGTGGGTTTTTAATATGTTTTGGTACAACTCTTGAAGATCTTCCGCCATGGCTTCAGGACAAATCAAAATGGTACCATCCACATTCTTCTTGTGTTGAATATATTTTATGCATGGTTGTGAGTTTACCAGCGTGATGAAAAATATAAAGTAAAAAAATACCGTTCTTTTCCCCAAAACTTTAATTTGGTTCGAAAATACGCGTAAACTTTAATACTCAATAATATATGAGTAAAAAAGTCAATTAATTATATTAAATTTAGCGGAAAAAAATTTGGTTTTAAACTCTTTGTAAAACCATATGTTATTGATATAATGAGAACAGTTCTTATTTCGGGGGGTAGAGGTTTAGTTGGTCGGTCGTTATCAAAACTACTCAAACAAAAAGGTTATACGGTTTACAAATTAACACGGAGGCCCAAAAAAGGCAGTCATATATATTGGAATCCAGAAAAACAAACAATTGAAACCAAACATTTATCCGAAATTGATGTGGTAATTAACTTAGCAGGATCAGGAATTGCAGATAAAAAATGGAGCCAAAACCGTAAAATAGATCTAATCAATTCACGAGTTAATTCCATCCTATTTCTAAAAAAAGCATCTGAAAAAATGCCTAAACTGAAATATTTCATTAGTGCCTCTGGCATTAATTGCTATGGATATAATGGCCCTCACGAAAAGACAGAGAATGATCCTTATGGAGAGGACTTCTTGTCTAAATTGGTTAAAGATTGGGAAATAGCGAGTTCCTCTTTTGAAGACATCTGTCCCGTTGCAAAATTAAGAATCGCCATGGTTATTGACCATAAAGGGGGAGCTTTAAAAAAAATATTGCGTCCTGTAAAACTTGGTATAGGCAGTCCACTTGCATCAGGCAAACAGTACGTCCCTTGGATTCATATTGACGATCTCTGCAGGATGTTTTTGTATTGTATTGAAAATGACATTTCTGGAACATACAATGCTGCCAATGGCTATATTTCAAATCGAGAACTAATGAAAACCATCACTAAAAAAATGAAAAAACCTTTTTTCTTCCCTGCCGTCCCTAAAGGCATTTTAAAGGTATTTCTTGGTGAGATGGCGTCAATGCTTACTGAAAGCCTTAAAGTTTCGAATGAAAAAATCAGGAACGTCGGTTTTAAATTTAGGTACTCTAACTTTGATTCTGCAATTTCTGAAATAATTAAAAAATAATTCAATTTGATGCTAACAATAAATTGTAGAAAAATAGCTTGCTATTTTTAACTTCAATTCTTTATTAAAAGCTACCTTTCATAAAAAGACTTTAATGGCCAAAAAAGAAAAAATTTACGTTCTTGATACATCCGTTCTACTTCACGACCATCAATCGATATCTACATTCGAGGATAACAATGTCGCAATACCAATAACAGTGCTTGAAGAGCTCGATAAGTTTAAAGTAGGAAATGACACAAAAAACTTTTGCGCTAGAGAGGTTATTCGATTTATAGATCGCCTTTCAGGAAATGGGGGCTTGCAAGAATGGATTTCATTGGGAGATGATAAAGGGGAGTTCCGTGTAATCATGGAATACAAACCAAAAAAGGTGGATGCTGAGAGCGTTTATGCAGAAGGTAAAAATGACCATAAAATCATTAATGCTGCCTTATATCTGAAAGAAAAAGAGCCCAAAAAAGTGGTGACCCTGGTGACTAAAGATATTAATCTCCGAATTAAAGCAAAAGCCCTTGGGGTAATTGCCGAAGATTATGAAACAGGAAAAGTTGCCATCCAAAATGAAGAGAAGTCAAATACGATTGAAGGGGTCGATTCTGAAAAAATCAGGGAAATTTTCACCAAAGGAAGAATTGATGCCGAAAATGTTTTGGGAGAAAACAAGCTGGTAAATGGATATTACATTTTAAAAAATGGGAAGTCCTCATCCTTGGCTTTCTATAACCACACCGTTGAACAAATTGAGCGAATTGAAAAAGAATTTGTTTATGGGATCAAACCAAAAAATGCTGAACAAGCTTTTGCTTTTCACGCATTAATGAATCCAAACATTAAGCTTGTTGCTATTCAAGGGGTTGCAGGAACAGGGAAAACACTTTTAGCTCTGGCTTCAGCATTGGAACAAGCAAAACAATTCAATCAAATCATTTTGGCTAGACCAATTGTTCCTTTATCGAATAAAGAAATTGGCTTTTTACCTGGTGATGCTAATGATAAAATTGGCCCATACATGGAGCCACTTTTTGATAATTTGAAGTTTATTAAGTCCCAGTTTGGAACAAACGAAAAGAAACATAAAGCCATTATCGAAATGCAAGAGTCGGGAAAGATATTAATTACTCCTCTGGCTTTTATTCGAGGGAGAAGCCTATCCAATATCATGTTTATTATTGATGAGGCCCAAAACTTAACTCCTCATGAAGTGAAAACAATTATAACGAGAGCCGGAGAGAACACAAAAATTATATTTACTGGAGACGTACATCAAATTGACACCCCATACCTTGACGAAAATAGTAATGGACTTGCCTATCTTATTGATAGATTAACAGGACAACCATTATTTTCCAATGTAAAACTTGAAAAAGGTGAAAGGTCAGAACTGGCCAATTTGGCAAATGACCTTCTTTAAGTCGTGGGTTTCGTTAATGACTTCTTGTTTCTGATTTTTTCTTTTCTATCCTTACTAATTCTCCAAAATATAGCTTTTTAGAGGTTTTAGTATTCATGTTTAGTTGACATACTTTTGATACTCTTTCAGGAAAGTACATGGACACAATTTCTTGTAAAGTGGTGGTGTCTACAGATGGAGAATATGTATTTAATATTAAAAACCCATCGTTTGACAAAACAGAAGCCCCTGCAGCCATGAGAGAATCTATCTGATCCTCTAATTTCCAACGCTCTCCCTTGGCGCCTATACCCCAAGCAGGAGGATCCATAATTATAGACTGGTACGTATTGCCTCTTTTCACCTCTCTATTAAGAAACTTAAGAGCGTCCTCATGAACCCAACGTATATTTAATAATCGGCTTAATTCCATGTTTTTTTTTGCCCAGGAAATCATGGGTTTAACAGAATCTACATGTATTGTATCAGCGCCCTTATTTCTCGCTACACAGGACGATGCCCCGGTGTAGGCAAACAGGTTTAAAAATCGGTGATCAGAATTAACATTTTCTTTTATGTAATCCCAATTAATTCTTTGTTCTGGAAATAATCCGAGGTGTTTAAATTTGGTTAATTCAACTTTAAATTTCAACCTATCATAAGAAATGATGGCTTTTGAAGGGGCATTTTTAACGAGCTGTTTCCAGACTCCTTTTTTTCCTTTTTTTTCAATGAATTCCCAATGGGCCATCTTAGACCATTCAGCAAAAGGAAGACCGCTATGAAAATAAGCTTGAACCTCTGGGCGAATAGTGATAAGCTTTCCCCAACGCTCTAACTTACGTCCGCCTCCGGCATCTATAAGCTCATAATCATTCCAAGGTTGTGTAAACAATTCCATCTGTGGAAATTATCTCATTTTAGGAGACTTTTTACGTCCTCCCATCATTTGAGCCATTCGCATTTGGTTTTTTGAAGGAGCCATTTGGAGCTGCTGCTGCATTGTCCTTATTTGGTCTTTCATCATTCCAGTATTATCAAGTTTTTTTGCTTCAGAGAGTAATGAAAGTGCCTCTTTTTTTCTTCCTGTTTGCGCACAAATTCCTGCCAAATGCATTCTAGCCATAGCATTGTCTTCCGGTTTTCTCAATCCCAAACCAATTGCTTTTCGCAATTTATTTTCACTATTCGAAGCCATGCCCGCCTGCTGTGCTCCCATGACAGCTTGTAAGAAAAGAATATAAGCATGTTGTTTTCTTGGCATGAATTGAGGGTGAGTAATTCGATTGATGTATTTAAGTGCCTTATCTGTATTTCCTGTTCTCATCTGATTAAGAGCAAGAATCATGTTTTCATTTCTAAAAAAAGACAGCACCACTAATGCAGAAATAAAGATCATAAAAATCCCCCAACCCCAAGAATCTATATAAAAAAGGTAGATATTAAATCCGAGAGTTAAGGCGGCAACAATACATCTAATAATAAATCCAATCATAACTAATCAATTGTAGCGATACATTTTAATTCAATCGCAATGGGTGTTGGTAATGAGTTAATTTCAACAGTAGTTCTACAAGGACTATTGTCACTAAAATATTCTGCATAAACTTTGTTGTAAACATGAAAGTCTCGCTTCATATTCACTAAAAAAACGGTTACATCTATAAGCTGACCCCAAGTAGAACCAGATTCTTCAAGAATGACTTTTACGTTATCGAATACACTTCTGCATTGAGCTTCAAAGTCAAATTCAATAAAATTGCCGTTGTGGTCAAGCTTCAAGCCAGGTACTTCGGAGTCTGTTTGATTTGATCCTGCAACTCGCGGACCAACACCAGATAGAAACAATAAATTACCTGCTCTTCTCGCGTGAGGATAGAGTCCCACAGGTTTAGGAGCTTTATTTGTAGAAAAATGATCTGCCATCTGACGAATATCTTGTATTTATGCAAATATAATATAAGCTTACTAGAAAAGGGTTATTATCATTAACTTTGAGCTCGTTTATTATTTGTTATGGTCAAGAATTATGAGATTTATTATACATACTTCTCAAGTTTTTAAAATAGATATGGCCATAAGATTTAATTGTATTTAAATATATTAAAACTATATGCGTTATTCCAAGGTGAAAGTATTCGTGTTAATTATAACCCTCGTCATGGGGAACTACTTTTGGGCTCAAATTGGAATGGGACAATGGAGACTTCACGTTGCTTCAGGTCAAGCCATTGATGTTGCTATTGTAGATAATACTGTTTTTACGGCGTTCAAAAATGGAATATTCGTTTTCAATAGTGATACCGAAGAAGAAGAATTACTTACTGACATTAATGGTCTTTCCGATATAGATGTTTCAACCATTTATTATGATGAAGTAGAGGGAGCGGTTCTAGTAGGCTATGAAAATGGGAATATCGATAAGATTACAAGCGATAACATTTACAATATTCCCGCAATTAAATTGGCACAAATTCCAAACTCCAAGAGGATAAATCGATTTGAACGTTCTGGTGATTATATATATGTTGCCACAGATTTTTGTGTTTCAAAACTTGATATTCAAAAAGATGAAATTAAAGATACCTATTATCCTACAAGCGGTAATGAGGCTATTCTAGATCTGAGCTTTTCAGAAGATACTATTTTTGCTTTAACGGCAAATATGCTCAAGTATGGTCTCCTTTCAAACCCGGCATTACCAGATGAAAGCCAATGGCAAATCGAATCTCGCTTACCCATTATTAATGAAAATTCATATACCGAAATTGAGTCTTTCCAAAACAAACTCATTGTTCTTTTCAAAAAGGATGGATATGGTATGGACAGTGTATACTATCTCAACAACACAGATGTAGATTTATTAATCGATGTGCCTTTTTCTTTAGAAATCAATTCAATTAACATCTTAAATGACACATCCTTTGCTGTAAATATGGACGGTGCAATTTATCTCTTTAATGACCTCCTTGAAAATATTGCATCCTACAATTCTAACAACATGTACACCTGGATTTCTCCATTAAGAACCGTTCGTAATGGTCAAGGAATATGGTCTGCTGATAAAACCAAAGGTCTATTTTTATTTACCTCTGGAATAGGATATAAACGTTACCCTATTGTTGGACCTACAAATAATGATTTTTATTCTATGGACTGGCAAAATAACAAACTTGCCATTGCGAGTGGCAGGTTAAATGGAAAGCTTCCGTCTTTTAGCACGAATGGCTTGCATTTATTTGAAAATGAAGAATGGAGTTTTCAGAATGTAAATACCGTTGAAGCTTGGGAAAATAAAAACATTTGGGATTTCATTGACATTGCTGTTAATCCAGTAAATACGGACGAAGTTGCTGTTTCTTCATATTCAGAAGAGCCCTTAAGTATTTTCAATAATGACTCCGTCAATCTTTTTAATGATTTAAATTCGACGCTTGAGTTTACCTCAAGTGGAAATGGTTGGTCTCTTGTATCAAGTGTTTTGTATGATGAAGATGGAAATCTTTGGGCGCTCAACGGCTATACTGAAAACCCTCTAAATGTAAAAGATACAGATGCAAATTGGTATAATTTTGACTGTGGGGGAAGTGCAAGAAATATTTACACTAAAAAGATGATTATTGACTTTAATAATCATATTTGGTTCGCATCTGAAGACAAAGGCTTATTTGGATATAATTACAATGAGTCACTGACTAATTCTTCTGATGATCAATACATTCAACTCAAAACGGGTTCTAGCCAAGGGAACCTTCCTTCTGATAACGTAACGGCAATAGCTGCAGATTTCGATGGGGAAATATGGATAGGTACAGATGCTGGATTCGCAATATTATACAATGCATCTAATGCCTTTGATGCCACTCCGGGAGATTACGATGCGCAGCGTGTAAAAGTATCTTTTGAAGGAAATGTAGAATACGTATTAGGCAACACCCATATTACAGATATAGAGGTCGATGGAGGGAACAGAAAGTGGATTTCAACATTAAATGCCGGCATTCTTCTTTTAAGCCCAGATGGCTCCGAAATATTAGAACAATTCACCACTGAAAATTCTCCACTAATTTCAAATAATATTTTCGACTTGAAATTGGACCAATCAAATGGTGAGCTCTACATTATAACCGATAAAGGCTTAGTTTCATATCGTTCAGATGCAAGTTATGAAGACCCAACCTATGAGGGATTCGTGGTTTTTCCAAATCCCGTAAGGCCCGGGTTTTCTGGCCCAGTAACGATACAAGGAATTCGATACAATTCAGATGTTAAAATCACTGATGCTTCAGGGAATTTAGTATACAAAACCACGTCAAACGGCGGTACAGCCACTTGGAATTGTAAAGCAATAAACGGAGAGCCTGTTACTGCAGGAGTTTACTTTATATGGACAGCAACCAATGCTGGAAAAGACAAAAAAGTGGGTAAAGTTTTAGTTATAAAATAAGTCATGTTAAGGTTAATCAAACAATTAAGCGCTAGAATCAAAAAAAACAGCGCAGCACCCGTTGAGTACAGTACAGTCATCAAAAACATGGAGGTGGAGGGGCATGGGACGATTTCATTCGCCCAATGGCAACACCCAAAGGAAGAGCCGAAAAAAATCACCAAAGAAAATATTGATTTTTACAAACGTTTGGGGATTGAAGGAAAAGTCATTATTGATATAGGTACACACACAGGGGACACAACTGTTCCTATGGGTATCGCTGCCGGAAATAATGGATTGGTAATTGGATTGGAACCTAATAAATTCGTGTTTAAAGTTCTAGAAGAAAACATTAGGTTGAATCAATCGATTGCAAATATTGATGCGTTTTGTTTTGCAGCGACAGATGTGGATGGAGATTATGTCTTTAATTATTCTGATCCCTCCTTCTGTAATGGAGGCTATTTATCTGAGATAGAAAATAAAAATCATAATCATTACTACCCGCTAGAAGTTAAGGGGAAAAATCTGAGCTCGTTCTTGGAAGCCAACTATTCAAGTCAAATTGCTCATATTTCCTTAATTAAAATAGATGCAGAAGGATACGACAAAGAAATTATTAAAACCATTTCAAAATTAATAAAGGAACAGAAGCCTGTGCTAATGGTTGAATGTTATAAAAAACTCAGCTTTACCGAAAGAGAAGAGCTATTCGATATCTTAGAAAAACTGGATTATAAGCTCTATCGTCTTTATGATTTTGAGTCACTCAAAGATTTAAAGAGCATTGACCGTAAAGACATGCATCTCACAAAACATTTTGAGATTTTAGCACTACACATCGAGTCAGATTTAAATCTCGTTGCGAATTAATCGTGGGTATTCTCCGAGTAATAGTCGTTTGATTTAAAATAATCCAAAAGAGCTTCCTTAATCAGGTGTTGTTGGTGGTTCGACTCGATTGCAGGCAGCTTTTTTACCAACTCGAAATGAGGCCACCCCTCTTCGTCTCTTCCTTTATATTCATAATACCCGGAAGGAACAAGAAGCGTACAAATCGCAATATGAATTAGGTCCGTTTTTTCTTGTTTAGAATACTTTTTATGCCCTTGGCCATATTCATTTACACCAATTAAAAACAACATGGCGTGAATGTCTAAATCCTCACCAAACGATTTTTCAAGATGTTTGGTTAGTTTCTGAAAACGCAATTCAATATCATGATCCATTGGACGCAAAGTTAATGCTTGTACTCAATTAAAAAGCACATTGAAAACATTAATTTAATTCGAACTGAACTTCACGTTTTGTAGACGAATTCGAACCGATAAAAAGCGAAAATGCTCCTGGTTCTGCTTCCCATATTTTTCGAGCACTGTAGAACTTTAATAAATCTGCATCTATAACAAAATTGACCTTTCTGGATTCTCCAGGATTTAATTCTACCAATTCAAATCCTTTTAATTCTTTCACTGGCCTAATTGAGCTCGAAAAATGATCTCTTATGTATAACTGCACCACTTCTTTCCCTTTAGAATTACCGGTATTTTTAAGTACCACGGAAGCTTGAATTTTGGAATTCATTGATAAAGAGCTTGAGCTTATTTCGATATCTGAATACTCAAATGTCGTATAGCTTAATCCATAGCCAAAAGGATACAATGGACTGTTTTTTTCATCTCCATAGTGTGACCAGAAAACACTTCCTGCATCAGCTCCGTCCGCTCCCGGTCTTCCCGTGTTTTTGCAATTATAATAAAGTGGCATTTGCCCAACGCTTCGAGGAAAACTCATGGGTAACTTGCCGCTAGGGTTGTAATCTCCATATAAAACCTCTGCGATAGCATTTCCGCTCTCTGTTCCAAGATGCCAAGCCTCGACAATCGCGGGAATATTTTCATCTGCCCAATTGAGAACCAAAGGGCGGCCATTCATTAGCACCAATACGATATTAGGGTTGACCTTGTATACCTCTTCAAGAAGTTCCTGCTGAAATCCCGGTAAATCCAATTTGGTTCGACTTCTGCCCTCCCCTGACTGAAAACCATATTCACCAAGCACCATGACAACAACATCCGCTTTTTTTGCTGCTTTTTTTGCTGCTTTAAATCCACATTTATCTGTAGTATTAATCTGAACCTCCTCATGGAATGCAGGTATCGAATTCACTAGCTTTACTCCTTGAGAAAAAATGATTTCATTTCCACCATACGACTCCATTCCTTCCAATACCGAAACAGCAGTGTTATTTTCGGCAGCGATTCTCCAATTGCCCAATGGGCTGTTTTTATCATCCGCCAAAGGTCCTATTAGTGCAATTTTTTGGCCTTTCTTTTTTAACGGAAGAAGATGTTCCTCGTTTTTTAAAAGAACGATTGATTTTTTGGCCATATCCAAAACACCTGATCGAATTTCTTCAGAACCCGTTACCATTTTTTCTCTTTCTTCATCGCAGTATTTATAGGGATCTTCAAATAACCCAAGCTCAAACTTTACTTTTAAAATGCGCCGAACGGCATCGTTTATTTGCTCTATTTTTACCCGATTCTCTTTTAAAAGAGATTCAATTTCATTTAAATAAATATAAGACTCCATGTCCATGTCTGAACCCGCATTAATGCCGAGTTCTCCGGCATGGCTTTCATCTTTTGCATACCCATGATCTATCATTTCCTTTAACGAACCCCAATCTGAAACTATAAAACCATCAAACCCCCATGACCCTTTTAAAATAGTGCGTTGTAAATTCCTATCCGCCGTTGCCGGTATTCCATTTAAATCGTTAAAAGAATTCATAAACGTTTTAACTCCAGCATCTGAAGCTGCTTTGAACGGTGGTAATACAATATTATGCAGTGTGTTTTCTCCAATATCCACTGTATTATAATCACGACCACTTTCAGCAAAACCATATGCGGCAAAATGTTTAGCACAAGCTGCCACAGTATTTGGATCACTTAAATCAATACCTTGAAATCCGTGGACACGAGCGGCGGAAATGAGACTTCCTAGGTACGGATCCTCTCCTGCACCTTCCATTACCCGTCCCCAACGAGCATCTCTTGTAATGTCTACCATTGGAGCAAACGTCCAATTAATTCCGGCAGACGCCGCTTCCTTTGCGCCTAACGCTGCGGATTTTTTTATAGCAACCAAGTCCCAACTCGCTGATTCAGCAAGAGGAATTGGGCTTATTGTTTTGTACCCATGAATCAAATCAAATCCAATAATGAGAGGAATACCTAATCGAGATTCATTGACTGCAATTTCTTGGACAGCTCTAACTTCTTTTGCTCCCCGAACATTTAACATCGAGCCCACCCAACCTTTTGATAAATGATCATATTTTTCTTTAGCATTGCCTTCTATTGGCGAAGGTCCTGTGACATTCCAAAACCCATTGTATTGATTCATTTGCCCAATTTTTTCTTTTAGGGTCATTTTTGATAATAAATCATCAACCCGTTGATCAATGGGCAATTCAATTTCTTTTTGCGAAAGAATACAAAAAGGCATGAGTAGAATTAGTGCTATTGATAAAAATTGACCTTTAGAAAAAAACATATAAATAAATTTTTAGCTCTTGGACTTTAAAATTACTATTTATTCCATCTGCGTAATGAAAGTTCTTAATGTAAAAATGGGGAGCAAAACTCCCCATTCCCATCAAAAAAAAATAAAAAAACTATTTCTTAATAATTCGACTAGTTGATATCGAACCTGTTGTTTCAACAGTAATAGTATATACACCACTTGTTAAGTAATCTAAATTCATTTTTGCTGAGCTCCCATCAACAGTTTCAGAAGCAACTAGCTTACCTGAAAGATCAAATATTTTAATCTCTTTCATTGATTCATTTGATGATATTTCAATCTCAGCATTAAATGGATTTGGAGCAATACTGAATGAATTTGACTGCTCTTCTATACCAACTGCACATGGCTCACAACTTTCCCAACATACAATATCAATGCTTGGATTACCTGCTTCAACCATGAAGTAACGATTGGTAAACTCACCTGAAGCATCAGTAACTGTACAGCTTTCTCCTCCATCGAATACTTCCTGTACCGTCCATCCGTCAATTGTGAATTTGTACTCAATAGATTCACCTACAGTTAGAGGAAGTGTTACTTTCCACAATCCGCTTCCGGCATCGTTCATTGGATTACAATCTCCACACCAATTATTGAAGCTTCCATTGACATAAACCGTTCCAATTGGATCTGAATAAAGTGACATGTCTACATTAAATGTAACTTCAGAAGAACTTCCTTGTCCACCAGGACATGCTTCACAACTGTTAAAGCAAACAACAGGAAGATTAACTCCCTCAGTTATCTCTAAAATCCTATTTGTAAAACCTCCATCAGTAACTGTGCAAACTTCTCCTCCTGCAAAAGTTTCTTGATCTGTCCACCCATCAACAGTAAACTTGTATTGAATGGTTCCAGGATCAAATGGTAAAGTAACTTTCCAAATACCGCCACCAGCGTCAATCATTGGATTACAGTCTCCACACCAATTGTTAAAAGTTCCGTTAATGTAAACACCTGTTCCGATTGTTCCCGCATAATCACTCATATCAACGTTGAATGTCACGTCGTATGTTGTTGGTCCGGCTACAGTACCTGATTTTTGATAAACAAATCTCCATGCATTCGTCCCTACTTCTATGTTAACTGTCATCGTGTTTCCATCTGGTGAAAATGTTAGTTTATAAGTGATAGATGCTGGAGCATCTCCCGGATTTGATAATTCAGTTCCATTGATCACTTTAGGTAAGCCTAAATGACATCCTACACCTGAAAGTGTCAAATCTCCTGTACCCGCATCAAAACTCCAAGTTCCGTTTGCATCACTATGAGGTGTTACAGGAGCAGCGCATTGCTCAGAACCAACTCCTTGAAATGGCTCTAACCAAGTATCAGCACCCATTCCGTTTGAGAAATCTCCATTGGGGTCAAAAACCACACTATCATCCCAAAGGCAAGCTCTAGTTGTTATATCGGCAGTATTGTTTGCCCACCATGTATTGTTCCAATCTGCTGAGCCCACAGCTAAAGCTCCTTCTTGTTCTGCGAGATACCAAACTCCCTCTACTTGAGAGAAGCTATTTCCTGCAATTAATAAAAATAAAAATGTATAAAATTTCTTCATTGTAAGTTAATTTGTAATTTATATTGGACTAATTTAAGAAGAATAAGTGTAAAATTGACATTAAGTCAGTTGTTTTTTTATAAATGAAAACTTAAAAAGCTGAAAAACAATTATTTAAAATCGTGAAAACACCCGCTTGATTATGTGAGTATTGATAAAAAAGGGCTTTAAACTGATGACTTCAAATCAGCATAAATTAAGTTTTGGATTGGAGTTTCTTATTTACATACCAAGCAAAAAATGCGAGATAAGCAAAACACAAGGTACACACAATATAAGAAGAATGCATACCGATAATGTCACCAAGTTTACCTTGTAAAGGAGGAATAATCGCTCCTCCCAAAATCATCATTACCAAAAAGGCCGATCCTTGAGAAGTGAATTTTCCTAAACCATTTAAACTTAAAGCAAAAATTGAAGGCCACATTATTGAACAAAATAAACCACCACTAAGAAATGCAAATATAGCAACTTCACCAGTGGTTACTAATCCGATTATCATTGCAGAAACACCTAAAATCCCAAATATTTTTAGGGTTGGTGCTGGCCGATCTTTCCCAATAAAAAAACCCGCTATTTGAACGGCTACGCATATGGCAAAAACAAATAGGTGAGTTACTTTAAACCCGGAAATGAAATTTAAACTTAAAACCACACCAAATGCAACATATGGAACAAGGATCATTAAAATCTTCTTCATTTGATTAGAAGGATTAAAAACAGCTATTGCTCCAGTCCACCGTCCAATCATCAAACCTCCCCAGTACATGGATATATAGGGGGCAATCTGAGCATCACTCATAGCTCCAAAATCGGGCAGCTTTAACAAAGCACCCAAATTACTTTGAATCGAAACTTCAACACCAACATATGTAAAAATCGCAAGCATTCCCAAAACCAATTGTGGATACTTCATGGCTCCCCAACCGTCATTTGATTTTTTCGCAATCATATTACTCAAAAGTAGGCCACCAACCACAACCAAGAGTCCAGCAAACGAAAGCCATAATATTGACATTTCTGACGATGCAGAAAGCTTTTCTCCTTCACCTAAACCCAAATACTGTCTAAAAACGAAGAAGAATATAACCACCAACAGCATGGTGATTGTGAGTAAGGCAACCATCGCTTTTTTAGCTCCATGGAATTCCGAGTCGGCTTTTCCTGATGGCAATTTCTTTGAAAAGAAAAACAAACCTGCGGCCGCAATAAAAAGCCCTCCCACGGCCATATATAAATACTGAACCTGTGCTAGTGTTAAGTTTCCTTTCGCTATCTCTTCTTCAATACTTATGTCGGCCTTTGCCGCAGTTCCGAATAAAATTAAGGTTACAATTATAGGGCCTATTGTTGTACCGAGAGAATTAACCCCCCCCGCAAGATTCAAACGATGCGAACCTTTTTCAGGCTCACCAAGAAGTAAGGCAAAGGGATTGGCAGCAGTTTGCTGAAGAGAAAAACCCAATCCAACAATAAATAAAGACCCTAAAACAAAACCAAAAGCAGATGAGTCTCCGGGCTCGGCACCAGTAACAGCAGTAATCATTGCACCTGCACCAAAGGCGGAAAGGATAAGTCCATAGACGATTCCATTCTTTAACCCCCATTTATTCATAATATCTGTTTTCGCAATACTGGAAAACATAAAAAGCATTAATGCCCCAATAAAGTAAGCTCCATAAAATGCAAACTCAATCAATTGACTTTGAAACTGATCTAAACTGAAATATTCCTTACAAAACCCTAAGAAGACAGAATTTCCGGCAGCGATAAACCCCCAGAAAAAGAAAACAGTTGTAAGTGTAAATAAGGCACTTTGATTTGATTTGGTAGACATAATTTTAACAATTTAGTCGACCAATATAAAGGAAAAAATAGGATTAACTGATGTTTTTTTTCAGTTTTCTTGAATGTTTTGACAAAGAAAGTGTCTTAATGACGCCATCTACAATGCCTTTTGCATCATATCCACAATCAGCCCACAGTTCTTTTTGGGTTCCATGATGGACATACTGGTCTGGGATGCCTAAACGAACAACTTCTGCTTTGTATTTTTGATCCGTCATAAACTCTATAACCGCAGAGCCAAAACCTCCCATTACACAACCGTCTTCAACGGTTATGACTTTATCAAACTTTGTAAAAACCTCGTGAAGCATTACTTCGTCGATTGGCTTAACAAAACGCATGTCATAGTGAGCAACAGAAGCTCCAAGTTCATTCAATTCAGTTATTGAATCCTGTACAAAATTCCCCGGATGTCCAATAGACAAAATGGCTATATCGTCACCATTGGATAATCGTCTTCCTTTTCCTATTGAAATTTCTTTCATTGGTTTTTTCCAGTCGGTCATCACGCCTTTTCCTCTTGGGTACCTTATGACAAACGGTCCTTTATTTTCTAATTGTGAAGAGTACATTAAATTTCTTAATTCCTCTTCATTCATTGGGGCAGAAACTGTGATGTTGGGAACACAGCGCATGTAAGCGATATCGTATGCACCATGATGTGTTGCACCATCGGCACCTACCAAGCCAGCCCTGTCTAGGCAAAAAACTACATTTAAATTTTGAAGGGCAACATCATGCAATACTTGGTCATAGGCCCGTTGCATGAACGATGAATAAATATTACAGAACGGAAGCATTCCTTGCGTAGCCAATCCTGCACTGAAGGTGACCGCATGCTGTTCGGCGATTCCAACATCAAACGCTCTTTCAGGCATTGCTTCCATCATAATGCTTAATGAACATCCGCTCGGCATTGCAGGTGTTACACCCATTATTTTATCGTTTTTTTCTGCAAGCTCAACAATAGTGTGACCAAAAACATCTTGATATTTCGGAGGTTCTGGATTTTGAGGAACGATTTTAACAATTTCTCCAGTCTCTTTATTAAAAACCCCTGGGGCATGCCACTTTGTAGGATTCCCCTCTTCAGAATATTTAAACCCTGCACCTTTTCTAGTAATACAATGAAGAATTTTTGGGCCAGGAATATCCTTCAAGTCTTCTAAAACTTTTGCCATTCCAATTGCATCATGACCATCTACGGGACCAAAATATCGAAAGTTTAAGGACTCGAATAGATTACTTTGTTTTAGTAAGCTAGACTTTAATGCTGTGGAAACTTTGGCAGCAATTGACCTCCCATCTGGACCAAACTTTGAAATCTTCCCCAATAAATTCCATACCTCATCTTTTACTTTATTGTATGTGTGAGAAGTAGTTATGTCTGTAAGGTATTCTCGCAGCGCGCCAACGTTTGGGTCAATTGACATACAATTGTCATTCAAGATCACCAAAAGGTTTGCGTCCTTTTCGAAACCCGCATGGTTCATTCCCTCAAAAGCCAATCCTGCAGTCATTGCTCCATCACCAATTACAGCAATGTGCTGTGTTTTTTTATTGTTTTGATATTTGTTGGCTACTGCCATACCCAATGCTGCTGAAATCGATGTGGATGAATGACCGACACCAAAAGTGTCATATTCACTTTCTGCCCTTTTCGGAAATCCGGAAATCCCTCCTTTGCTTCTGTTGGTATGAAAAACATCTCTTCGACCTGTTAAAATTTTGTGACCATATGCCTGATGTCCAACATCCCAAACCAATTGGTCTTCGGGGGTGTTAAATACATAATGTAAGGCAACAGTAAGTTCTACGACCCCCAAACTTGCCCCAAAATGACTATTCCCTATTTCAGAAATAACATCGACGATATATTGTCTAAGCTCATCGGAAACCTGAGGTAAATCTTCAACAGAAAACTTTTCTCGAAGATCCTTGGGGATCTCAATTTGGTTTAAAAAAGTACCGGCTTGAAAATCTGACATAGTTATTATTAATACAAAATTATGGTTTTCAACATGATTAACCTAACAAATCAAAGTCGAAAAGGTTTTCATTAAAATTGACTCAAACTGGTTATTTCTCTTTTCTCTCAAAGTAAATTGCCGTTAAAACAAACATAAGTAATAAACCATTTTGAATAAAAAGGTTTAACGCAAAGTTATTAACCTTTAAAAATGGAGAGATTGCATAAATAGTTAGAGCCAAAGCAATGTATAGAAAGAATTTTTTCAAATTATATGGGATTGGATAATGTTTTTGACCCAATATGTATGAAACTAACATTTGAACAAAATATACAATAAGAGTCGCCCAAGCACTCGCCATATATCCATAAGTCGGAATATAAAGTGCATTAATAACAATCGTTAAAACGGCTCCAATTATTGCAATGTATGCCCCAAACTTGGTTTTGCCACTGAGCTTGTACCAAATGCTTTGATTATAGTATATCCCTAAAAAAATATTTGCCATCAAAAGAATGGGCACGACCTGTAAACCCACCCAATACGATTCGTTTTGAATAAAATGCTTAAAAACATCCAAATTCAAGGTTACGAGTAAAAAAACACCACAAACAAATGCAATGAACACATTCATTATATGACTGTACATTTTGTTTCGATCTCGATTTTTCATTTGACTAAAAAAGAAGGGCTCTGCTGCATACCTGTATGCTTGAAGAAGAATTGTAACCAGCATTGCCAATTTGTATGAGGCACTATATATCCCTACTTGAGCCTCCGCATAATCTAAGGAAGATGGTGTATTCGGATCGTATAAAATTTGTTTTAAAAGAATTCTGTCTAAAGTTTCATTGATTATTCCTGCAAAACCCGCAATAGCTAGTGGGAACGAAAACAAAAACATACGCTTTAATAAGCTCCAATCAATGCCGTTTAATAAACGAAAAGACTTATACAAAAACAAGGGCTTAACTGCTGATGCAATGAGATTGGCAAGAAAAATATAAACCACTCCTTGTGCAGGGTTGTTCTCGTCGAATAAAACAAGTAAAAAAAACAAATTGAGAACGATATTCACCCCAATTGAGGAAAGCTGAATTATTGAAAATCTTTTTGCTCTTTCTTCTGCACGCAATTTGGCAAGAGGCATTGAACTTATAGCATCAATGGAAACAATCGCTCCAAGCAAAATGATATACTCACCATGACCATCATAAAGGAGTAAAGCTGCTATGTCTTTGTTTAATATTAGAATCAATATAAAAAAAACAACATTAAGAGAAAGCAATGCAGAAAACGCGGTCGAAAATACATTTCTTTTGTCGTCCTCATTTTGGATGAATTTGAAAAAAGCGGTTTCCATTCCAAATGTCAAAATGATTATGAAAAAAGCGACCCAAGCATAAAGCTCTGATACAACACCATAGTCCGCTGGGTTAATAAAAATAAACGTGTATAATGGAACAAGTAAATAATTCAGAAGGCGACCGATTATGGATGACAAACCATAAATGGCTACCTCTCCAAACAGTTTTTTAATCGGGTTTGTCATTAAGCTTTTCTGAAATTTGCTTTTCGTTTTTCGAGAAACGCAGTCGTTCCCTCTTTAAATTCTGGAGTGCCAAAACACTTTCCAAACTCTTCAATCTCCACTTCATATCCATTGACCCCACTCTTGTATCCGGCATTTACAGACTTAATTGCTGATCTAATTGCCATGGGAGAGTTTTTAAGAATCTTTCTTGCCAAGCTTTCACACGTGGATATCAATTCTTCTTGATCAACAACGTAATTAACTAATCCACAACCCAAAGCATCTTCGGCCGATATCATTCCAGCAGTAAAAATCATTTCATTTGCCTTGCCTCTACCAACGAGTTGGGCCAAGCGTTGAGTACCTCCATAACCAGGAATAACTCCGAGGGATACTTCTGGAAGACCCATTTTTGCATTTAAACTTGCCACCCGTATGTGCGCTGACAAAGCCAACTCTAATCCGCCTCCAAGAGCAAATCCATTAACCGCAGCCAATATTGGTTTAGAGAAATTTTCTACATAATCAAAAAGAACTTCTTGACCTCTTGCAGCTAGTGCTCCTCCTTCCGAAATGTTGAAATGGGCAAACTCTTTTATGTCTGCTCCAGCAACAAATGCCTTTTCTCCACTTCCTGTCAAAATCACAACTCCAGTATTCGAATCATCCTCACAATTCTGCAAAGCAACATGTAATTCTTGAATTGTTTTTTTATTCAAAGCATTTAGCTGAGAAGGTCGATTTATGGTGATATAAGAGACTAAATCTTTATTTTCAATTGTTATATTTTCAAACATCTAAAAAGTTTTTGGATAAAGATAATAGATAATATGATTGGACTTTTTTTACTCTTTATTTTATTTCTTGTCACATTCATAAATTTTAAAGAATTAGAAACAGCTTATATTTCGTAATTTTGCACCGAAATAATTTATGCTTCTCAAATTCAAAGATGACACTTAAAAGTTTTTTACTGTTTACGAAGTTTAGACTTTCCTTTTTGGTTGTCCTTTCTGCACTTTCAGGGTATTTATTCGCTGGAGGGAAAGACCTTCAGGTTATTGTCTATTTATTATTAGGAGGCGCATTCGTCACGGCTGCATCCAACGGAGCAAATCAGATTTGGGAAAAGGACCTTGACAAGCTCATGAACCGCACCTCAAATCGCCCTATACCAACGGGGAAAATGTCTGTTAAAAGAGGGTATACAATTGTTATTTTCTTGTTGATTGCAGGGTTAACGTTGCTTTACTTAATCAATTTAAAATCCGCTCTTTTAGGTTTCACTGCTTTTATCAGTTATGTCTTTTTATACACCCCTTTAAAAACAAGGACTCCCTGGGCTGTATTTGTTGGAGCTTTCCCTGGTGCAATTCCTCCATTTTTAGGAGCCATTGCAGCAACCAATGAATTTGGCTTTTTGCCGGGGATCTTATTTTTTGTGCAGTTCACTTGGCAGTTTCCTCATTTTTGGGCGATCGCTTGGGTAACTCATGATGATTACCAAAAAGCAGGGTTTAACCTCTTGCCATCGGCAAGTGGGAAATCAAAACAATCTGCTTTTCAAATTATGCTTTATTCTTTGGCTCTGATTCCGTTTAGCCTTACTCCTTGGTTATTTGACTGGACGGGAGATGTCACTTTTGTGATTGCCTCTCTACTTGGTGTATTGTTTTTTTACTATGCCTACAAGTTATTCTTAAATCTACAAGATTCGGATGCGCGTAAACTAATGTTCGCCTCTTTTGTTTATTTACCAATTATACAATTTACTTATGTGTTTGATAAAATTTGAGCACTTAAATTAAAGATTAAAACAAATGGATTTATCTAAAGACAAAGACCCAATAATCAATGAGAAGATGAAAAAGAACCTCGTCTATGTGAGTATCTTTAGTATTATCATGTTTTTCGCGGGCTTATCCTCAGCTTATATTGTTCTCATGGGCGACTCGATATGGATAAAAGCAGCTATGCCTAATGCTTTTTGGTGGAGTACGGCCATGATATTTTTAAGTAGTATGAGCTTTATTTTTGCCATAACTCAAGCTAAAAAAAACAATCCTACATTATTAAAGGTGTTCATGTCCATGACCTTGGTTTTGGGACTTTTGTTTATTTTCTTTCAATTCAAAGGCTTTAATCAATTGAAAGAAAAAGGGATTTATGGAACCAGTACAATTATGGTTTCGGAAGGTAAATATGGTCAGCCTTTCGAAGTGCAAATTAATGGTGATTACGTGTATGTTGAAAACAACACCTACATGTTAAATAACAAAAAACTTAGCGGAAATAATCTCGCGCTTTTTAAGCGTTTTTTGGGACAATTTATTCCGACTAAAAGCAATTCATTTGGACAGAAGTTAAGCAAAGACATCCCAAACGTAAAACTCCTTTATAAAAACAATCCGCTAATAGTAAAGAATAACACATTGTACATTAATGACTCTACTCAGCTAGGACCTAATGACTTTAATCTTCTTCAATATATGGCCCAAAATGTGAAAGCAGGTAGGGTGGATATGGTTCCCATTGGAGCTATCGGAGAAGATTACACCATTTGGTACAAAGGCGAAGAGCTTATCATGAAAAAAAGAAAACTAGCCAGAAAAAGTGGAAAGCCATTGACGAGTTATGAATTGAATGAAGCTGAAAGGTCTCGAGACAATGCTTCTTCCTTTTTGTATTTACTTACCTACGCCCATTTATTGCATGTTTTGGTCGCTTTACTCTATTTATCGCGGATAGTCATCAAAACTTTTATGAATACTTTTAATTCAGAAAACAACCTCTCATTGCGTCTAACTTCCATTTTCTGGCACTTTTTAGGGCTATTATGGGGCTATTTGATACTTTTTTTGATATTTATTCATTAAACTTGCAGAAAAATAAATTACATGGCTAGTCAATCAGCAAAATTAGATGCGGAAACTCTGTGGGGAGGAAAAGAGTCTCCATTTCAAACGAGTTATGGTAAATTAATGATGTGGTTTTTCCTTGTTTCAGATGCCCTTACCTTTAGCGGCCTTCTGATTGCTTATGGATTTACAAGACACGATACTCTCGAAGCATGGCCGATTGGAGAAGAAACTTTTAATTCTTTACCGATTTTAGGTCATGGTTATCCGCTAATCTACGTTGCATTGATGACATTTATTCTAATTGTTTCTTCTGTAACCATGGTATTGGCAGTTGAAGCCGGTCATCGAATGGACAAAAAAGGTGTTGTAAAGTGGATGATCGCGACCATTATTGGCGGTTTTTTCTTCTTGGGTTCTCAAGCTTGGGAATGGAGCCATTTCATTCATGGATCTGAGTTTGGCAAGGTTGAGCTTGCCGACGGCTCCCAAGCCATTGTAAAAGGACATTTTGGAGAAATAGAAAGCTTCACCGTCACCGAAGCCGGAACGCATCACAAAAAAGGAGATGTGATCAAAGAAGATTTAATGCACACTTTTCAGCATGCTGCCGAAAAAGGTCACATCAATAATGGCATTATCGAATTGCATGATGGTTCGAAAGCCTCAATCAAAAAGGCAAAAGATGATCACCTAAAATTGATTATTAAGAAAGATGGAAAATCTTACACAGTTGGAAAAGAAATTGAAGGGAAGAAAGCCGAAGATTTGTATTACAGTGCGATTTATAGTGGTGAAGAAAATAGAGTGATTTATGGTGCAAATCTGAATAAAAATGAATATGGCCCTCAGCAATATGGTCAGTTTTTCTTTTTTATTACCGGGTTCCATGGTTTTCACGTTTTCTCAGGTGTACTTATCAATATTCTGATTTTAATTGGTGTGATGCGAGGGGTTTATCACAAAAGAGGCCATTACGAAATGGTAGAAAAAACAGGATTGTACTGGCACTTTGTAGATTTAGTTTGGGTATTTGTTTTTACCTTCTTTTATCTCATTTAAATTTAACGCTTTATGGAAAGAGACGACTTAATAGAATATTCACTGAATGGCCATCATTCCGATGACGAGGGGAAACTGATCAGAAAAAAAATCTGGAAAGTAACTATACTTTTAACGGCCATTACTATTTTGGAAGTTGCACTTGGCGCGTACATCAAACAAAGTTCTGGTGCTTGGCCTTTTGTAAAGTGGTCATTTGTTGCTCTTACACTTTTGAAGGCGGGATATATTGTGATGGTCTTCATGCACTTAGGGGATGAAAAGAAATGGTTAAGGAATGTCGTTCTTATACCATATGCTTTGTTTATCATGTACCTCATCTTTATCGCCTTGTGGGAAGCTTTGGCGGTGGGAGACGCTTGGATGGGCGCTTAATTTTTCTCTTTGAAAAAAAAAAGATTCAATAATTTTTGGGGGTTCATGCTGGTATTTGGTCCAGCGGTTATTTTTATAGGCATGACTTTGTTCATGACTCGTTCTTGCGAGCATAAGTTTGAAACCCTTGAAAATTACGGCAAAATCACATCTTTCAACTTTACAGATGTGAAAGGAAACAACAGAAGTTCAATTGAATTTGATGGTGACATTGTTTTAATTACTACAATTCAAGAATCTTGTCCTGACAATTGTTCTGTTTTATTATGGCACATCAATCAAATGATTTATGAACGCATTTGGAAGAATCGAACGAAAAAGAGAAAACAAGTTAAAATCATTTCATTTGTAACAGATGAAGATGGCAACCCTATTAATGACCTTGAGACCGTTGAAGGCATGTTAAAAAAAATAGTGCCCAATTATGATCCGTCTATCTGGATATTGGCGACAGGTGATGTTAGGTCCATTTACAATATTAAACACAATGGCACATCCTTATTACAAGACGGAAACAAATTTCTAGAGCTCATGTTACTAATGGATAAAAAACATGCTTTAAGAATGGTTTTATCTGGCAAAGAAGAAGGTCACATAAGACGAATGGAACAAAACATGGCATTACTTCAGAAAGAGTATGATAAATCCAACTCAAAATAAATCGATGAAATTGTTTTATTTCATGTTTACACTGTTGTTGGTGACCAATTGCTCCGAACGCGGTTCTGAAATTCAAAAAAAATCTAATACTCTCCCTTTTATAGGACGTGTTGATATTATTGAAACGGAAAAAAATGGACAAAAAGTCATTGACACCCTTTTTGAAACCATCCCATATTTTAGTTTTTTGAATCAAGATTCTACAGAGGTAAATAAGTCTACCTATAAAGGCAAAATACTTGTTACTGAGTTTTTCTTTGCTTCTTGCCCTACAATATGCCCTTTGATGAATACCCAAATGTCTAAGCTCCACAGCTGGCTTCAAAAAAACAATTATCTCGATCATTTCCAAATCTTATCGTTTTCCATAGATCCCATAAATGACATCCCATCCGCTCTAAAGAAATATAAATCCGGGTATTGTAATGGATGTTCTAATTGGGACTTTTTAACGGGAGACGAGAAAGAAACCCACCGCTTAGGGATTGAAGGCTTTAAAGTATTCGCGGGAAAGGATAAAGACGCGGCTGGTGGATATGCCCATTCTGGGGCCTTTTCACTCGTAGACAAAAAACAACGAGTTCGCGGAGTATACAATATTACAGATGAAAATGGAGACGTGAACAAAAAAGAATTTGACAGGTTAAAGAAAGACATTAAAAAACTGATGCATTATGAATACAATATCAAATAATTCAAAAAAACTCAAACAAGCCATTTGGACAGTGTCTATTGTAATACCTATTGCAGTTGCGGTTTTATTTACGATAAAAATAGAAGGTGTTGATTTAAGCTTTCTGCCTCCGGTCTATGCCTCTCTAAATGGATTAACGGCAATAGGCTTAATCGTTGCAATTATGGCGATTAAGAAAAAAAATAGAACACTTCATCAACGTGCAATTCAAGTTTGTTTGCTTTTTTCTATTCTCTTTTTATTGCTTTACGTTTTGTATCACATGACCTCTGACAGCACTCCATACGGAGGAGGAGGAGGATTAAAATATGTTTATTTTAGTCTCCTCATTTCTCATATTTTATTGAGTTTAATCGTAATACCTATTGTTTTATTCTCTTACCTTTTTGCTTGGCAAGGAGACTTTGATAGGCACAAGAAATGGACAAGGTTTGCGTTTCCGCTTTGGTTATACGTAGCAGTCTCGGGGGTATTGGTATACTTTATGATTTCCCCGTATTACTAATAAATCATTTGATCAATACTTCTACACGCCGATTGGCTTCTTTTTCCATTTCATTCTTAGGATGTTCGTATACTGGTTGTGTAAATCCAAACCCCACTGAACTTAAGCGGTCAGACGATATACCTGCATCTATTAAGTAATCGAGTACACTTTTTGCTCGTTTCTTTGATAATCGTTTAGACTTCATTGACTTTGACCCATCACCATTTACATGACCCTGTATTTCAATATTTACAGTTGGGTTTACTAATAAAAAATCTCTAAGTCGATTCAATTTTGGTGCTGATTCTTCTAAAATAATTGACATGCCTGCAGCAAAATAAATTTCATCTATTTTCGCAACAGTACCTCTAATCAAAGGTTTTAAATAAATAGTATCATGGAATCCATTTTCACCCAAAAGAATTTCATAGTCTTCCTCATCATATGATATAAAACCTTCGGCATCTATCTTCAACTCGCATTTCTTAACGGTTCGTTTGAGGTTCATGATTAAGTCACTTGCCACATATGCACCATCTATTTCATTTGAACCATTAAATGATATTTTACCCTTTACTGGCATCTGATTCTGTGCATTTCGTATGCTCAATGAATACTTCTTCTGTCTTGAAGGTTTTGTAAGATCAAACACCAATGAGTCAATAATTTTATTCCCTTCTTCATCTTGAGGAGAAAAGTTGATCTTTAATTCAAGTGAGTCCTTAATTTTTTCTGCCCCAACCAAAACGATGGCGTATTTGAATCCTTCCTCTAAAAATATGCTCCTATCTATTAGCGCATCTTTATTTGGTTCGTTTAACAGAAGATTTGCCTCGCCTTTCTTAAAATCACTACAAATTCCGTCATTATTTTCAGCAAAAACGAATGTGTCAAAAGACAAGTCTTGATCTCTTACATTTAAGTTAATTAAACCAGAAGTTGGTGGAGCAAAAAACAACCAGATCTGATTTTTTGTTGTGGTGCCGCCCTCAGCATAGCCATTTAGGTTTGAGCGATCTATTCCCTTTCTTCCCTGAAATGCAATGTGATAATAATTGTTGTGAGATAGAGATATTCCTTGCTCGCAATCATAATAAGAAAACCTTTGCCCGATTAATTCAAGTGGAAAAAAGATAGTAACCAAGAAGAAAAACGCGTAAATCCTCATTTATTCAATTGTGACTTTTAAGTTTCCTGTAATACTTGTGCGAATAGTTATAGACTTGGAAGATAACAATAAGTTCATTATTCGCAAATCATTAATACTGGTTTCTGCCACAACTCCATCATTAATTTTACCATTTAGTTTTCCTAAAAGCTCTGATTTTACTTGACTCAATTTTTGTGAAAGGTCAATAGATGACTTTGCGCTGATTTGATCAATTATACTTTTACTCATAAGCCATTCCGCTGATTTCAGTAGAAAACTCTTTGACTTGATTTCAAAATCTATATCCTCAAAGCTTAAAATCTGATTTTCCTCGTCTAAAACAGGTGTTCCGATAAGGTAGAAAACCCCATTCCTGTGACCATCAAAAACGACCTCAAAAACAAGTTTCCCTTCAGACACACCAATTATACTAAGGTCTTTAATAATAAACACCTTGCCCTTAATGAAGATTTCATAATTATAAAACTCCATTTTCAAGATTGACGACAAAGAGTCGTAGCTTGCATTCACATCAGCAGAAATGTCAAATCCGCTTACTTGATGATGCTCTGGCATATCTCCTAAATTGCTATTTATCAGGTCCTTTTTTTCTGTTGATATAAATGGAGAGAAGAATAAATTTAAATTAAAAAGCGCATACTTATCTTGATACAGCAAATCACTAACCGCAATTCGATTTGGATTCAGAAATAGATAACCATACGCCCCTAACTCTACAGGCTTTATGATGGTTCTCCAAACAGAATCTAATTTACTTTTTAGGTCTATAGATGAAATCTCTTTGTCAATTTTTGACTCCATTGCCTTTAACTCATTTTCTACCTCAGACTTCACCTTATTCGTAACATTAATATTGACAAATGTAATTTCACATGGATCATTAATTTGGAAACTTTTTAAACGGGTTTTTGAGCTCAGGCTATAATCTTTGTTCAGTTTTATGGAGGTTCCGTATGTCATGCTGTACCGCCTTCTTGGTTCTCCAATTCCACATGAACCATAAATACGGGGTACCGTACACGAACTCTTTCCAAGTAAGGATACGCACAATGGGCAATAATTTAGTTTGAGAGAGAAATCACCTTTAAGGGTATAATTTACCTCCTTTTTCGAAGTGGTAAAAATTATCGGGTTTCTTCTAAAGTCATAATTATAGCTTACACCTTCACAAGCAGATTTTGAGCCTGTAAATGTTTTAGGTGTACTTTTTTCAACAAGATTAAGCACAGGATTCATATTAACCTGCAATTCAATACTCATGACAGACTCTTTTGGCTTTAATTCTTCAGGATCCAACGCGTGTAAATCAGGAAGAGACGCCTCTAATGTTCTGCAACTAGAGCTCAGGCAAAGGAGGGCGATAAAATAAAAGAAGATCCTCTGTCGATAGTATATCATTTATTATGTTTAGTCGTCAATCCTAAATTAATTCATTTTTTTGATTCAACACCTCATCTTTTGTCTATACAACCGCTCTTTATTTCAATGTATATAAATTTGAGGCTGAATATCAACCATTAGCTCCGAAAGAATCGCTAAATTTGCTCTTCTTTAAGCCCTAGTTATAAAACAAACAAATATGCAAAAACCAACAATTATATATACCAAAACTGACGAAGCTCCTGCTCTGGCAACATACTCTTTCCTTCCAATTGTTGAAGCATTTGCCTCAAGTGCAAATTTGAACATAGAAACACGTGACATTTCTCTTTCGGCAAGAATTCTTTCTCAATTTTCAGATTTTCTTTCTGAAGATCAAAGGGTGAATGACGCACTTAGTGAATTGGGGCAGCTTGCAAAAACACCTCAAGCAAATATCATTAAGCTACCTAATATCAGCGCTTCCGTTCCTCAATTAAAAGCAACGATAAAAGAGCTTCAAAAAAAGGGATATGCATTACCGGATTATCCTGAGGAGCCAAAAAACGACAATGAAAATCAAATCAAGGCAACTTACGACAAGGTTAAGGGGAGTGCAGTTAATCCCGTCCTTAGGGAAGGAAACTCAGACCGAAGAGCTCCAAAAGCAGTAAAAAACTACGCCAAAAAGAACCCGCATAGAATGGGTGCATGGGCATCAGATTCAAAAACTCACGTGGCAACAATGTCTTCTGGTGATTTTAAATCAAACGAGGATTCTGTTACCATAAAAAATGACGGTTATTTATCTATCTCATTGGTTAATAACGCAGGACAAAAAACCATCCTAAAAGAGAGTATTACAGTGCTGAAAGGCGAAATTGTCGATGCCACACATATGTCTGTAAATGCCCTCATTGCATTTTTAGATAAAGAAATCCTTGATGCTAAGGAAAAAGGATTGTTATTTTCTTTGCATATGAAGGCTACCATGATGAAGGTTTCTGACCCTATTATTTTTGGTCATGCGGTAAAAACGTTCTTTAAACCTCTTTTTGAGAAATACAATGATTTGTTTTCAGAGATTGGTGTAGATGTAAATAATGGGTTTGGTGATCTTCTTTCAAAATTAAATGGCTTAGCGGAGGAGCAAAAACAAGAAATTATAAGAGATATTGAGGATTGTTATAAAGAAAATCCAGCCATAGCTATGGTGGATTCTGATAATGGAATTACGAACCTACATGTCCCAAGTGATGTCATTATTGACGCCTCGATGCCTGCAATGATTCGTACTTCAGGAAAAATGTGGAACTCGGAAGGAAAAACCCAAGACACCAAAGCCGTTATTCCAGATTCGTCGTATGCACCAATATATCAAGCAACCATCGACTTCTGTAAAGAAAATGGAGCTTTTGACCCAACAACAATGGGCAGTGTTTCGAATGTGGGATTAATGGCTCAAAAAGCGGAGGAATACGGGTCTCATGACAAAACATTTGAGCTTTCAGAAGCCGGAACTGTTCAAGTCACAGACGCAAGCGGATCAGTATTGATGGAGCAAAAGGTTCAAGCCGGAGACATTTGGAGAATGTGTCAGGTTAAAGATTTGCCCATTCAAGATTGGGTGAAGCTTGCCGTTAATAGAGCAAGGGCTACAGGAAACCCCGCGGTTTTTTGGCTAGATAAAAACCGTGCGCATGATGCTGAATTAATTTCAAAGGTGAATGAATATCTTAAAAATCATGACACTACAGGACTTGATATTACTATTCTATCACCATTTGATGCAACGCTATTTTCTTTAGACCGAGTAAAGAAAGGAATAGATACAATTTCCGTTACAGGAAATGTACTCAGGGATTATCTCACAGACCTGTTCCCTATTCTAGAGCTTGGCACATCGGCCAAAATGCTTTCTATCGTTCCATTAATGAATGGCGGAGGCTTATTCGAGACAGGTGCAGGTGGTTCTGCGCCCAAACATGTTGATCAATTTGAAAAAGAAAATCATCTGCGTTGGGACTCTCTTGGGGAATTTCTTGCCCTTGCCGTTTCTTTAGAGCATCTGTCAGAAACAACAAACAATAAAAAAGCAAAAATTTTAGGTGAAACTCTTGACGCGGCAACCGGTACATTCTTACTGAATGACAAGTCTCCTTCAAGAAAATGTGGAGAAAGGGATAACAGAGGTAGCCATTTTTACCTGGCACTATATTGGGCCCAGGAACTTGCAAAACAAGATCAAGACTCGGAATTAAAAACCCGCTTTTCAAAAATTGCAGAGGACTTAAGTTCAAATGAAGATAAGATTACTGCAGAACTTATTGATGCTCAAGGAAAACCAATGAATATTGAGGGATACTATTTTCCAAACGAGAAATTGGCATCTGAGGCAATGCGCCCAAGCCCTACCTTAAATGAAATTATTGACCAGATTAGATAGTGTGTTTTTGTCTATATTTTAATTAATTTTATTACATGCTAAAATCTCGAGACGCTCAAATCAATTACTTAAACATCGGCCTGATGTTTATGAGTGCCTCTCTTGCCTTTTTTATGCCTTTTGAGACCTTTCTTTTTGCTTATGCATTCTTAGGGCCTCTACATTACTTGACGGAAATTAGCTGGCTGCATGATCGACAATATTTTTCTAAGGGGAAGTATGATTTTACCTTTCTACTATTTATTGGTGTTGCACTATCTATTGCTGCATTTGCCAATGATTTTGAGTCTTTAAACTTTGATCTATATCCGCCATTAGTCGATGCTAAAATTGATTTTGTGAAGTGGTATTACAGCATGAGTTTTGGTGATATTTTTATTATGCTCGCCCTCTTTAGCGCCATCCTTTTTGTATTGTTTAAAGATCTAAAAATCAAAATAGCCTCTATTTTGATCATGTACATTATTGTTTACTTTTCTTTCAATTTAGACCTGGACCTATTGGGTTTATTTATCCTCATTGGGCTTTTTAGTGTTGCCCTATTTGTGTTTGTTAAAAACCTCTATATTAAAATTGCTTGTATTGCACTCCTTTACATTGGAATCTATTTTAATTACAGCCCAGATTGGTTTGGACTGGATACCGAATTCTTAAGTCAAGAGGAAATACTCGAGGCAAATTCAGAGAAAAACTCATTTAAAAACAGCTCTGTAGTTTTCGCATTGACTTCGCTTGTGCCGACTCTCATTCATGTCTATTTATTTACAGGGTTATTTATGCTTTTCGGAGCACTCAAATCGAGAAGTAAAACGGGATTGCTTTCTATTGCATTCTTTATTCTTATACCTGTTGTGTTGGTGTTTTCTTTGCCTGTAAAAAAAGATGGCAATTATCTCTCCTCATATGGAACAGAAGCTTATTATGCTGAAGGGACTGGATTCTTTAATACGAATGTGAGTATTCTAAGACAATTCGACTTGACACCCAACATGACGAATAAAGATTATATCAATAACTTCGTCAAAGATTCATCGGAAAAGGAAGAGCTTTCATTAATGTGGAAAGATTCTCTAAACAAAGACTTTATTATACAAAATCAAGAACATCCATACTACATGAAATCCATTGCATTAGCTGATGCTAAAAATGGCAGCCAGAAAGACAATTGGTGGTCACTAGTGTTCTTTTCGGAAATTGGAATTATGCTTATGCGCTTTATTGCTTTTGCATATCTCTACCATTATCTGAATTGGTTCAGTAAAACGGAAGTGATCCGTTGGCACAAAGTACCAAAAATACGATTCATCGGTGTGATTTCACTTTGGCTCATTTCATGTGGTCTTTATGCTTATGATTATGCCATTGGATTGAGCTTTTTGTTCTTTCTCAGCTTCACCCATGTGTTACTAGAATTCCCTTTAAACGTTACATCAATAATTGGGATTGGAAAAGAAACGAGAGCCATTATCAAAAATGGCTTTGCCAAGAAAGAATAAAATTAAACGTTGCTATGAAATATCTACTCTGCATTACTTTAACTTGGCTTGCAGCTTTTGGGCATGCCCAAGAAAAATCGATTGTTGAATATCGTGAAGATGGCGCTTACACCCTTTCGGATGAAGGGGCTTCTTATTTTGCCAAACTTTCTTTAGAATGCACTGGAAAAACCTCCCCTCATTTTATTGAAAGGATCTATAAAAACCGATATGCAATTCAATATGTAGATACAATTTCTGGAGAAGATTATTGGCCCTCTCTTAGAGGATTTAATGAAGAGCCATCATCAGAGGAATTATGGCCATCTTTTTACGGTTGCTTTGACTGGCACAGCAGCGTGCACAATCATTGGTGTCTTGTCAAGCTGCTAAAAACATTTCCCAATGTCCCCGAAGCAAAGCAAATTAGAGAAAGGCTTAACGAGAGCTTTAGTCCAGAAAAAATAAAAAGAGAAACGGAATTTTTAGAAGCAAATGAATTTGGGTTTTTCGAATTTCCATACGGACAATCCTGGTTACTTAAAGTTGCAGATGAATTGGCTAATTGGGATGATCCTGACGCAAAAATATGGCTTGAAAACCTTTCTCCATTGGCTTCATACATTGTATCTGCCCATAAAATATTTTGGCAGAATTATAGCCCCAATCAGCTCATCAGTGGAAGCCATGATAGCCCATCCATGGGGCTTGCTTTTGCTCATGACTATGCGGTCACATTCGGTGATGAAGAATTAAAAGAAATCGTTGAAAAAACAGCCCTTGAATATTATTTCAAAACAGGTTACAAGGACTTAGCTGAAGAACCTATTGGCTACGATTTCATGTCGGGAGGACTTCTTGTTACGGATATTATGAGAAAAGTACTCAGTCCCAAAAAACTAAAAAAATGGTTAAAAACCTTTGCCCCGGAATTGCTTGATAAAAAGCGTGTTAATGATGTTATGGCCATAAAAAAAACAGACAAGCACGATGAATATGAGGCGCATTGGGATGGGTATCACCTCAATAGAATCTGGTGTCTTAATGGCCTACTGATTTCCTTAGACTCCAAAGATATAGACAATGAATTGCGAAATGTTTGGGTGCAGAACATGAATGATATGTGGGATTATTCTCAAAAAAGCATTGGAAAAGGCAATTATGATATCGACCATTGGCTTTCATCCTTTTCCGTTTTTGCACTGTTGGGATACGAGGAGTAGCCTACTCAGAAAATAAATTTTACTAAAGCTTTTTAAGGTCTTTCGATTTTTTATTCGGTTTGGCAGGTACAGGCACTTGTAATTCCTTTAGTTTTTTATCAGCTGGCTTTCCTTCATATTCCGTAACCGTTGTTTGTCCGTTTATCGTTTCTGTTACTCTAACCGTCTTTTTCCCATTGATCTCTTTTACTTCAACATCAAGAGTATGGTCTTTATTTTCACTTGTATTATAGGTCTTTTGAACTTCTTTTAGCTTTGCGTCTGCTTCTTTGCCCTTAAAAACTTCTTCCTTAATTTTTCCGTTATCGTTGGTTCTAATAATCGTTTTGGTTTCATCGTTCTCTTTAACCACCTCGACCTCAATTGTTTTTTTGACCTGTTCCGTTTTTTGAGCATTCGCACATATTGAGAACATGGAAAAACCCAAAAGCAAAAAGATATAAATTTTCATTTTTTTAATTTAAAAGTGACACCAAAGGTATAGGATTAATTGAATTTAATGATGTAATAATTGATAAACCTAATAGGATTTTTCCCTCTTCTTTAGACCATTAAGAATCATATTCAACTCAAACCCCAAAAGAAGAATTACCGAATTTACCCATATGTAAAGCATCATTATCAGCAGTGCCCCAATCGACCCATAAAGTTCGTTATAGCTCGAAAAGGTGTTTATATATACTCCGAATAATAAGGTGCTCAGGATGAACATTCCTGCCGTTATAAATACGGAAGTGGAAAAAACACGCTCCTTTCGGCCACCGGGAGTTCCAAAATAATAAAGGATTGCAGGGATTAAAACGGTCATCATGACCAGCAAGATGTATTCGCCTGCATGTAACCAACCGTATTCGTTTTTTATCACCCCTTTATCAGACAAATTATCCAATATATTTATCTCAAAAAGAACATATACTATTACCGAAGAGATGAGTAGAACTGAAATCAACAATCCTATAAAAATCGCATATATGTATTTTCGAAGAAATGGTCTAGAAACCTTAACATGGTGGGAGCCTTGAAATGCACTGAACAGAGAATTAATACCATTCCCCATAAATAAAATAGACATTAAGAAGCTCGACGATAACAACCCGCTCCTCTGATTCCCCTGAATATCTTGATATATGGACATAAAAAACCCCTTTGAGGAATCCGGCATTAATGATTCGATAAAAAGAGAAAATGTTTGATCTAAATTGGCCACAGGAATAAACGGAATCAAATTCAACATGAACAGTAGAAAAGGGAAAAAAGCCATAAAAAAACTAAAAGCAACACTCCCTGCTCTCGCAGCCAAAGCCCCTTTAACCAGTCCAGAAGCATATGTCTTTATAAGTGAATACAAGCTTAGGTCGACATAACCGGGTATTTTTATACTTTGAGTAAATATTCGTGCTTTTTTTACGAAACCCAGGTCTTTAAAACTATTCTGCTTTTTGTTTCCCATTTTATTTAGACATCAACTGCGTAAAAATAGGTAACAATAAATAAGAACTCGTTACTTATCCAGCATTTTTATCCCATTTACTTGGGACGTTTTCAACTCTGGCATAAGGAAATGAATTCAATAATTTTAAGTCGTAATAAGAATTTAACCCTGATATACCGACAGAATCAGCAGTCGATAGATCAACATATCCATTGGGTTTAACGATGTCATCTGGAACAACCAATTGTTCTATTTCGCCAACAATCATCGTTGTGTTTGAACTTTGTATTGGAATGTGCTCGCAATATTTCAATCCTATTTTGATTGAAGACTCCTTCACAAAAGGGGCATACTGATTTTTCAAATATTCTTCTGTCAACCCACAGGAATCAAATTCAGAAATAGATTGCTCAAATTTAGCAGATGTAAAGTGCGCCTTCTCAATTATATTTCTATGAATATGGTTTATCGTAAAACTTTTGGTTTCTATAATATTATTAAACGTATCTCGCCTAAATTCGCCATGAGGCCTTGTAATAAAACCTATTAGTGCCGGATTGCTAGAAAGATGAACAACAGAGCTCATTATGGCCACATTCGTTACATCATCAATAGATTTTGTCGCAACCAAGTTTCCTGGCTTTATCCCTGTTATTGAATTGACAATGTTCAACCTTCTCACCTTGTCTAAGTTTTGAATTTCTGATTTTGTTAATACCATATTGCGTTGTTTTTCACTCCATAAAAACCAATAAATCAACTAATAGTTCAAGACTCTATTAAATTATCCTACTTATAGACACACCAAAAGTTCAATTTCATCGTTACCTTTAACATACCAAAAAACAAAAATGAAAAGCATCTTATTTATTCTGTTTCTTTTTTCTCTTAGTTTCCATTCCTTCTCTCAAAAGTTCACAATTAGCGGGACCGTAAGAGACCTATCATCCGGCGAACCGATTATAGGCGCTAAAGTATTCGACATTAAGTCTAAAAAAGGAACCTTGTCAAATGATTATGGGTTCTTCAGCTTAACATTGCCTAAGGACAGTGTCTATTTAAGGGTTTCTTACATGGGGTTTACAGCAATGGAATATCAAATTGACGGATCGAAAAATACCGCACTGGAAGTTGATCTGAATACCATTCAAGAACTTGAAGAAGTTACTGTAAATGCCCAAAAGAATATTGAAGAGCAAACTCAAATGAGCTCGTTTGACGTTTCCATTGAAAAGATCAAGGCTCTTCCTGTTTTTTTAGGAGAAAAAGACATTATCAAAACGATACAGCTTTTCCCAGGAGTGCAATCCGGAAGTGAAGGGTCTAGTGGCATCTATGTACGAGGCGGTGGCCAAGACCAAAACCTCATGCTATTAGACGGAGTTCCCATTTATAATGCAACTCACCTATTTGGCTTTTTCTCCATTTTTAATGCGGATGCGATTAATAAAGTAACCATGATCAAAGGTGGTTTTCCTGCCCGTTATGGAGGAAGATTGTCTTCCGTATTAGACATTCGAATGAAAGAGGGGAATATGAAGAAATTCCACGGCGAAGGTAGTATTGGTATAATTTCCTCAAAGCTCTCTTTAGAGGGGCCCATTATAAAAGACAAAACCTCTTTTATTGTTTCGGGGCGACGCACGTATGTGGACCTGCTTGCTCGACCTTTTATAAATATGAGAAACAGAAATCAAGGCGGGGGGAAAGGCGAAGAGCCTGGCTCATCTAGTACACAAACTGGCGGTTATTATTTTTGGGATCTCAATGCGAAAATCAACCATAAATTTTCAGAAACAAGCAGGCTTTATTTAAGTGGATACTTTGGGAGAGATCGTTTTTATAATGATGGAACCAATGAATTTACTACTGATGTCGATACTTCGACCACTGTTGAAAACTCAAGTAATGGGCTTCGCTGGGGAAATGCCATTGCCGCAATTCGATGGAACAAGATCATTACCCCTAAATTGTTCATGAATGTGACAGGAACATATAGTCAGTATCAATTTCGTGTAGGAGGTGAAAACGAATCTACTACAACATACCCGAGCACACCAAGCACAAGTCAAAACTTAATATTCAATTACGATTCGGGGATTCAAGATTGGGGAGGAAAGATTGACTTTGATTTCAGGCCTAATCCCAATCACACCATTAAATTTGGTCTCGGGGATACTTATCACACCTTCACGCCTGGCGTAAATCAAATTCAGTTATCTAATTCTATCTCAAATGGAATCGATACCACCTTTGGTTCTGTTCAACAATATGGTCACGAGCATTGGGTGTATTTTGAAGATGATTGGGAGGTTTCAAACAGGCTCAAGTTTAATTTAGGAATTCATTTCTCTGGTTTTAAAGCCAGTCAAGAATGGTACCCAAGCATTCAGCCTCGGTTTTCAGCGAGATATATGCTCACAGAGAATTCATCAATCAAGGCATCCTATTCAAGTATGACTCAGTTTCTTCACTTGTTGACAAATCCCACAATAGGATTACCTACTGATTTGTGGGTGCCCGTAACAGATCGTGTTGCGCCTGAATACTCCAATCAATTTGCACTTGGATATGCTCAAACCCTTGAAAAAGGAATTCAATTTTCGGTTGAAGCCTATTACAAAGACATGCAAAACCTTATTGCCTACAAAGAAGGGGTTAGCTTTTTTGGATCCGATGAGGACTGGCAAAACAAAATCACTGTTGGTACTGGAAATAGTTATGGATTAGAGCTTTTGGTTGAGAAAAAAATGGGTAAAACTTCAGGATGGATCGGCTATACTTTGAGTTGGTCAAACCGTCAATTTGATTCTCTTAATTTTGGAAATCCATACCCCTATATTTATGATCGAAGACACGATATCGGATTGGCCATTACCCATAAATTCAATGAAAAAGTTGATATTGGTATCGTTTGGGTATTTGGCTCAGGATATGCGACAACTTTAGCACAACAAACCTATCTTGGAGTAAACAGCTTAAGTATAGGCCCCAACACTCCTTATGAGCCGATTGAACACATTGAAGAGCGTAATGACTATCGCATGCCCGCCTATCACAGACTTGATATTGGGGTTAACCTTCATAAGAAAAAGAAAAATTGGGAAAGCACATGGAGTTTTGGCTTATACAATGCTTATTCTCGTCAAAATGCATTTTACCTCTTTTTTGAGGAAGGAGATAATGGCTCTCGCACACTAAATCAGCTGAGCTTATTTCCGATTCTCCCGAGCGTCTCTTATAGCTTTAAATTTTAAAACATGAAAAATTTACTTCCCCTACTTTTAATCTTCAGCGCTCTTACCTTGAGTAATTGCACCAAAGAAATTGAATTCGATGCACAAGATATTGCCCCAAGAATTGTGGTAAACAGTTTGTTTACCAATGATTCCATTTGGGCTGCACATATCAGCCGTAGTGTCGGCGTTTTAGAAACAACTTCTTATACAACAATAGACGATGCCAATGTCAATATTTTTGATGCAAATGCAAATCTAGTTACCACACTAACACACCAAGGAAATGGCTTGTATACTTCCCCAACAGGGCTTAGCCCTCAAGCAAATCAGAGCTACACTATAGAGGCCAGTGCTAGTGGGTATGAAAGTGTAAATGCCTCAAGTTCCATTCCCTCAGCAGTGCCTATATATCAGCTTGATACCGTAACAAGTACCAATAGCGATGGCGAAACCATTCTCGAGGCTACAATTACTTTCCAGGACCCTCCAAGCATTTCGAATTACTACATGTTGGAGGTTTATGTTACCGGAACATGGATCGATGAGTGGGAACAGGATACGATAGAAATTAGAGAGCCTTTACAAATTTCCTGTGACGACATAAATGTAGAAACGGTGAACCGTTTCAATTTCGGAGGTTTTGAAAATACTTATTTATACCTCATGCTCAAAGATCAGAACTTTGATGGGGAAAACTACTCCCTAACATTTAGTGTAATTAATTATGCTGAGCTTAAGGAAATGGATCTTTTTGGTGAAATAAGATTGGTCAATACGAGTGAGGAGTATTTTAATTACCTCAAGTCATTCAATATGTATCAACGAACGATTAACAACCCCTTTGCTACCCCGGTTCAGGTGTACTCAAATGTAAATAACGGAATGGGGATATTCGCTGGTGGAACATTAACATCTTGGACCGTTCAATTCTAGAAATAGAAAGCACTCCTATGATTAAAAAAATCAGCCTCGGATTACTCATGTTGTGTTTTGCGATGCAGCTCAATTCTTGTAAAAAAGGGTACGTGGATCGTTTTGGGCCTTTCTATGTGCTAAATGACACCACTGTAGTGGTCAATGGCGATATGGGAAGTAGGGTCGACAATCAATTCGAAAGGCTAATCAGTAAATATCCAAATATCAAACTTCTAATCATGGAGGAATGCCCGGGTTCAAGGAATGATGAGGAATTATTTAAGGTGGCCGCTATGGTCAAGGAAAATTTAATCAATACACATTTGCCCCCGCATGCAGTTATTGAATCTGGAGCTGTTGATCTATTCTTAGCGGGAACAATCCGCACTATGGAAGAAGGCGCAAAGATCGGAGTTCATGCCTGGAGCGACGGGTCTACATCCGCCACGGAATTTCCAGTAGGCCACGAGGAGCACCAAATCTACATTGACTATTACGTTAGTGTAGGATACTCTCAAGAAGATGCAGAATCACTGTATTACTTTATCATCAATTCCGCCTCGCCAAACGATATTCATTACCTGACAGAAGAAGAGATTATTGAGTATTCTATTTTGATGCCGTAAAAAATGAACGTCTATTGCCCTTAATTGTACGCAATAAAAAAGCGCATGAACAACCAAGATCTAAAAATTGAAAAACCATGTCTTGAAGACTGGAATAAAATGACCCCAAATCAACTGGGAAGGCACTGTCAACTCTGCAAAAAAACTGTTGTGGATTTTACCAAAATGTCTTCAGAAGAAATTAAAGAGTATCTCTCAAACAGGGGAAACGAAAGAATTTGTGGGCGTATCCTTAAAGAACCGGTAAAACGAATCCCATCTAAAAAAGAACAATGGTTCAACAACCAACAGCTGAGAATTAATCAGAAGATTGGTTTTATCCCAATGCGTACCTCACTACTTTCAATACTCAGTATTCTCATGGTTCTTTTTGGGTGTAATCAATCCACAGCAGAACGTAAACCGGATACCAAAAAAAACTCCCCAATCACATCGGGTGATTCCATTGCAAATGATAGTACTCAACGAATAGATGAATTACATACAGTGGGAAACATTGCTAAACCCGAACCACTAATGGGGGATATTGTTCACGAACTAGGCGAGGTTGATGAGCCGTTTGACGAAATCCCAGTCGTGGGAAAAATTGCCATCGAGGAAGATGTTGACCGGCCTAAATAAGATAATCGTATATTGGGCATACGTTTAAAAGAAAAGAATGACATTATATCACTACCCCTTTTTGAATTTTGTTTTACTCTTGATAGCAGGTGTGTCCTTATCTTGTTCTACAAAGAAAGAAACTGTAATGGGTGTTTGTGATGACCCTGACCCCGTTGTCCAACATGCTATTATTAAAGCTCCAATTGTGAAAAAGAACTTTGTAAACAAAGCAGGGAAAACTACCGATCATGTTGAATATTATATTCGTCAATCTATTCAAGATTATTACATAAAATTCTGTGAAAGTAATGTGTCCATCAAAGAACTTAATGAAAAGTTAGAAAACATTGAAGGAGATATCAAAGCGCTTCAATTAGAAGTTGAATTTAGGGAAGGTGAATGGGATATTTGTGATGGAAATCATGAAATCCAGAGCCGAATTGGAGAATACGCAGTAATCCTAAAAATTCTTAAATAAATTTTTACTTCACGTCAACAAAATAAACGGCTAACTTTGCGGAAAATTTTACCGCATGAAGGACACAAAAATTGCCATTATCGGAGGAGGGAATCTAGGTCAATCTATACTTAAAGGATTATTAGCGAATAAAGAATACCTCCCCAAAAACATAACGATCACCAAACGCAACATCTCCGAACTTTCAGTTTTTGAAAAGTCAGGGGTGAATGTAATTCCAGATAATAGTAAAGCCGTGACCAATTCTGATATCATAATTTTAGCATTAAAACCATATACGGTATTAACTGTTTTAGATGAGATTTTGCCCAAATTAGATCCAAAAAAACATGAGCTTGTTAGTCTTGCCTCTGGAGTTTCCATCGCCCAACTAAACGATGTCATTCAAAATAAAGTCCCTATTTATCGTGCCATGCCAAATACAGCGTCTAAAGTGGGTGAAGCCATAACCTGTATTGCATCAAACACCAAAAACATTAACCCGAGAATAGAGGACTGTTTTCAATCCATTGGTTCTACAATCCAAATAGATGAAGAGTTAATGGATGCGGCAACAGTACTGGGTGCCTGTGGAATTGCATTTGCACTTCGCTTCATTAGAAGTATGGTTCAAGGAGGTGTTCAGATTGGTTTTGACTCAAAAACAGCAAGTGAAATTGTCAATCAAACAGTGAAAGGTGCCGCGGCACTGCTTGTTGAAGAAGGCAATCATCCCGAATTTGAAATAGATAAAGTGACTACTCCAAAAGGGTGCACCATTGTCGGACTAAACGAAATGGAACACAATGGATTCAGCTCAGCACTAATTAAAGGCATCACAAAATCACATGATGCGATAGAAGCATAATTGCTTAGAGAAGAATTTACTATTTTCATGGCTTAAATTCTTTTTATAAAAAAACATGTTGGTCAAAGACGTCTTTTCTTTTCTTGAAAAACTCAAAGAAAATAACAACCGAGAATGGTTTAAAGCCCATAAAACGGAGCATGACGAGGCTAGAAATGCTGTCGTTGATTTATCCTCTCGGTTATTCGAAATATTGAACAATAATAACCAGCTTGACAAACATAAAGTTTTTCGAATTTATCGAGATGTTAGGTTTTCAAAAAACAAAACACCTTATAAAACACATTTTGGCATTTCGTTCCATCGACAAAAACCAAAATATCGAGGTGGATATTACCTCCATCTAGAACCTGGTGGTTCATTTATTGGAGCAGGGTTTTGGGGCCCGAATAAAGATGACCTTTTTCGAATTCGCAAAGAAATTGAAATGGATCACGAGTATTTTTCAGAGATGGCACTTAACCCACCGATGATTAAAGCTTGGGGGGAAATGCAAGGGGATCAACTCAAAACAGTACCAAAAGGATTTGAGAAAGAGCATCCTGGTATTGAATATCTTAGACACAAACAGTTTGTATTTATAAAAAATATAGATGACAAGCGATTAGATTCCAATTTTGATTCTTGGATGTCTGAACAATTAGACGCAATCAGGCCTTTCCTAAATTACATGGGAGATGTACTAACAAGCGATCTCAATGGTGAATCAATTATTTGATTTACAATAATTAACCTTCATTTAGGGGGTTTAAATAAAAATGTATATTTGCTGTGAAAATTTACATTTTCTGACTAAAACTCACTTAACAGGGTCGCCCAAAACTGAATAGAGTAGGCAAATTATCAAATAACAATACCATGAGTAAAAAATACAAAATCACACTAGAGGTAGAAGAAGGACAAGAAACAACAATTAAACCTTTAGGCGAAACAATGACAAGTAAGGCTGCTGCCAACAATCCCGATGGCGGAACCAGTACAACCACAATAACAAACGGTCCTCGAGGAGCAGATGCGGGTGCAGATGCTGATACAGATATGTAATTCAAAGGCCTCTTTATGAGGCCTTAATATTGTTCTCATGTTTTGGATCCTAATCATTGGGGATATAGACGATCCCCATGTTGCAAAAATATACTCTCTACTTAAAAAAAGGGGAGAGCACCCAATTGTTCTCAATCCTTTTAAAGGATCTGAAAATTCGATTAGCTACACATACGACCCATTAAGTATTCAAATAAACGCACAGGGTAATGCTGTTGAAATAAACAACATTAAATCTGTGTGGTGGAGACTTAAACCCAATCTGACTTCGGTACCCGAAACGAAAGAAGAATTTGAAAGGTCGAAATTTATTCACCGCGAGTGGCAGTTGACATTAGAGCCCTTAAAATATTTTCTCAATGAGTGTTTCTGGATCAACCGAAGAGAGACAGATGCTCTTTGTCGAAATAAACCCTATCAGCTTCACATGGCAAAAGAGGAGGGGTTCAAAATTCCTAATGGAATTATTAGCAATAACAAAAATGAGGTCCAAAAAAAAGTCAGGGCGTTTAAGCAATTCGTATATAAACCTCTAAGCTATTATATCGTTCCTCCAGATCGTGTTTTATATTCCTCAATTATGACTGAAGAGGAGGTAAGCCAAAAATCAAATAATATAGAGCAGGCTCCATGTATTTTTCAAGAATATATTGAGAAAGATTTTGAACTTCGAATCACTATTGTCGGAGGAAAAGTGTTCCCGATAAAAATACAATCGCAACAGAATAATGCCACCAAGTTTGACTGGAGAAAAGATCAAATCAATATAAATTATGAAATCTTTGACTTGCCTAAATCAATTGAACAAAAACTATTAATTCTTCATCAAAAATTCGAAATTTTTTTTGGTGCGTACGATTTTATTGTAGATCCAAATGGCGAATATTACTTTTTAGAAGTAAATCCCGCTGGGCAATGGTTGTGGTTAGAAGAAAATTTAAATCTAAGTATTTCAGAAAGTATTGCTGAAGCTCTTATTGATAACACAAGGAATTGATTATTTAATGATGCTTACGTGACCAGTATCACTTTTCTTGTTGTCATCATTGTATTCAATAATGTAATAATACGAGGCAACAGGTAACGCTTTTAAATTAGAAAAACCACCCCAAGGCGTTTCTTGGTACTTGCCTTTTTCGGACTCATATACTTTATTTCCAAGTCTATTATAGACACTTACCACATTGTTCGGATAAACCAAATCAATATTAACAATATTCCAGGTATCATTAACACCATCATCATCCGGCGTAAAAGCCGTTGGAATAACAATGTCACAAATTTTAACCTCAATCACAACTGTTTGAGCGGGACCTTCACAATCATTTACAGTAGAAGTGACATAATAAGTTTGTATGCCTTGGGTGTTTTGAGGTAGATATTGATCCTCAGAGCCTAGAAATTGTGTTAAGCCCTCATCGGCATACCAAGTGTGACCTCCCGGATCGCCTTGAGCATCGATAGGATAAATGGTTTCATTTGTACAAAAAGATTGGTCTCCTGAAGTTGAAGGAGCAGGCGGCAATGGATGAACAATGATCGATTGAGTAAGGTCTACCGTACTCTCACAAAACTCATCTTGAATTCCATTTATGAAGTATACTCCAGGAATACTTCCTAAGTCAATGATTTGATCTGAAGAAACAATGCTCGATTGGATTCCGTCAATTGTATATTCCAATGTGAAATCGGAGATTCCACTTACTTCTACACTTAAATTTTGAGGCAACTCGCCCTCACAATACTCTCCCCCTCCTGTAAAGCTTATCACTTCCGGTAGATTATGTATGATAAGGTCAAATGATACCTCATCAGAGCAATTTCCAACAATGTCATAAATATATATGGTTTGAGAAGAGCTCAACACGTCCCCGTCTAGACTTGGCGTTCCTAATCCTCCGCTCTCTGTGTAATAAGACTCAGTTCCCGACAAATTTGTTCCTGTTATTTCACCTAAAATATAAGAATCGCATTCTTCTTGATTGGTATACTCGTCTAAATCAGGGGTGGTTGCGGAAATTAATTCAAAAGTCGTGTCTTTCACACATCCATTACCGTCAGTAATGATCACCGAATAAAATCCCTCAGATAAATCAATGGCTATAGAATCAACTTGATTTCCTGCAGCAGCATCCCATTGGAAAGAATACTCTGGTGCGCTCTGTGGAGTGACTGTTATACTCCCATTGGATGTGTTTTCACAAGGCTCAATAATTATAAATGATAGCTCTATTTCTGCAAGATCTGATTCAAAAGAACCAATATCCGAAATTCCATTTCGCGGAAATTCTCGCTGATCAAGCGCAGGGGCTGCCACATCATTCCCAGCATCAACTGCAGGACCGGGAGGACATGGTAAAAGTGCATGCGTATAGGTTGTTCCACCGTTATCAGCTAAAGGCATTAATCCCGGGTCCGAAGAAATAACATTTCCAGACGTGTTTCCTCCTAATGTTCCTGTTCCTATGTTGAATACTAAATTGCTTCCACTAGTTGAAGTAAAACCCCCATATAAATCCTCGTCAGTGACAATTCCCGATAGATTCGCATTTTCTACGTCGTTAACATTTTTATTGTAGGCAATCAGTGAATTGTTTAAATCTATCGTTCCATTTCGATTAAATATGCCTCCACCAAATCCTTCGCCATCTGTTCCACCTGCGGCATATCCACTTGTCGCATTTAAAAAACGTCCTTGTCCTCCTTGGGCTTTATTGTAGGCAATCGTTACATTGGTACTGTTAATGTTTCCACCATTATTGAAGATTCCTCCACCCAGTCCTGCACCAGCTCCCCCGCCACCGCCAGAAGAACAACATGGGCCAGAACCTTGACCTCCACCAAAGCCTCCTAATCCTCCAGCTCCAGAAGATCCTCCTCCAGATTTTGCGCCTCTTCCACCACCGCCACCGCCATAGCCCCCGAGACCTCCTGTGCCTCCAAACCCACCTGAACTTCCTCCTCCACCACCTCCGGAATAATCACCTGTTGCATCTCCTCCAGCTCCTCCTCCGCCTGCTCCTGCTGTCCCGCCATTAGGACCTGCACCAGGATTTCCCGCCATTGTGAAATTTCCCCCATTTGTAGATCCATTTGAATGCTTTCCTCCGACAGCCAAATTTGATGAAATGGTGCAGTTTTCAAGAATAATATCCCCAGTTCCACTATTATATATGCCTCCACCAAATCCCGGGGTACTTCCTCCGCCTCCACCTCCATTAGAGCCATTTGTGCCAATGCCTCCTTTTGCTTCGTTTTCAAAAATCGTTACTCTAGACGCGTTCAATACTCCTTCGTTGGATATTCCTCCCCCAAAACCACCTATCGTATTTCCACCTTGATTCAATTCACTTGTGTTATTTGAAATATGCAATTGGTTCAAAGTCAATGTCCCTTCATTTAAAATACCCCCACCATTTCCAGGAAATACATGCCCCTCTTCTATTGCAATTAATGACATAACTACAGAATTACCAGGCAAAACATGAAATACTCTGTCGAGACTATCTGCGTTTATTATTGTACCAAAAGCAGATGTTCCAGATATTGTAATGTCTGAATTTATATCAATATCTCCCGTTGCGGATTGATCTTCACCTCGACCTGCTATGGATAAAATGTATTGTCCATCAGGAAGAGAAATTTCATGTGCGCCTCCGAGCGAATTCGATTCCATCACAGCGGCCCTCAAGGAACAATTCCCAGTTCCGTCGTCACATAAGCCATTTCCAAGATTTACATCAGGACTGTCATTTTCAGTATTGACTATGAAGTTTTGAGCGTGTATAATAAAAGTTGTTGAAGCCAAAAAGGAAATTACCACAAATAATTTTTTGCTCATTGTTAAATGTTATTCTACTAAAACCATTCTAAAATGGACCGAAAATAGCTGTTTAATACAGGACGCCCGATGTTAAAATTTGGAATGGAATTCTAGTAGTTGTTTTGGTTAATAGCATTCTAAATATACAATTTTACATTTTAATGAATTGTTTATCCATCCCAAATCATTAAATCTCTTGACTGTTATGTATGTGTTTTGATACATGAATCGGTTCAAAACGAGACACGAAAACAAAGCGCCTCAATCAATGACCTTTTCTTGCAATATGGCATTAATCAAAATGGTTTTGGGAAGGGATTAAACCTTATGCCTTTTGGCTTGTCCAAAGGACATATGAAAAAACAAATTCTATTATTTAGTGTATTAAGTATGACTTGTATTCATGCTCAAAATGTTGAAATCGTTACTAACGTAAATACCGGCCGGACATGGATGAACAAAAACCTTGGAGCCAGTCAAGTTGCAACATCTATAACCGATGAAAACGCTTATGGAGATTTGTTTCAGTGGGGTCGCCAAGCAGATGGGCATCAACTGAGAACATCTTCCACCACTACTGTGATTTCTCAAACAGAAGTGCCTGCAAACGATCTATTTATCCTTGGAGTTGATGATTGGCTTAGCCCAGAAAACAATAACTTATGGCAAGGAGTTAATGGAATCAATAACCCTTGTCCAGAAGGTTTTCGAATCCCGACAGCAGAGGAATGGGAGGAAGAAATGTCTTCCTGGAGCTCTACAGATGGTGAAGGGGCTTTTGCTTCCCCTTTAAAACTAACACTTGCTGGAGCCCGAAGTAGAATGTCCGGAACCATCGGAAACCTGGGAACTTTTGGCGGATATCGAACAAGTACAACAGATGGACCTGGATTCACAAAAACCCTAGGAATAAGTCCTACCGTAGCAATGATGGGAAGTCGTGCAAGAGCTGACGGGAATTGTGTTCGTTGTATTCAAGATGAGGAGGTGAACATTTCTTTTATTAGTAACCAAAAACTGATAGATGTATATCCTAACCCGGTAATCAAAATATTAAACATTTTAATCGAAGGTGAACTCATTGGAACGCCCTATTTCATTACAAATAGTCTAGGAGAAAAAATTGGAGAAGGCAATTTATTAAACGTGAAATCAAAAATTGACATGACCCACTTAAAAAATGGACTATATGTGCTATCCATTGAATCTGACGAGTGTCCTATCAGGGTCAAAGTACTTAAAAATTAAAGCACCCATTAGATTTTAATTCATGAAGAAGATTTGGGAGTAAAAAACTGTCTCGCATAGATGATTTTTTATGATTGATTACCGCTTGGGATCTCTAACCCTGAAAACAATGTCCAAGACTAAAAGGGGACTGCTTCATGACTTTGGTCGATTCGTGAATTATACATTTTAAAACTTTAATTAGATAATCCTCCTTATCTTTGCCAAAGTATTGTGAAAGTATTAAAAAAAAAACATGACATTTTTAGATGAAAAATTTTTAGGGAATTCTATTGAGGATTGGGGAATCGCGATTGGAATTGTAATCGGTTCTTTTATTGCAACTAAAATTGCGTATTGGGTAATTGCCAATATCGTCACAAGGCTCACCCAAAAAACCAAAACCAACCTGGATGATGTGCTCATTGAGACTTTAGAAAAACCCATTATTTATTCGATTCTAATCGGTGGATACTGGATTGCTATTCACTATTTAGATTTGTCTGGTAATCCCGGCTTCTTGGCTTTTCTTCAGGGAATAGCAAATGTTTCAATTATTCTAACACTTACGTCGATCGTGTCCCGTGTATTTGATGCTTTGGTAACGGAGGTTGTGCAACCTTATGTAGAAAAAACTGATGGGGGGGCAGATAACTATATGCTTCCAATCATTCGAAAGGTCACCAAATCTATTATTTGGGTATTTGGTGTCATTATCGGTCTTGACAACATCGGATTCGATATTACAGCCATGATTGCGGGACTTGGGATTGGTGGTTTGGCCTTGGCTCTTGCCGCGCAGGACTCCGTTAAAAACATCTTTGCGGGAATCATGATTTTTTTAGATAAGCCATTTAAAATAAAGGATCGAATTCAAATTGAAGGTTTTGATGGAGTTGTTGAAGAAGTTGGTTTAAGAAGTACTCGTGTAAGAACGCTTGATGGTCGAATCGTTACCATTCCAAATAGCACATTTACGGATAATAGTGTTGTCAATGTGACCTCGCAACCAGCACTTAAAATCACTCTAAACCTCGGTCTCACATATGATACTTCTGAAGAGGATATGCAAAGGGGAGTAGATATTTTAAGAGCCATTGTTGCCGATCATTCTGATATTTTAGAAAAGGACTGCGCGGTAGGATTCAAGGATTTTGGAGACTTCTCTTTAGGGATTCTCTTTCTCTACTACATCAAGCCTGAGGCACATTGGTTGGATTCACAGAATACCATCTCAAAAGAAGTGCTTAAACGATTCAATGCCGCAGGGCTGGACTTTGCTTTCCCAACACAAACACTTTTAAACAAGGAGATTAAATAGTTTTTTCGAACATTTGTTTTGAATTTGTTATTGTACCTTTAAGAGGTCTTAAATTCCTTGTCTATGAAAAATCTTGTATTATTTACCGCCCTTATCATTTCAAGTACTGCGTTTGGAGCAATTGACACTCTAGAAGCCACTTCTAAAATTAAAGATGTCACCGTCTTTTTTAGTGGTGCCCAAATCTCAAGAACAAGCAAATTACGTGCGCCAAAAGGAAAGCACATATTGGTCTTAAATGAATTGCCCAATACCTTAAATGAGCAGAGCATTCAAGTAAAAGGAACTGAGGGTTGTAAAATCCTTTCAGTGAAACACGAACTTGTGTACCCAAGCACAAAAAAAAGTACTGCAGAAAAACTTATTGAAGATAAAATTGAAGCATTAGAGCTCGAAATGAAAAGTATTTCGAACCAATTCGATGTCTTTACGCTTGAAGAACAGCTTCTGTCAGACAACAGAAAACTCAATAAGAATAAAGAGGGATCGGCTATTTCAGACCTCAAAGAGGCTGCGGATTTTTATCGAACTCGCTTGAATGAAATACGTCAGGGGAAATTAAATCTTTCCGTGAAAATGGACGAGAAGAAAGATGCCATTCAAAATCTTTATTCTCAATTGAATACAAGCTCTGTTAAAAGGCGGACAACGCACAGTAGAATCATTATCACCCTTGATTGTTTGACTGCAATGAATGATGAGTTAAGCGTGAGTTATTATGTGTCCTCTGCAGGTTGGACACCAAATTACGATTTCAGGGTAGACGAGATAACCAAACCACTTAACATTGTTTATAATGCCGATGTCTATCAATCTTCTGGTGAAAACTGGGATAAAGTAAATCTCAAATTAAGCACCAACAATCCCTCTTTAAGTGGTGAACAGCCGGAGCTGGTGTCCTGGATACTCGGAAGGCCTAACCCTTACAAAAAAGAAGTGGAGCAGAAAGGTATCGGTTCTTTGAAGGGAAGAGTGCTCGATAACGAAAATGGAGAACCAATTCCATTTGCAAAAGTTATCATTCTAAAGAGCAACGAAATAATCGGTGGAGCCAATTCCGATTTCGACGGAAAGTATCAAATCAAGCCACTTCAAACTGGAACTTATGTAGTTGAAGTGAAAAATGTGGGATATACGAATAGTCGAGTTTCGGGGGTGAAAATAAATACCGATAGATTAACCATTCTTGATTTTCAACTTAGATCTGCCGTCGAAATGTTGGAAGAAGTATCCGTTATTGCCTATAAAACGCCATTAATTGATAAAGATGGTGGGGCTTCAGGAGCAACTGTAACCAGGCAAGACATCAGTAGGATGCCTGCAAGAAGTGTTCAAAAAGTAGCCTCTTCGGTAAGCGGTGTAAGAGGTTCTCGGAACAATTCAGAATACTACTACATAGACGGTGTCAAAGTTCAAGGAGATCCAGTAGAAGCGACAAATTACATTTCAAATTCGTTAAAAACAAGTGTTACAAATTTAGAATACACTATAGATATCCCTTATACTATTCCTTCAGACGGAGAGGATTATAGCATCAAAATGAAAGACGTAAATATACCCGTAAAGTACATCTATCATGCTGTTCCAAAGCTAGATGAAGATGCCTTTTTAACAGCGGAACTCACTAATTGGACAGCTCTTAATCTATTGCCTGGGAAATCAAACATTTATTATCAAGGAACCTATGTCGGTGAATCAAGTATTGATACTGAAAAAGCGTCTGACACACTGAGTATTTCCTTAGGTCGAGACCGTAATATCGTCGTGAAAAGAGAAGGGAATAAAGAGCTCTTTGACAAAAGAGTGGTGGGCAATTACATTAAGGAAACTGTTGGGTGGAACATAATGGTACGTAACAATAAGGATGCGAAAATTAACATTGTAATTGAAGACCAGTTTCCTATTTCAGAACGAAAATCCATTGAGGTGAATCGTATTGATTATTCAGGAGCAAAGTTGAACGATAAAACGGGAAAGCTCTTGTGGAATATTGAATTAAATGCCAACGAAAAGAAGGAGCTGAAATTCAATTACCTCGTCAAGTATCCCAAATTAAGTAATATTAAACTTTAATTAGCGCAAAATTTCCTGAACATTTGATTTGATTTTTTGACTTAATGAATCCGTAGGCAAATCATTATCGTCTTTTCCAAAAGGGTCTTCGATTTCTTCGGCCAGAATTTCCATACTCACAAGCACATAGAAAACAAAGATAGAAACCAAGGATGAATAGTACCCAAAAGAATAAACAAAAGCCAAGGGAAGTGTCGTCACATAAATGAATATAAACTTCTTAAAAAACATACTGTACGAATATGGAATGGGTGTGTTCTTGATTCGTTCACAAGCTCCTATAATATCTGAAAATGATTTTAAATTGACATCAATAACAATATAATTTTCTTCGCTTAATTGCCCATTCGTTTTAAGCTCGTCTAATTTTTTGTAAAGCATTGAGATGATGTAATTGGGCTTGTGCTCAAAGCTTTCTATTTCCTTTATTTCATCCGGGGTTAAATCCAATTCTTCTGTAATCACCCCCTCCCTAAGGTGTTCCTTCATGGCAATGGCATAATTAGATATCATCCGGCTAAAGTAGTTTTTGGTCTGATCATCAATGGTCAGTACCGAAATCTTAAGTGCTAAATTTCGAGAATTATTAACCAATTCACCCCACTTTTTTCTACCTTCCCACCAGCGGTCATAGGCTGTATTTGTTCTAAAAACGAGGAGTAATGACAATACAAAACCTACAAGAGAATATACCTGCATTAGGTCTTTTAGCTTTTCTGTGTTGCCGATATAGTTGATTTCAAGATAAGCAATCCCTAAAGTAAAAAGCCCTAGAGCCACAAGCTCTTTCCAAAGTTTATTAATCGTATCACTATGATTTATGGAAACAATATGCCTGAACCAGGTTTTGGGATTGTACTTTATCATTTTCTAAAAATTTGAATCAAAAATAAAAAACAAAAGCAAGCACTCGATTATTAATATCTTTTGTTTATGCATAACTTTACGATTCTATGCAAAAATTATTCAACCTCAATTTAATAAAAACACTTGTTTTTATTACTCTGCTTCCATTGACAGGACAATCTCAGGCCATCCTCTATAATCCTCAAATACTTTATGATAATCCAGGAGGATTTTATGACCAAGGAATCATTAGGGAGATGAATATTCAATTTTATGACGCCAATTATCACAATTCTCTTGTGAATGCATTCTTTAATAACCCCGCTTATAGAATGCCTGCAATTGTTACTCTAGATGGAGTTTCATACGATAGCGTTGGTGTTCGATATAAAGGGAATTCTACATTTTGTATCCCTAATGATGAAGGCAATCCAAAGGTCCCTTATAATCTTGATGCAAATTATTGGGTTTCAAGTCAAAAAAT
>CALKHF010000040.1 GCA_938092255.1 uncultured Flavobacteriales bacterium | reverse complement strand
TACTGAATTAAGCCTCTACCCGATTTATTTATTTTATTTTCTTTTGAAAGTAAATTTACAGACTTATCGAGAATACCATTAATAAAAATGTTACTCTTTGGCGTACTGTAAAACTTAGAAATTTCAATGTATTCATTGATTGAAACCTTCGTAGGAATGGTCTCAAAAGTTTGAAGCTCCGTTATTGCCATTTTTAAAAGTAAAACATCCATTTTCGCAATACGTTCAAATTCCCAATTTTGTACCAAACCTTCTATCATTTTTTCATTTTCAGCATCTCGACTTATGGTCTCTTTCAATAAGGTGCATATAAAATCTTTTTCGTCATCGTTGGCTTTGTATAGCGGCATTATACTGAATTTATTATCCTTTGAGGCCTTCAGCGTTTTGATAACCATTGCACATGCCAAATCGATGTCATCCATCCATTGGATGTCTTCATCTTCAAAAAAGTCATAGATCAATGGTGAATTGGCTATTTCTGTCTTAAACAACTGAATAAGAAAAACCCGATCTCCCTCAAAATCATTCTGCTCATTATTCATGTGTTCAAAATAAGTTTCACTTTTTTCTATTTCAATGAATATTTTCCGGAACATTTCTTGTTTAGAATCATTATCCCAATTGACATTTCTTAGTGTTGATAGATCATTAAGTTGTTTTGAGTTCTCAATTAATCTTATTAATCCATTCTCAACAAATTTTAAATTTGGATACAAATCATCTTTGCTAGGCCGAAGCTTATTTTTCCTCTCTTCTTGTTTGTTCATCGCTATTTTCTTTATAAGAGGGAAACTAAGAAGTAAATAAACATAAAGGTCATAAATGCGATTGACTGAGTTCAAAAGCTTTTCTTCAGCCTGCTTAATGTCATTTGAACCCGTATCATTGAAATACGCGTAAAGCATCTGCAGCACCTTAATTCTTAAATGTCTTCTGTTTAACATCGTGTTAATTTATTAAAGTGATTTGTGGGCTGCATTAATTTTTTCTTCTGCCATCTTCATAGCTATTAAGTGAGCGGGTATCTTTTCATTTTGAGACCGCTGAACGATATCATAAATCGTATGGTAAATGTCTTGTGCTTTTTGAAGCGCCCATTCACTGGACAATCCTTCGACCTCAGAAAAACAGTTAATGACGCCTCCTGCGTTAACTGCAAAATCGGGAGCATATAGAATTCCTTTCTCCAATAAAGCTCTTCCGTGAAGGTCCTCATCCTTTAATTGATTATTAGCTGCACCCGCAACAATTTGACATTTCAAACGGGCTATGGTCTCATCATCAAGTGTTCCTCCTAGTGCGCAAGGTGCATAAATATCCATGTCTAAATCATAAACATCATTTAAATCCACCTGTTTCGCACCGTATTCTTTTGAGATTCTTGACAAAGTGTCTTGATGAATATCTGAAATAAAAACTTCAGCACCTTCCTTGGAAAGGTACTCTACCAAATACTCTCCAACATGTCCTACCCCTTGAACCATGATTTTTTTTCCATTTAAATTGTCAGAACCATACTTGACTTTGGCACAAGCCTTCATTCCCATGTAGGTCCCATAAGCGGTTACAGGTGATGGATCACCACTTTTTCCAGGAAGTCCTACCACATGATTTGTTTCTTTACTTACCCAAACCATATCCGAAGGAGAAATACCAACATCTTCTGCTGTAATATAATTTCCAGCCAAAGAGTCAACAAACTTTCCGAAACGTCGGAAAAGCGCTTCCGACTTCATGGTTTTCGAATCACCTATAATGACTGCTTTCCCTCCTCCTAAAGCTAAATTTGAAATCGCATTTTTATAAGTCATGCCACGAGAGAGTCTTAATACATCATTTAATGCCTCAAGCTCATTATTATATCTCCACATTCTTGTCCCTCCTAAAGCTGGACCTAATGTAGTGTCATGAATTGCAATAATCGCTTTTAAACCCGTTTCATTGTCACTGCAAAAAAGAATTTGATCGTGACCCATAGAGGACATCTGCGATATAATTGGATTTTCTAAAAATTCAATTTCGTTATTCATCGTTCTTAAAGACATCTTAATAAAATAGTTCGTTAACTTCTAAACCTAATAGTATTGTTTTCACGTTTATTGAGCGATGACAAAAATAGCAAAATCTTAATGAAGTCTCCTATGACTTGTAACAATTATTCTCTGATCCAATTGAGGTCAAAAAATGACACAAAAAAAAGGGACCGAAGCCCCTTTCCTTTTAAAGAATATTTTCTTTATTTATTGGATACAACGATTCTTTTCACAATCGATTGATCTCCATTTACTCTAACGATATAAACACCTTCATCAACACTAGAAATGTTAATTTGAGCATTTAGATCACCGTTTACTGTATTGAATGATTTATTCATTACTACTTTTCCACTAACATCAGTAATGTTTACATCAACATTTGATGAAGCCAAACCGGACATGTTAATATTAAAGTTTCCTGTAGATGGATTTGGGTAAATACTCAACGAGCTTCCTTCATTTTCAGAAAGTCCTACTGTTGATTCAACTACTTCACCAAAGTTTGCTCTCAAAATGAAAGAAACAAAGAAACTATAAGTTTCATTGTTTGCCCAACCAGTTCCTAAAGTTTCCGAATTATTCCAAGTTGTTCCTTCAGTAAAAATCGTAGAAGTATAACCTAAACCTAGGTTGTCTTCTGGTTGATTTGCCACAACAATATACGTTCCAGGATTCAATTCTAAACCATTTAAAATTACACAATCCCATATCGCATTTTCTGTTGCATCAACTGTCACACCTTCTGTTGTTGCAAGAACATTTCCTGGTTCTCCAGTGGCTGGATCTACATCATAAATAGTAGCAGTAACAACTGTGCCATCCAATCCACCTCCTGTGTTTGTTAGCAACATTGAAACTGAAGATAAGGTATCCAATGCATTTACCGTAAACGCTTGACCTAACTCAGCTTCAACAACTGGATTAGTTGCATCCGCATTAAAACCAAGACCACCTTCAACAACACCATTATCTCTTGCATAAACTGAATCTGAAACTACAAATGAATACATCGTAGAATCATTACTAGATGATACATCAGCCTCATCAATTGATACAACATACTCTACCATGTAAGCATCTACCGACATTGGAGTATAACCTGTTAAAGCAACAGTTTCAGAACCTGCAGGAGCAATTAACGCAACAGGAGCGCTTGTTTCAGTATGAACCACATTCATTCCACCGTCATAAACAGTTGAAGTTACTGTAGCATTAGTAATATCTGCATTTCCTGAGTTAGTTACAAGAGCACCAGTTCCAATTGAGGAGTTAACCTGTGTCAATGGCATGATGGTATATTCTCCTGTTACAGCAGTTACTGATGCATCCGGTGCGGGAGCCGTAGCGTTTTCAATTGACACGTTGTCTACACAAAAACCTGAAGCCCATGTTCCACCATCATTTTGCCTAAAAGCAATCCATACAATTTGTCCAATATAAGCAGATAAATCAAATGATATTCCAATCTGCCAAGTCGTTAAATTGTCAACAACTCCAAGCTCCGTCCAAGTAGCGCCTTGATCTGTACTCACCTCTACTGAACCGATATTTCCGTACTCTCCTCCATGATATACGTCAGCAAAAAGAGTTAAAAAACCAGATAATGCACTGAAATCTTGTTCAGGTAAAATCATACGGTCTTCTGCCTTATCACAGTTGCACGCGTCATCGTTAGAGAAAGCAAAAACCCCTCCCCCAGGATGTGCTGGAACAGTCCAATATTGGGACGAAGCGGCAGTCTCATCTCCAACAGCCCATATACCATCAGTTGATAGACCCGTTTCTTGCCAATCCGTTGGCAGATTAGTTGTAGCATCCATTGTTCCTTCATAATCTTCAGGTCCAAAGACCACTGTCTGAGCGATAGTAGCTTGAGAAGCACCAAACAACAACGTTAAAACAGCAATTGAATTGTAAATTTTTTTCATAATATATTTTTTAATTTGAAAACAAATATAAGCTTAATAATTGTGAGAGTTAAATCTCTACTGTTCTTTTTTGACAGAAAATCAAAAAAAAATAAAAAAAATAAAAACTATTTTTAAATAATAAAATCGTCTTTAAGATTTTTCAATGAAATTTAATAATAGAGAAATTGACTTAAAACATGAGTGAAGAAGAGGTAATCTAATCGAAAGATAGGAACACTAACCCTTTACTTTCTTAATTCTGTTGGAAATCGATTGATTCTTTACCCCACCAGGGATCTTGCTAACTTTTGTAGCTGAGTCAGCTCGTTTTTTACCATTTGTAATCTGCTGATTCATTTCAAAGGACTCGGCATCAGAATCGTTATATGAATTCATAGTTGTACAACTTGGTATTACAAAGAGTATTATCAGAATGATGGCGTATTTAAATTTATTCATAAGTGTTAAAATATTTAAATATTAATTGAAACAATAAAACGAAATTGTAACATCGAATATGTAGCTTTACATTCTATAAATTCACAACGTGAAATTAATAAAATCTGAATGAAGTCACTTCAACATCTGAACAAATATTTTATAAAGTACAAGTGGCATTTTTTACTGGGCATTCTTTTCACGATTGTCAGTAATTATTTTGGTGTTCAGATGCCTCTATATGTTAAAACAACGATAGATTCCTTAATGCAAAATGTGCAAATCAAATCCGTAAATGATGCACTTTGGGTTTCGTTGCAAATTGGTGGATTTTACATGTTTCTATCCCTATGTAAAGGTTTCTTTTTATTTCTGATGAGACAAACCATAATAGTGATGTCTAGACATATAGAATTTGATCTAAAAAATGAAATTTATGATCAATACCAAAAACTAGACATGTCTTTTTACAAGAAAAACAGAACTGGAGACCTGATGAATCGAATTTCAGAAGATGTAAGTCATGTTCGAATGTATTTAGGACCTGGAATCATGTATTCGATCAACCTTTTTGTGCTATTCACTTTGGTTGTTTATCAGATGATTAAGATATCTCCGTCGCTCACAGCTTTTGTTTTAATCCCTCTTCCGATCATGTCCTACTTGATTTATAAGGTGTCGGCTAAAATGAATTTCCTGAGTAAAAAAGTTCAAGAAGAGCAGTCTCTACTCTCCACAATAGCACAAGAAAGCTTCGCTGGCATCAGAGTAATAAAAGCGTACGGCCAACAAAACTCCACAGAAAAAAAATTCAACCAGTCTTCCGACAATTATAAAAACAAAAGCATGAAGCTGGTTTTTGTGAACGCCTTGTTTATACCAACGATTCTTTTCCTTATTGGATTGAGCACCATTCTATCGATTTACCTTGGAGGAAACATGTCCTTCAACAATGAGATATCTTTAGGAGGAATTGTTGCGTTTATTTTCTTTGTCAATAACCTAACTTGGCCATTTGCAAGTATAGGCTGGGTCACGTCCCTTATTCAAAGAGCGGCAGCATCTCAACAACGAATTAACGAATTTCTCGAGGTGAAACCAGAAATAAAATCAAATGACAATCAAAAAAGCTTTTCATTTCAAAATGAGGTAACATTCAATGAGGTGTCATATACCTATAAGAATACCGGAATTAAAGCATTAAACAAGCTTTCATTTACGATTAAGAAAGGAGAAACATTTGCCATTATTGGAAAAACGGGTAGTGGAAAGTCTACTATTTTATCGCTTCTTCTGAGACAACTCGATCCAAGTTCTGGACAGGTATCCTATGATTCGACGGATTTAAAGAACATGAATCTAGAGCTATTTAGAAACAAAGTAGGAATCGTTCCTCAAGAGGTGTTTTTGTTTTCAGACACCATCAAAAACAACATCCTATTTGGAGCCAATAATAACTCTGCAACAGATGCTGAGCTAAAAGAGTGTTGTGTAACTGCTGATATTCACGATACAATCCTCTCATTTGAAGACGATTTCGACACGGTACTCGGTGAACGTGGTGTAAACCTTAGCGGTGGACAAAAACAACGAATTAGTATTGCACGTGCATTGCTGAGGAACCCTAAAATATTAATATTAGACGATTGCTTGTCTGCTGTTGATACGGAAACTGAAAACCGAATTCTAGAGAGATTAAAAGAAAAATCAGCTGATCAAACCACAGTGATTGTGAGCCACAGAATTTCAACCATAAGAAATGCCGAAAAAATCATAGTTATTGATGGGGGTCAAATGATCGAAGAAGGAAGCCACGAATCACTACTCAAAAATAAAGGATTTTATTACGACATGTATCAACAGCAATTGAATGAAGAGTCCAATGCAAACAGCGAAGATTGATTAAGGATGAAACGAATAGGATTGCTTTCTGATACGCATGGCTACCTTGACCCAAAGATTAAAACCTATCTTTCTGATGTTCATGAAATTTGGCATGCTGGCGATATTGGAACAATTGATGTGCTTGATGAGCTAAAAGCTTTTAAGCCAACAAGAGCAGTTTGGGGAAATATTGACAATCATCAAATCAGGCAAGAATGTAAAGAGTTTTTACGCTTCAAAATCGAGGAGGTAGAAATACTCATGACGCATATTGGAGGTAAACCAGAGCGCTATTCCAAGCCGGCATTTGAAGAGCTTCAAAAAAACGGTGCCCCTGCCCTATTTGTTTGCGGTCATTCCCATATCACTTTGGTCAAAATGGACAAGAGGTTCGACATGCTTTGGATGAATCCAGGTGCATGTGGATATAAAGGGTTTCATAAAGTAAAGACGCTCCTGCGATTTTCCATCACCGGGGATAAGATTCATGATCTTGAGGTGATTGAGCTTGGGAAGAGGGCTTGACCAAAATATGAATATGATACTGTATAATCACTGCATTCCCTCCAAAGTCATTTTTAATTTCCAGCATGCCGAGACAAAGGAACGTTCTAAGTATGGGTCATACCAGGTGTATAACATGGTTTCGTTTTCGATATCCACGTAAATCTTTACAGGATATGAAGAGGATGCATCATGGCGTCCGTGGTCAGCAATTTCCAAAATATAAAGATTGCCATTTTTAATTACATTATGAATTGGCAGAGTGTTTCCTTCCCCACCCAAAGAACGACTAAAAAAGGTACTTGTCTTTTCTTGAAGATCAAAGGTATAGTCACAATCTATATGTTTCAATCCTCGGTCTTCATCAGGAGCTTTAAGTACTTCCTCATTGGTGTGGGTTCCAAATCTGGCAAAAACCTGTGCCTCAGTCACCGTAATTTTAATGGTTTGTGCGTTTGTTGAGAAATATGTCAGAAGTAAAATAGAAATAAGAAGAGAGTTTTTCATGGGTATTGGATTTAGTTATTAGAGATTATGGTTGACTATCATCGTTATTTTTCCTGTTGGGTAGAAGAGAGTTTGATTGGAATATGAGTCGTAACTTAATTGTTCAAAAGTCTTCTTATCAATATCTATAAACATCTTAACAGGATATGTATTCTCAGGATTTGATGTGCCATGATCGATTAAATCTAGTTCAAAAACACTACCGCGTCTGATCACCTTTTTAATCGGAATTGTACTGCTGATATTACCTCGTGTACGACTGAAAAATGTACTGGTCATTTCATCTAAATCTAAGGTATAATAACAATCAGCGGGAGTAACATCCGTTTTGTGGTCAGGTGCAGTTAATATTTTATTTGGATCTATGATCCAACCGCCTTTCGTGTAAGTTTGTGAGTCATAACAAGTGATTTCAATAACTTGAGCGTACTCTTTTGTGGAAAGGGAAGATATAAATACAAGAAAGAGGTATTTTTTCATAATTCTGAATTTTAATGTTTGTCTAGAGATGGGTAATAATGGTAAAGCGTGTCCTTGCTAATGGGTTCAAAACCTCTACCCGATCCGTACACAAATACTCTGTGAAAAGCACTTATTCTGTCAGGGCTCCAATTCTTCATTGCTTCCGCCAGTTCATGTTGATAATTATTTTTCATCTCTATAGTGTAAGTGGTATCTGTTATAGTTTTTTTAGTTTCCCTTTCTTTATCCCAGCCTTTGGTTACTTGACCAAAACTGAAGGAGCTCACAACTGCGAAGCCGATGACTACAATTGATTTTTTCATGATTGTTTTTAAGATTTTCGAGAACGTTTGATTCTTCTTTTGTTTCGGCGTTTTTGTTTTTTGCCTCCATGACACCCTCTTCTTTTTCTTGGCCACAACATCGCTTCTTTAACATTAGATTCCTGATTGACATTTGATATTAAAATGAAATGAGGTGTTTCATTTGAGTTCGATTCACTAATTAAGCTGGTATGACTTTCAGCAAATGAGATTTGGATTGAGAAAATTAGAATAAGAAATAAGACTGTTTTTTTCATTTGAATGTATTTAACGATTTATATCCTAGCGAAGGATATTGATTTTGGTTACAACTCATCATACAAATGAGTACCCTGTAACGAGAATATAAAAATCGCATTGTAATTATAGAAACACCTTATCTCGCAATTATGATCAAATACTTAGTTCTCACTCTTAGCTTAATCTCAACAAATTTTGGTATTCAAGCACAAACCCTTAAAGATTCTTTACTGGAAGATATCGCATTCTACTCCCCTACTTCCTACAATCTCTTAATGAATCATGACGATCTTGAGTCATCATACAATTATTCCCGAAACGGTTCAACCATTTCAACAACTCAAAACACCGATACTTATGAATTCATGAATTGGGATTCATACGAAGCTGCATTAGGCAAGATGGCAACAAATATTCATGAAATATGTCATTCATATAACCATTATATACCTTATTGGGAAATGAATTCTTGTCAGTGTGGCCAAGCTAGTCTTGATTTCATTCATAAGGGGTTTTACATCGCGCCAGGTGAAGAATATTGGATTGAAATCGATAAAAGGATCTTATTTCCTTCAAGAAAATTAGAACCTCACATCTCAGAAAAAAATAGAACCTTTCGTTTTAGTACATACATCATTGGAGAACAATCTGCTCAAGGTCATGGAGTCTTAGGCCTTCTCGATGAATTCAATGCCTATTTTATTGGTGCCAAATACATGTATGATATATTGCCATGCTACCAAAATATAGACAAAGATTGGGGTTATGTAACTTGGGCAAATTGGACTAAGGGATATATGGCAGCTTATTTTGAATTTGATTTTTTCATCAAAGAATACTTACTATTTGCTCAAAGATATTACCCAGAAACATATGATATTCTCAAGTCAAATCATGACTTTTTAATTATTTATCAAACCATTCAAGACAATTATGCGAAACTTCTAAATAAATTTGAAAATCAATACAAAGCATTTTATGTAATAAACGAATCGAGTAAAGATGGTTTTAGATGGATTATGCAAGAAAGTATCTACCCCGATGGATTTACAGAGATTCAAAATGAGTTATCTTCTGACAAATACAAGCAAATCCAGAATGATTTTGGGGTTTTATAATATAACTTCATTGATTGCGAATTTTCAATATTATTTTACCACCTCGAAGTGATTGAATTGGGGAAGAGAGTCTAATTCAATGTGAAATTAATAGGAAGTCGCCCCCTAGATCTCACTACACTACCCGAATTTTCTCCAGGAATCCATTTAGGCATCTTTCTTACAATTCTTTTCGCTTCATTATCCAAGTCAACACTAATACCTCTTTCCACTGTAACATTTGTAATTGAACCATCTTTTTCAATAACAAATGATACGAAAACA
>CALKHF010000039.1 GCA_938092255.1 uncultured Flavobacteriales bacterium | reverse complement strand
AATTTTATCAGCTAAATCTCCAATTTTGTTGGCAAGAGAAGTAGCAAGATCAAGTTTAGCAAGAAATCGGCTGCCGCCTTGAGATTTAGCAACAACATAAACATTAGAATTCACCTGATCCATAGCCATACCCGTAAACCCAATTATTAGGTTGTTGTTGGTTTCTACCACAACGGACTGTTCGTATACATTTCCATCATCTCCTAAAACGTATAAGCTATCTGTCTCGGATGTTACAACATTATAAAACATGATTTGTGAAAACCCATAATATTGAATGAATAACACAGTAAAGAGTAAAATTTTTTTCATAAGATTTGTTTTTTTTACAAAAGTAATACTTTTTTACACTCTATATTTTAGAAGGTATTGATCTCTACAAGTCAAAAAAGTGGCTCAAAAGAAACGCTTTTCAAAAGAATGAACGGTATTATTAATGCTTCACCACAACCGTAGGTGTGTAAAGCCCTTCAACTTGCACTGTGTAGGTGCCGCTTAATAGTTTTTCAAGAGATACTTCAGTATTCTTTCCTGTGAGTTTTCCTTTCAACACTGCCCTCCCCTGTTGGTCATAAATCTTGAACTTATTATTTAAAACTATTTCTGATTGAATGGTAATAAAATTTGTCGTTGGATTTGGGAAGATTTGATAATCGGTTAATACATTTTCATTTAAAGAAGATTGTCCCGTAGTAAAAATGTAATCAGTTTCAATAAGTGTATCCGAACACGAACCTATCAAATCAGCTGCATAAAGGCTTACCGTATATGATCCGTTCGAGGTATACTCATGAAATACATTTAAATTATTGGATTGAACAAAAGTTCCGTCCCCAAAATCCCACCAAAAATCATAATTACTCATATTGGGAGTCGTATTTGTAAATTGTACAGCGAATGGCGGTGCAGTAAACAATTGTTGGCTTGCACTAAACCCTAAATCAAAGCTTTCATCAATATAAATCAGCTCTAATACCACGATGGAGTCACAACCAGTGCTACCTTGATTAACCTGAGTGTATACTCCAGAATCATAGATCAAATAACCATTCCAATTGTATGGATTTCCACAAACAGCAGAGTCACTGATGTAATTTGTAGTTGGACTAGAGGTATTAATGGTCACATAGGCCGTATCACTGCAATTGTCGTTGTTTACATAAAGGATTGCCGTATCATTGATGTCTTCGGAATAAAAGTGACTAAAAACATTAGGAATGGTGTCGTAATAATATATACCATCACCAAAATCCAAGTAAAAAGAATCACCAACACTCCCACTGTAATCAAAAGTCACAATGATAGGTGTACACCCCTGTGTTAGATCAGCATCAATAGATGCTAAAATTTCATTGAAGGTAACCGATATGGTGGTGTCATGAATACAACCAAAATCATCGATTACATTAAAGGTATAACTGTTATTGCCAATTTCAGGAGCAACGATTATGGACGAATCCCCTAAATTATCTACAATCGTCGTGTTCGGAGTCCACCAAGCAGAATCGAGTGTGTTTTGATAATTCGAAATGCCTGTGGTAGAAGAATAAAAATCGATGCCCCAACCAAAAATATATCCATCATCAATACCTAAATTATCTTGGACAAATATGGTCCATTCTCCATTAAATGGACAACCAAAGAAATCACCAAAAGAGCTTTCTGGTGCGTATATATAAGACGGATCTACTGACGGGCTCCCCTCTCCAAAATTTGGTGCAGGAATGGTATTTCCCCAGTTTTGTGTCATTGGACCGATATCATTAAATACGGAGCTGAAGCAATATTCCCAGCCTTCTCCTGGCCCGCCACCACCATTATCATCAATCGGATCTCCTAAATGGGTCCCTCCTCCACTTGTCCCTCCGGGAATGGCTCCGGGACTATAGGAATTCACAAGAGGAACTGTTGTTCCATTTGGGCATTCCAACCAAATCTCAAGATCACCTGCATAGGAATGCTCCATTGTAATGCAGACCTGGTTCAATTCCTGAGCATTGGTAATGGTAGCCCCTTGAGGAAAACCAGATATGGTAATAGGAGCCTCGTATTGTGCCCCAGATCCATCTGGAAGAAAGGTGAGTCCTGTAACGTATTGAGAACTGCTATTGGCGAAGCCCCCCTCTGGAAAACTAAAGGATTCTCCCAATCCACTTGCTCCTCCAACTATTTGTGTGGTCTCACCGGAACACAAGGAATCATTTAATATAGTAAAACCTGTAAATTCAGGAGTCATCCCAGTACGGACTTTACTCATGAGTTCGGCATTTTCTCCGTTTTGATCCGTAATATTTAGATTCACCAAATAACCATTGGCAACACTTACTACGAAAATAATGGTATCGTTATTGGGAAAGCTCACGCCATCAATGGTCCACTCAAAATCAATATTCAAATTGACATCTTGAGAATATCCAGTACCGGTGTTTTCTAAAGAATTAGAAAAGTCAGGTGTTGCTACAAACACAATAGTGTCTCCTGAACATACGTCAACAAATCCTGTATCAATGGGATTTAAACTGTTGACTAAAGCACCATTAACATAAGCCTCCATGTGTGGAGTAAAGGGCTGAGTGGATTGTGCATTTAAAAAATGGAAACAAAAAAATATACAAAAAGTGAAAGTAATTTTCATGAGCTCTAAAATTAGTAATACAAAGATATCATTCTAAAAATTAAATAATTACCAAAAAAAATAAGGATTAACACCAATTGATAAAGCAAAAAAAAGCGCCTCATACGAGACGCTTTTTAATTCTAAAAGAAGAGGCTCTTAGTGCTCTCCACAATGAACGGTGTAAACCACACTATCCATCACATAACCAGAATTTTCAAGATCCTCTGCAGCAGAACCACAGTATTCACCTTCTAGTTCTACTTCTCCGTTAGGACCGTCATAATGACATTCGTAACACTCTTCTTTGTTGCAAGCTGTACTTGCGATTAGCAGCATTGCTGCAAAAAACATTTTTGTTTTCATAACATTGATTGATTTGTTTATATATAGATTAATTGATTACTTATTTGATCTGTTCTTTCCTTCAATTTGCCATTTCAAATTGATGTAAAAGCTTCGACCTGGTTCGGTAAGACCAAGCGATTTAAGACTAGACATATGGTTAACATATGAAGTGTTTAAGGCATTTCTAACACCAAATGACAATTGTATAGGCCATTTGACATCCCACTTCATTTGACATCCTAGGTCAAATATAGCATAATCCCTTGTGGGTGTTTCCAAGGGGCCTACTCTAGTTTGACTAAAAAAATAGTTGCTTTGAAGTAAGACAGAGGCAAAACCAAAAGCTTTCTTATTTGAAAGTTCGATACGAATATTTGATCTCAAACGTGCCTGGGGCATGAAATACAAATCTTCCCCTGATTGTACAAATCTCAATTCACTTCCGAAAGTATTGGAATACCCCATTTCAAAATGAAGTCGGTGCGCAAAATGAGGATGGTAATGAAGCCTTGCCTCCATACCATAAAGCAACACGCGGTTTAGGGCTTGGTATTCATAAACGGGAAGCCCATCAATGACTGAATCCAATTCAGCAAGCTGTATGTAATTATTGGCTATTGTCGAATAGGGGTTTAAAATCAACGAGACATGCTCATTGGAAATTTCATAGTTTAAATCAAACTGCACAAACCTTTCAGAAACCAATGAAGGATCTCCGAGTATATATCGCACAGCCCCGTGATGAACCCCGTTACTTAACAATTCAGATAAATGGGGTGCTCGGGTTCCGGATGAAATATGAAAGGCAACGTCCTGTCTTGATTTGGCTTGCCATTCCTTTCTGATACCAATGGACGCATTGATGTTTGGATAATCATTATTAAAGTTGGAACTACGAACGGCTCTTTGGTCTAAACGCATAACTGTGTTTAACTTAATCCCTCCGAAATCATAAGAAAGAGAGGAGTACAGACCAACATCATATTGATCTGAATCATCTATTAACCGCTCTTCTGCCGTTACACCATTGTTATTGCTTTGCGCACTTGCTTGAATACCTGACAGCACCTGAAGCTTTTTATTTGGATGCCAATGGTGCCTTCCCTGAAAAGATGAAGCATTCAAATACATATCAATTCCTGGTGTGAAAATCTTTTCTTCAAATTCTTTAAGATTGTTGTATCCATGGTTCAAATAAAACTCCATTTTATGCTTTGAATTGATGAAGTAGCTTGCCTTGATATTGGCAAAATGATTTTGAATTTTCTGATGAGGAAGAGAAAACCCTCGGTCTTGTTCTTCAACGAGAAAAGATGCTGGCGTAGCCAAACTGTCATGTGTATGTCCAGGAATACCGACTCTTGAATTAGAATACAAATAATTGAGCTCTAAATTCCACTTTCCTGAGTTGTAACCAAGCTTAAATTTAGCCCCATAATCCTGCATTCTAGAATCACTTAAATAACCACCATCTGGATAGGCATAATCGGCATAACTCGAAAATATACCTGCAGCGCTCATCCTAAACTTTTTCCCCGAAATTTTATATACAAGACTGTTTTGACTTCCTTTATTTACGGATTCAAACTGCGTATTCATTTGAATAGAATAGCTGTTTTGAGGAGCAAAAGAACCATCCCGAATATACAACAGCCCACCTGTTGCATCACCTGTATAGATTAAAGACATCGGTCCTTTAATCACTTCTGCACTTTCCATGCCCACCTGTGATATACCCAATCCATGATCACCACCCCACTGTTGGTTATTGATACGCATCCCATTAAGAAATGTAACGACACGCATGCCTTGCATTCCGCGAATGACTGGCTTTGAATTTAGAGGCCCATAAGAAGCCATTTGCACACCATCAATTTGCGTAAGTGCAGAAGAAATACTTAAGGGTGTAATCACATCTAGCTCATCTAGTTTCATGTAATCCGTTTTCTGAGTCATGCTGCCTTGGAGCTCACGAAGCTCGACACTCACCATCACTTCATCCATGTCATGTGGATCCGGACTTAATTTAAGACTTATACTGTCACAGCAATTTAAAAAAACGGTTTTTGATTCATAGGTCATGGCGCTTACATGAATTATGAATTCGTCAGGCCAATTCCCTTCCAATGTAAATCGACCATTGGCATCAGTAAAGGTAGCTACGCCAAGCTCCTTTAATTCTATCTTTGCACCTGGTATAGACTCATTATTTAAACCGTCTTTTACAACGCCGGTCAGCTGTTGTGCGATGCACATGTATCCTGTCATAAACAGGATAAAACAAGAAATTTTATTCATTATTAATTTTAATTCGTTACGAAATGGGTTTGTTTAGCTGAATTAGCTTAATCGTAACGAACTCGGGGGGCCCCGTAATTGAATGTTTTGAACCGAACCAACGGTCACAGCACCAAACTCCCATGAGGAGACAACATTGATGTGGCCATTTGGCACTTGAACAATTGCAAATTTCGGTGTATCCAATGAATGAAAAGAATAGGAGCATAAATCACAGTCCACTTCTTCAAAGGAAAGCCCTTGATGTTCTTCTGAATCCGAATCATAATCATGATGCTCATGCATCGATTGGGTACACTCATGTATAATTGTACGCGGTACATGGATTGACACCATACCCAACAACAAAACATACAAAAGTGACTTCTTCATTCAGGATAAAATTAATAAAAAAAACACTTGTCTCCCTGCATTTCTAATGAATTAAATGCATGACATAGTCAAGTACAAATCAACTACATAAAAATCAATCATTTAGGATTCTTCGTCTTTCCGAATTCTCAAAATTCCTGGTAATTATTACCTACAGAAAAATTAAATTCGAAATGATTAATTAAACTGAGTAATTTATTTCGCAATATCATCAGGGATATATAGTAACTATTAAAAGAATCTAGGTATATTTATGGTCGGACAACTATTAACTATAATTCATACAAATGAAAAGATTAACACTCGTTTCTCTATTCTTTATTTCTTCATTTTTATATTCTCAGGCTCCATTTCAAATTGAATGGCAAAAATCTTTAGGTGGCTCCATGGGCGACTTTGCATACAGTGTGGAACCTACAGCTGATGGTGGTTTTATTGTCGCAGGAAATTCACAATCCAACGACGGTGATGTTGCTGGGAACCATGGTCAAACCGACGTTTGGGTGGTCAAATTATATGCAGACGGACAAGTCTCATGGAAGAAGAGTTTTGGTGGCTCATCTTTTGATGGAGCAAGCTCAATTAAACAAACTACAGATGGCGGATTCATCATTGCAGGATATACTGCATCTAACGATGATGATGTATCTGGAAATCATGGAGGCCGTGATTTTTGGGTTTTAAAATTGGATTCTTTTGGAAACGTCGCTTGGCAAAATGCATTAGGAGGAAACTCAACAGAAGTAGCCTACGCAATTGAACAAACCTCTGAAGGCGGATATATTGTTATGGGATATACTGTTTCTCAAGCGGGAGATGTTATTGGTAATCATGGAGAAACAGACATCTGGGTTGTAAAACTTAATGAATCAGGAAATATTTCTTGGCAAAAGTGCTTAGGAGGCAGTTCAAACGAACAAGGCTATGACATTAAACAAACAACAGATGGTGGATACATTGTCGCAGGAAGTTCTCAATCGAACGACGGGGACTTGGACTCAAATTTAGGGTCTTCTGATTATTGGGTAGTTAAGCTTGATACAGACGGCAGTATTGCTTGGAAAGAATCCTATGGAGGGAGTGACAGGGATGTTGCTCATTCCATTAAACAAACCAGCGATGGTGGTTATCTTATTTCGGGAATATCATCTTCAACAGATGGAGATGTTACTGATTTTAGTGATGGACGAGATTACTGGGTCATCAAGATCGATCCAACTGGAAATCTTATATGGCAAAAAGCATTGGGAGGAGATGGAACCGACGTAGCTTATTCCGTAGATGAAACAGATGATGGAGGAGCCATTATTGGAGGTTTTTCTACTTCCACCAATGGAGATGTTTCAGGCAATCATGGAGATTCTGATTATTGGATTTTAAAATTGGACAATTCAGGCAACTTTCTTTGGCAACAATCTATAGGAGGTTCTAATACTGATGAGCCTAACAGCATCAAACAAACTCCGGACGGAGGTTTTATTATTGCGGGTTACTCTTATTCAGATGACGGGGACCTAACTAGAAATCGAGGCTCTTCAGATTATTGGATTGTAAAACTGGAAGAGGTAAGCACGGCTGGTACGGTTTATTTTGATGCAGACGAAAACTGCCTTAAAAATTTGGATGAGAACTATATTGAAGGAATCAATTTGTTAATCAATCCTGGAAGTATTCTGGTAACAACAGACTACAATGGGGATTGGTGGGTTAAATCATTGCCTCAGGGCAGCTATACCATGACGGTAGATACTTCTACTTCATGGAAGAGTTCTTGTACAAATAATACAACCAAGTCCTTTACGATTTCTAATCCTACAGGTTTTACCATCGGACCGGATTTTGGTATGATTAATAACTTTCCATGCTTAGAACCCGATGTATCTATTCACATGCCATTCATGCGGCCTTGTTTTGAAGAGCAGATTATTTTTCTCTCTGTGTCAAACGCCATAACTTCTCGGGGTTCTTTAATCGGAAACTATGTTGAGGTTGAATTGGATCCCTTTATCACCTTAGATAGTGCATCATTGTCATTTACCCCTCTTGGAAATGATTTTTATCGTTTTGATTTGGACGATGTGACTCCCGGTTCTCAAAAAAGAATTGTAATGTACACCACAATAAGCTGTGATGTTAATTTGGGCGACAACTTATGTATGGAGGCCAACCTAAAACCTGTTGAACCTTGTATGCTCGACAATATACCTTCAGACCCTGTAGTTGCAGATCCTGAAGGAACAAGTGAAACCAATTTCCCAGTGCCTTGTACGTTGCCATGGGACAAATCAAGTCTCAGTGTAGAGGGTTGGTGTCAAAACGATTCTGTATTCTTTTCTGTAACCAATACAGGTGAATTTGGTAACGGAGACATGGACTGTTACTCTCCCCTTTGGGTGACAAGAGATGGTGTTGTGATTGTAACTGACTCAATCGCAATATTAGGTGGACAAACGGTAATCTATTCCTATCCAGGTAATGGACAACTATGGAAACTTATGGCAGAGCAACACCCATTGCATCCCGGAAACTCTCACCCCAATGCTTCAGTTGAGAATTGTGGAGCCCATAATCAACCCCCACCTGTAGACATTAATGATACCCATCTAGATGATGCAGACCCGGTTGTTGATGCTTATTGTGGAGTTGTAACTGGAAGTTACGACCCAAATGATAAAACAGGGTATCCATATGGTGAGACAGATCAATTTTATATACCCAAGAATCAGCAGCTACAATACGTGATCCGTTTTCAAAACACAGGAACAGACACTGCCTTTACAGTAGTCGTGCGTGACACCCTAGATTTGGACCTAGATATTTTCTCTGTGGTTTCGGGTGTTTCAAGTCACTCCTATGAGTTTAAAATGTATGGACCAAGGGTTCTTGAATGGACATTTAATGATATTTATTTACCTGACAGTGCCGCGAATCAAATTGAGAGTAATGGATTTTTAACTTATCATGTGGAGCAAGTGCGGGATTTAGAACCGGGTGTTGAAATCACAAATGATGCAGATATTTATTTTGACAAAAACCTTCCCATTACAACCAATACAACGATTCACAGAATCTATGAAGGCTTTGTGAGTATGCTTGGCATTGAAAACCTGGAAATTGAAGGAAAAGATTTAATGGTTTACCCTAACCCAACTTCTGAGATGATTACCATACAAAGCGAAGACCCTATTTACAATGACTTCCAAATCTATGATCAAATGGGACGATCGGTTTATCGTGGTTCACTGAATGGATTTTCAACTGAGGTCCCTTTGCAGCATTTGTCTAAAGGCAGTTATATCATGCAAGTCACTGGAACTTATAAACCAACAAAGCTCGTTAAGGAATAACTTTTTTTTTCGAATCTTACATATTTGTTGTTAATAACTATTTCTTTTATTTTAGTACAAATTCTATCTGCATGAAACACCTTTTGTTCGGACTTACTCTTATTATCAGCTTTGCCCTAAGCGCTCAAGTTCAATTGACAAGAGATGTAATGGCATCTGCGGGACAAACGGCATCAGGAACAAATATTCAGATGAGCTATACCATAGGTGAGCCATTTACATTAACATTAGACAATTCTTCAATACACACCTTGGGTTTTCAACAACCTGACACCAAACCAGCAACTGAGCTTCCTTTTGCCATACCCGGAGGTATTTCTCCAAATGGAGATGGAGTAAATGAATATTGGGACATTCAGGGTTTGGCAGATTATCCAAACGCGACCGTTTCCGTATTCAACCGCTGGGGACAGCAGGTGTTTTATGCCACCTCCAAAATGGCAGCTTGGGACGGAACAACCAACGGACGTGAATGCCCTACTGCAGATTATTATTATGTGATTGATTTAGGTAATGGACAGGCATACAATGGTGTCGTTACCCTAAAAAAATGATATTTTTGAACACAACTATTAAACCAACTACTATGAAAACGAGAATTTTTCTCTTTTTTACCTTTTTCTCTTTTTTTACCATCGCCCAAGTTCCTAATTATGTTCCTTCGGACGGCTTGGTCGGCTGGTGGCCTTTTAATGGGAATGCCAATGATGAATCCTTAAATGGCAATGACGGTACTGTCAACGGGGCGACATTGATTTCGGATCGATTTGGAAATCCAAATAGCGCCTATGATTTTGATGGAGTGGATGATTATATTTCAGGAGCTGCTAACAGTAGTTTGGATGTCTCAACTACTCAGACGCTTTCAATGTCATGTTGGATACAAGTATTAAGTTTTCCTCCTAACAATGGAACTCAAACGGGTATGTCAAGGATTTTTTCATTATCTAATGCAGAAGGTGTTTTAGTGGATCAACAATATGCATTAGCAATCAATAGTAATGCTGAAATTTATTGGTTGTCGCATAGTCCGGCTGGTTTTGAAAATAATGGAGGAAATATTTCCCTACCTATTTTGAGCCTTTCTAATTGGGAGCATATTATTATGACTTATGATGGTAATTCAATAAATTTTTACTTAAATGGTCTCTTGGTATTTTCAAAACAAGAGAATGATAGTTTTCTAGCTGCTAATAATAGTTTTTTTAATATATCTTCATTAACTAATCTACCAGCTAATCCCTTTAATGGTTTAATTGACGACATAGGTATTTGGAATCGTGCCCTTACCGAATGTGAGATTCAAGACTTGTTTGGTGCGCAGTTAAACTCCCCAACCATTGACCTCGGCGGTGACCAAACTTTGTGTGCTGGAAGCAATGTCGTTCTTGATGCAGGAGCAGGTTACAATTACTATTCGTGGAACACAGGCGAGACTACTCAAACCATTACCGTTACAGAGGCAGGAGAATATACCGCTACAGTGGGAGATTCCACATCAGTTGCGAATGAGTATTCATTAGATTTTGATGGAGTGGATAACCATGTCAATGCCGGTATTATTCCTCTTTCGGGGGAAGAATTCACATTTATGTCTTGGGTGAAAATAAATGGTATCGCCACTGGTCAAAATCAAATTGGTGATATTTTCAGAAATCATTGGGCAAATGGCAATTGGCTCAGAATTATTGGTACAAGTCCTGCCTTTAATATCAATACCTCTGTTGGTGGCGCACCAGGTGAAATGGTATCTTCATCAAGTCTTAATCTCGATCAGTGGTACTACCTAACATGCACCTATGATGGAGTATCCATGAAATTATATGTTGATGGTATCTTGGACATTGAAAGACCCTACACAGGTACTTTAACAGCTTATACTTCTCCTGGCGATGAATTTTACTTTGGAGCAGGTAACTCTGGTGGATCTTTTGCGGAATTCTTTGATGGAAATATAAATAATTCAAGTCTATGGTCGAGTTGTTTATCCCAATCCCAAATCCAACAATTCATGAACTGCCCTCCAACGGGCAATGAGCCTGGATTAGTCGGCTATTGGAACTTTGAGGAAGGAACTGGTACCACAGTTACAGACCTTACAGCCAATGGAAACGACGGCACTATAAATGGCGCAACATGGAATACGGATACACCTGAACAAATTTGTTTGGGATGTACCGCCTCAGATTCCCTAAGCATCTCCATTCTCGACCCCACAATCACGGCATCTGTGGAGACGATTTGTTTGGGGGATAGTACGGAAATTAGTATTTCTCCTACTATTACTTTTTCGGATACCATTATCGTTGATTCATACACAAGTGGTATAAACGGTGCTTGGAATCAAACTATGTCAACAAATATTGGTTCCTCTTATGTTCTTCGAATTTCTGGAAGTTGGACTACAGGTAGC
>CALKHF010000038.1 GCA_938092255.1 uncultured Flavobacteriales bacterium | reverse complement strand
CAACACTGTAGCCATCTCCAACACAACCAGTGTAGTTTTCATTCCCGGTTATGCTTGAGTTGAAAGTTAGTTCAATGCTTACCACACTATCACATCCATTGATATTGCTTAAGGTTTCTATTCCCGTAGGATTTGCCTCATCGTAAGTGACACCATTAACTACAACAGCATATCCATCCCCATTACATCCGGTGTGTACTTCACTTCCCGTTGAAGGGCTATTAAAAGTAAGGTCAATAGAAATGGTACTGTCGCAACCAAATATATTGCTCATTGATTCCGTTCCGGATGGATTGGACTCGTCATAAGTTACACCATTCACCACGACTGAATATCCATCACCAGAACATCCTGAATAGTTTTCATTTCCTGTTGAGTTGTTGTTGAATACCAAATCAATAGTAACTGTGCTGTCACATCCAAAGGTGTTACTTAAGGTTTCAGTCCCTGCTGGATTTAATTCATCATAAGTGGCACCATTCACTAGAACGGAATATCCATCGCCAGTACATCCCGAATAGTTTTCATTTCCTATTGTGTTGTTGTTGAAAACCAAATCAATAGTAACTGTGCTGTCGCATCCATTTGCATTGGATAGCACTTCTGTTCCTGAAGAGTTACTTTCATCATAAGTATTACCATTCACTAGAACGGAATATCCATCGCCAGTACATCCCGAATAGTTTTCATTTCCTATTGTATTGTTATTGAATACCAAATCAATAGTAACTGTGCTGTCGCATCCATTTGCATTGGATAGAACTTCTGTCCCTGAAGAGTTACTTTCATCATAAGTTACGCCATTCACTAGAACGGAATAACCATCGCCAGTACATCCCGAATAGTTTTCAGTACCTGGATTAGCTACCGGCGAAATGGTAACAATAAAATCAAAGGATGATCCCGCACAAAATGACGGAGCTGGGCCTATTGATGAAAGAGTATAAATTACTGTTTCAGAGGTATTGCCTGAATTTGAAATAATTTCATTGATTGAACCACTCCCGTTTGAACTGAATCCACTTAGGTTTGGGGATGAAGGAGATGTAAACCAAGAAAATGTAGTGCCAGGAATATCGGCACTTGGGTTGAAACTGAAAGAACTTCCACTACAAATAATAGCTTCCCATGGAAGTGGAGAGTTAACCATTGGTGCTGGATTAACAACGACGTTGACGGGTTCAATATCGGTACAACCATTGTCGCTTTGAATATAATAGGTTCCGGTAGTAGTTACTGAATTTGGATTACTTAATGGGTTTGATGCACCGGCATCTTGCCAGTAAGTTAATGTTCCAGAACCTGTTGATCCAGCTGTGATTGAAGGATCAGTTAGATCAACACTTCCCGGTTCACACCGAGGCGCAGGATCATTAATTGCCAAAACAGGTGGAGGAGGCCCGGTAAGTAAAATCGGTCCTGTGACAGATGATAGACACCCTAAAAGTTCTGCATCAAAATTTGAATAAGAACCTGCACCAAGTCCAAACAAAAGATAATTGCCGGAAGAATTTGTAGTAATCGATAATGGTCCGATCGTTATTCCATCAAGCTCATATGTGAAGCTGTATGTCGAATTCGGATCAAGGCCTCCAATTATTAAGCTGCCATTTGTACCATTACACGTGGATGGATTAGAATTGCTTGTTACAGTCATGGATGAGCTACATATGCAAGTAGGGTTTGAAATGTTGGTTTCCATCACAACATTACAGACAGATTGATTCTGAGGAGCTCCACCACTAGCTGCTGTGAATCCCCACCAAACATCCGATGGATTTGGAAAATACGGTCGTATATCGCCATTAAACCCACCGATCTGTACTCCATCGAAGTATATTTTATATTCAAGTAAATTCGGTTCCCAAGTGATGCAAATTTCATGATCGAGGCCATCCAATACGCTTGCCCCACTTGTTGTCAAACACGAAGGTCCTGCAATAGTTGCAGCTGCCAGAGTTGACCCATCTATTTGAATCGACATATGGTTACAAGCAAGATCATTGTCTAGCCAGGTTGATCCATCGTAAGTATCAAATTCAACAGCAATCGACGGGTCAATTGGACAAGCGCCACTTTGACACCCTACACCATCACCCACCGCATAACCAAGCCCGCCTCCTCGTCCTCCAATTATATTTGGAAGCGCTTCTTGCTGAAGCAGAAATGCAATCCCATCACCTGTTGAAATATTGGTTCCAAAATTTGCGTTGAACGATACCTTGAAATTTTGATTCAGATCAATGCCATCACAAATCCAAACGGCACCGGCTTCAAATCCTCCCGAAGTCATGTTGATACAATTTCCCGAAGTTGATGCAGTTCCGATGGAGTTATATGCGCCCGGAACACAAACAAAATCAGAAGATGTAATTTCGAACAGAGGGATTCCATTGAAATTAATACTTTGGGCGTGCAAATTCATGTAGCCCAACAATCCTAAGAATATTGTTAAGAGTAGCCTAGTCAAGAGTTATAGTTTAGAAAACGAAGATATAATAAATAAGTGTAAAAATGACATTAACTAATCTTTTTGTTCTTTTATTGAACGACTAACAGGCTCCATTTGGGGCTTGAATAAATAGTTTTTGAAATAAATTGTAGCGATAACTAACTAATTAGTATCTTAAATTTCAAATTAAAACATGAAGAAGTATACCTCCATAACAACACGTGATAATTTGAAAATTGTCATTTTTTCAAACCAGTTAAAAAGCGAGAAAGGTTTGATATTGATTATCCATGGAATGGGTGAGCATTCCATCAGATATACGCACATGGCTGATTTTTTCTCAAAAGAGGGCTTTACTGTAATGGCATTTGACATTCGTGGTCATGGTTGTTCTCAAGGAAAAAGAGGTCACACCCCTAGTTATGATTACTTAATGGATGACATGGATCGGGTATATTTGAAAGTAAAATCCGATTATCCTAGTCTCCCAATCTTCCTATTCGGTCACAGTATGGGGGGTAATTTAGTGCTAAACTTTTTACTTAGAAAACAAAAAGAATTAAAGGGGGCAATCACGACAGGTCCATATTTGCGACTCGGATTTGAACCCCCAAAATGGAAAATAATTTTAGCGAAATTAAGCGCGAACATTTGGCCATCTCTGTCTCAACCTACTGACCTTGAATTAGATGCACTATCTAGGAACCAAGACGTGATTCGTAAATATGAAGATGATGAGTTGGTTCATGATAGAATTACGTCATCATTTTTTGTGAATGTTCATTTTGCAGGACAATATGCAATAGACCATGCACAAGAGATAAAAACACCATTACTCGTAATGCACGGTATGGATGACCGACTTACCTCTCCGGAAGGAAGTAGAGTATTCGCTTCAAACGCGAAAGGCAATGTCAAATTAAAGCTTTGGAAAGGGCTCTATCATGAACTCCACAATGAGCCGGAAAAAGAAGAAGTCTTTAATTATGAACTAGACTGGATCAATAATCTTTTAAAATAGGTTAAAAGGATAATAGAAATTACAATAGAATGTAACTATGAACGCGATAACCCAACCCAAATATACCTGAAACGGTGTGTGTTTGTTAAGCGCTAGGCGAGCGGACATAATAAACCCCGAAATCAAAAAGCTTAAGAGAATTAAAAAATAGTTGAAATTAAGTTGTTGTGCAGAAAAGGCGCATAAGTATCCGCTCATCAATCCTCCACCAGCGGCATGCAAAGAAATTTTTGTCCAATAATTTATGAATAAGAAAATCAAAGATAAAATCGCTCCCGCAAAAGGAATCGCGTAAATGTAAATTGGTAAGACTCCTTCCGGAGCTTTTAAAGAGAACAACAGAAAGAGTATTGAGCAATACGAAAAAACAATAAGTAATGGAACAACTCTTTCAGAACGATCATCCATTTCAATGGTTGAGATGAGTTTTCTTCTGTACATGAGAAGAAATGAAACACCAGGTGCAAGTGTCCCAAAAACAAGAAATAGAAAAATAATCTGGTGTTTAAAATCACCGTCTAATTGATACAACGAAGGGTGGCTTATGTTTTTTTCTTCAGAGGGAATGTACATGGTTAGGGCCAATGCCATAACGGGAATAAAGAGGGGTAAAAATGCCCAAGAAATGAAATTCCCTATTCGAGTAATCATAATTCTTTTCTCATCCTCGCCACAGGAATATTAAGTTGTTCTCTGTATTTGGCCACTGTTCTTCTTGCAATATTATATCCCCGGTCCCTTAACAAGTTCATTAGTTTTTCATCTGTAAGTGGTGATTTTTTATTTTCAGCGTCAACTGCATCAGATAATATTTTTTTAACCTCTCGTGTAGAAACCTCTTCTCCACTTTCCGTCGATAAAGATTCAGAGAAAAAATATTTTAAAGAATAAATCCCAAAATGAGTTTGGACAAATTTACTATTTGCAACACGAGAAACGGTTGATATGTCAAGATTAACAATATCTGCGATATCTTTTAATATCATCGGCTTTAGCTTGGTTTCATCACCGGTAATAAAGTAAGCTTCTTGATATTGCATAATTGCAGTCATTGTCATCAATAAGGTATGCTGCCTTTGTCTTATAGCGTCTATAAACCATTTAGCATTATCTAGTTTTTGCCTTACAAAAGTCACTGCGTCTTTTTCAGATTTTGAGGTTTTTGCTCCTTCAGAATAGGACCGCAACATGGTTTCGTATTCCTTGCTAATCCTTAATTCGGGAGCATTTCGAGAATTCAATAAGAGCTCTAGTCTTCCTTCGTTTTCCGAAATAATGAAATCGGGAATGATCTGCTGAAAATTCTTGCTTGCTCCTTTTGATGATCCTCCAGGTTTTGGATTCAGTTTAAGAATTTCCTTGATTGCTTCCTTAAGGTCTTCATCATTTATCTCTAGTTTTTTTGAGATTTTGTCATAATGTTTTTTAGTGAATTCTTGAAAATGGTTTTCTAAGATTTTTTTTGCCGTATACCTCGAAATATTCCCGTCTTGTTTTCTGTTAATTTGAATCAAGAGGCACTCTTGTAGGTCTCGAGCTCCAATTCCAGCTGGATCTAGATCTTGTAACATATTTAAAACTTCTATCACTTCCTCTTCCGTTGTTTGAATGTTCATTGAAAATGCCAGGTCATCAACTATAGCTTCAATGTCTCTACTTAAATAGCCTGCTTCATCGAGGTTCCCTATGAGAATGCTTGCAATGATTTTTTGGGTATCATCTAAACGAATAAGCTGAAGTTGTTCAGAAAGTTTTTCTCTAAATGTATGGCCTCCTGAAAAGGGGATTACTTTGTCATCATCATCTTTAGAATGATTACTGGATTTTGTCTTGTAATCAGCAACATCATCATCAAGATAATCAGAGATGTCAAATTCCTCTCCATCGCCTTCTTCAAAGGAATCTTCATTCGAAAAATCATCATCTTCAAGCTCCTTTCCTTCCTCAAGGGCAGGATTTTCTTCAATTTCTTGTTTGATTCTTTGGTCCAGCTCCATGGTCGGCACCTGCAATAGCTTCATGAGCTGAATCTGCTGAGGAGACAGTCTTTGTTCCAGCTTTTGAGAAAATTGTTGTCTAAGAGCCATAGTAATTATATCTACTCAAATATATGCTTTTAAAAAAACAAAAAAGAAAGAAACCTTATATCAAACGTTAAAAAACAGTTAAAGTCGTTAAGGGATGATTTTCTGCTTCACTACCTGGTAGATTTCCCAGGTTTCGGTATTGAAAGCGTAAACCAATAAATGCATATTTGATGCATTATATTGTCCGTCCAATTGATTCGGTACTTTGAAGCTGTAATTTATATAATAATTTTCTTCAATTAAATCATCACTTGATACAGGCCTTCCAAAGGCCGTTCCGTTCAAATTACCTCGATGAATATCTCGATGAATATAGCTCGAATTGTGTGAGTTGTCGATCATTTTTTGATCGCCGACCAAGGAGTCTTCAATCAAATAAACGGCAATTCCGAGTTTGGATGTTATACTTTCATCAATAGGATCCAATTCAACATGTAAAAAAGCGCCGTTAGTTTCCGGATAATAATTAAGCTTTGATTGTATGTTTACTTTTAAAGCATTTGAAATCAATTGATCATTAACCATACTTGTCCACTGGTTTGGACTTTGAAAAACAGTACCGTTATTAAATCTATTAATCGTTCCACGTGGATTCCCTGGGAACCCTCCATCATTTTCCCCGAAATAGAGGCCGATTTCAACTCCTTCAGGATTTGTGAAATCTAATGGGTAGTCCGGAGGTGACACGGACTGAAAATCCCCGATTCCATCCGGTCCTGCATGCATTGATGCAGTGAAAACCCTTGATGGATTCTCTTCATGTAACTGATGCGCAAGTTCAGCTGCGGCTGGACAGAATACACATTTATGACCTGTAAAATCTTCTATTAAGACATTTTTAGTTGTGTTTGTGTTTTGTGTAAAAGATGGCCATTCATTATTTTCATAATCGGACCATAATCCTGGATACAATGTGGTGTCCAATTCAAGATTCACTTCAACTGGATAAGGGTTTTTCACATGATCACATGAAGAAATCATAAGCCCCAAAAGAAAGAAAATTATAAGAAAACGCATATTAAAAACTTTGTGTAAAACTTAAGGTAAGGCCATTGTTGGCAGGTACAAATCGACAAACTCCACCGACACAAAATAATCCAGCTCTTTGACGACCATATGAAACGGTAAATCTCGTGGAGCCTTTTATATAACCACATGTCATAATTGGGTAATTTACGCGTTTGGTTTTGTCGGGATTACCATAATTGTACTGGTTCATAAAACTGAAAAAATAGTTCGGTGAAATGGTATATTCTATGAGTGCTGTAAACCAATTCCCTTTATCATTAATAACACCTCCTTTGTCCTCAACGAATAGGGCTTGAAGTTCGGTTCGAATTGAATGTTTCGGCTTTAATTTAAAGAGCATTTCTACAACTCCGATATGTGCATTAATTATGCCTTGAGCATCATTTGAGATCTTTGCTACATCATTATTGATTTGAATATTGTAATAGCTCAATATTCCAGAGAATTTTTTGTTGAATTTTTTAGAAATATTAAAATTAATATCCTGCCAATATAGGCTGTCACTCATTACAAAAGGAGTCGATTTGTATGCGATTCCTGTAGAGTCAGAGGGGTAGTTAGAATTGTATGTTTTTTTAGGCTCATAAGTTGTGGAATAATTAAAACCAATTGTAGTTCCATATTTACCACCAAGCTTGGTTTTTCTTAGAAAAGTGTACATAACATCCGCCTGAAAGGCAACTTCTCCAACCGGTTGTGTAGCATATGGATAAAGTGTTGCTACCAAATTGTAGGTGTGTGTTTTGTTTAATGCAGGAAGATAATTGATAAATACATCTTGTAAATCTTTTGTTCTGTCAGAACGATAGCTCATGTTGTCAACTGATTTGCCCGAAATCAATATACCTAATCCTTTTTGAGTATAACTTAAGTTAAAGACACTTGCATGTCCGTAATTGTAAATGTTTCCATTGTCATTACTCGGATCTTGCTCTTTTTGGATGAATTCTCCATCAAAATAAAAGTTTTTGTACAAGGCTCTAAATCGCCCACCATATGCTCCAACGTTTTCTGGTAAAATGAGAGTTGAGTTGTCATCTTTTTGATATTTACTTACGAAGGAACCTCCAAAAGTTAAATCCAACTGAGAATCTTCCATTTTCTTGAAAACTTCGTTGATGTGAATTTCTCCATCGATTCCCCGGACGATTCCATCAGCATGTACGATGCGCCCTTCTTGGAATGATAGTCTTTGATATCCGTAAACGCCTTTCAACACAATTCCTTTTCTTGGTTTGACGATTATTCTTGCGCCATCAAGTAAATTATCATATCCCAAGGCCCTGTCCTCGTATGCTCTTAATGCCAGTCCTGCACCAAATTGCTCGTAAAATGAACCTAAAGTAACATCCACAAATTCATTGGCATATCCAACGTAGCGCATTCCTAAACCCGTACCATCAAATCTGTTGGGGTAACCCTGAATTCTCGGAAGGTAGGACTCTAGCCTCATTCCCGCCTTAAAGTTGCCATTGGTGTAAAAGACATTCATGTATGAATTGATTAAGCCCTTTGAGGGAGGCTGATTCGCTCCAATTATAGTGTCTTCGTTTAGATATTGGAAGGTGCTTTCCGCGTTTCCGCTTATCGTTCCTTGTGCAAACAAAAAAGAAGCCCCCAAAAGAAAGGGAGCTAAAATAAATAACTTTATTTTCATGTAAACATCATTTGGAGCCTAGCTCAAGAATATGCTCATAAAGCTCATCTTCATCGCCCGGCGCGTAATTGTTGTGTGAATATACAATATTTCCTTCACTATCAATTAGAAATGTATGTGGCACATTATTCACCCCCATGGCGCGCTTAAAATCACCGTTTGGGTCTAACAAGATTTGATAATCCCAAGCTTTTGCATTGGCATAAGGAGAAACACGTGCTTTGGTTTTTTCATCATCAATTGACACAGCAACTAAGGTCACACCAGTCTCATCTTGCCAATCTGGGTATAAATCATGAATCGTATTAAGCTCCTTCTTACATGGAGAGCACCAAGTAGCCCAAAAACTTATGACTATAGGACCTTCAAATCCCATTTCTGAGGTATTAACCGATTTTCCTTTGAGGTCTTTTAGAACAACAGAAGGTAGTTTTTTCATGTTTTTTTCATGGCCTTCTTGAGAAAAAGAAAAACCAACTAGGAAGCAAAATAATGTGATAATGGATAATTTCATATTTTAATATTTATTTGATACTTAGCAAATAGAATGCCAATCCAAAAGTAATCAAAAATACAATGTTTGGAATTTGGCACTGAATTTGCTCAAATTTTGTCAATTTATATATAAAACGTATATTTGTTAGTACATTATGAAAAAACTATATTTCCTTTCTTGTTTGCTTTTACCATTGTTCGTTTCATCACAAACAACCATAAATGTAAGTGGCAACTCTGACGTGATTTCTGGAGGAACCCACGAAGTTGCTGTTTCAACTCCTGAATCTGTTGATATTTCTTTTGATATTAATAATGTGGGTGCGTCAGCAACCTGGAGAGTAACCCGTTATCAAGTTGATGTTCCATCAGGATGGACTGATAACTTGTGTTGGGGTCATTCTACTGATACTTTTGGAGGTACTTGTTATTCTTCGAGTCAAATGAATGGAAATCCATGGACGACGCCAACATCGGGTTCTTTTGTTGTTGGGGAAGGAGAATATGGTAAATTAAAAGTATCCATTGATCCTGAGGATTTAGCTCAAGGTAGTGGGCACTATCGCTATTACATATCTTATAACGGTAGCCTTTACATAGACTCTGTTGATTTAGTTTTCATTTACACATTGGGCGTTGAAGAGGCAGAACCTGTTTCAGTATCCATTGCTCCGAATCCAGCATCTGATTTTATTCAGGTTTCAATGAATGGTGTTCAAGGTGCTAAAATGAAGATGGTTGATGTACTTGGGAATCTTGTAATTCAAAAAAATGTTTCTTCTTCTGAAAAAATAGATATATCGTCATTTAAAAGTGGTATTTATATCATTTCCTTTGATATTCCTGGGATGAAATCCATCATGCGAAAAGTAATCGTAAAGCATTAATCAATCCCCTTTTCAATTTCTTCTACACTGACAATTAATTGTCTACTTTTACCATATGTCAAAAAAGAGAAGAAAACATTCTAAAAAAGGCGTTAAACGAAATTCAATAAGACCCCTTTTAATTCAAGTTTTTGAAAAAAATAAGGACGCACAACTTACTCACAAAGAAATTTGTCAAATTATTGATGCCCGTGATCCGAATTCAAGACAAAATGTATTTGATGAGTTAAACATGCTTGTTAAGCATGATTCAATTGAAAGGGTTAATCATTTTACATTTAAAAGCCTACAGAATTCTCAATATTTGGAAGGAAGTATAGATATTACCCAAAGAGGAGCGGGATTTGTTTCTGTCGATGATGAAGAAAGAGATGTATATATTGCACCCCAAAATACAAATAGGGCACTTCAAAGTGATCAGGTTAGAATAAAAATTATTAAGGAGGGAAAGTCTAGGAACGAGGGCGTGGTTGTTGAGGTATTGAAAAGAGATAAAGTGCTTTTTGTTGGTGAATTACGAATATCTAGAAAAGATGCACTTCTCATACCTGATAATAATAGAATGGGCACAGAGATCATCATTCCATTATCTAAAACAAATGGAGCGAAGCATGGTCAAAAGGTATTGGCGAAAATCACTGCTTGGCCGAAAGGTTCGAACACTCCCTATGGCGAGGTATCGACAGTTCTGGGGGCATCAGGCAGCAATGATGCAGAAATGCTATCTATTCTTTATAATCACGGAATAGAACCAGAATTCCCTCAAGAAGTTATTAATGAGGCAGAATACGTGAAAATTGAACTAGATTCTGATGAAATAAAAAGACGTCGAGATTTTAGAAACATACTCACATTTACTATTGATCCTTTAGATGCTAAAGATTTTGATGATGCCATTTCCATAGAACGTTTGCCTAATGGCAATCTTGAAATAGGTGTACATATTGCTGATGTCAGTCATTATGTAAAACCAAACAGTCATATGGATAAGGAGGCAGTGAAGAGATCTAACTCCGTTTATTTAGTGGACAGAGTAATACCAATGCTTCCTGAACAATTGTCGAATGTAGCATGTTCGTTGCGTCCTCATGAAGATAAATACACTTTTTCTACCGCGTTTGAAATGGATGAAAGTGGAAAGGTGTTTAAAGAATGGTACGGTAAAGGCGTTATACATTCGGACAGAAGGTTCACTTATGAAGAGGCGCAAGACATCATAATGGGTGATGAAGGTGATCACGCTTCAGAGCTAAAGCTTCTAGATAAGATTGCCAAGGTAATGCGAAAACGTAGATTGAAAAATGGTGCTTTGAGTATTGAATCAGAAGAGATGAGGTTCAAATTGGGGGAAAATGGATTCCCTGAAGGAATACTGATTAAAACATCAAAAGATGCACACAAATTAGTTGAGGAGTTTATGCTGTTGGCAAATCGTCACGTTGCTATGTTTTTGGGTAAGCCCAATGAAAATGAGCAAAAAACCACGTGTATTTATCGCGTACATGATACACCCGACCCAGCCAAGCTTGATGTCTTTTCGGTTTTTATTAAAAAATTTGGATATAGTGTCGATCTAACTCAACCCGAAAGCATATCAAAAAACATTAACAAATTACTTGGTGATATTAGGTTAAAAAATGAATATTCTATGATTCAGTCAATGGCAATTCGATCCATGGCAAAAGCAACTTACGAAGTTGAAAATATTGGTCATTATGGGCTTGCTTTTCCATACTATACTCATTTTACATCACCAATAAGAAGGTATGCTGACTTAATTATCCATCGAATGCTAGAAAACAAACTGAGTAAGTCAGGTCATAAATTTGACAAAGGACTAGAACAGGTTTGTAAACACATTTCGGGTAATGAGAAAAAAGCATCTGAATCCGAAAGAGAATCGACAAAATATTTTCACACCTTATTCGTTCAAGAATTTATTGGCGAAGAATTTGAAGGTGTAATTTCTGGAATTGCGGATCATGGGATGTATGTCCGCATGGATGAAAATCATTGTGAGGGAATGGTTCCAATGAATGCGATTCCCGGTGACCGTTTTCGTTTTGATCAAGATTCATTTCGAATTATTGGTTCAAGAACCCAAAAAGAATACAATTTTGGTGACCGAGTAAAAGTTAGAATATACGAAGTGAGTCCAAGAAAAAGACAGGTAGATTTGGAATTAATTGAGGTATAACATGGCACTAATTAAATCTTGTAGGGGCAAATCACCGTTATTCGGAGATAACTGTTGGTTAGCAGAAAATGCCACCGTAGTTGGTGATGTAAAAATGGGTAAAGATTGCTCGGTATGGTTTAATGCGGTAATTCGTGGTGATGTAAATTCAATACGAATAGGAGACAAGGTAAATGTACAAGATGGGGCGGTGATACACTGCACCTTTGAAAAAACAAAGGTGAATATTGGCAATAACGTATCCATTGGTCACAATGCTTTGGTTCATGGATGCAAAATTGGTAACAATGTCCTTATAGGGATGGGATCCATTGTAATGGATAACTGTTTGATTGACTCTAATTGTATTGTTGCTGCAGGAGCTGTACTTCTTGAAGGAACCCATGTTGAATCTTGGGCTATATACGCAGGTGTTCCAGCAAAAAAAGTCAAATCTTTATCTCCCGAATTGTTTGATGGGGAGGTAAAACGAATTGCCGATAACTATTTAAAATACTCGAGTTGGTTCAAATAAAAAACGGGACCAAAGTCCCGTTTAAACTAAATTAAGGAAAGATTTTTTTATGCAGCATCTTTGGATGTTGAAGCTACGGCTAAACTATATACAACAAGTCCAAATCCGATTTTATTAATTGCATCACCAATATTGTATACAACGTTCATGTCAATTCCAATATCACCCATAAAAGAATACCATTGTCCGTCAGCAGTTCCAATCATATATCCAAGAGGATAAATGGCCCACCCTATTAGTACAAATTTCACAAGCATGTTGTGTGCACTAAGAACACTTCCACCGGCTTTTGTTGCTAGCTCTTTTGCTTCTCCAAACATGATTAAATAAACAATGTAGAAGTATGCAGCTCCCGAGATGAATCCCCATAGTGCTGCGTTGTCTTGGTAAACTGCCTCACCGAAATAACCAGTAACAAGCATTACAACAGAAGCTCCAATTAAAGTCCACATTAATTTTTTTGTAGCACCTGCTATTTTAAGTATTAAATAAAACTCCACGCACATCAACGGAACGGTAAGAATCCAATCTACATATCTAAAGAAGGTTGGTGATTTACCACCTTCTAAACCATACACTTCAACAGATCCTGCCCAATAATCACGCATGTAATAATAGTGCACTGCAGCAATGAATGTGATAAGACCGGAAACCAAAATAGAAGTTTTCCATTTACGGTCAAATGAGTTCATTGATAAAAAGAAAAAGGCTGAAGCAGCCATCATCGCCATACATCCTACAAAGAATGTAAAACCGACATAATCGTTTGGCAACATTTCTTTAAAGTCGCCGGAAAGTAATAAAGTATTCATTTTGTTTAAGTTTTTTGATTTAATGTTTAAACAAAGTGCACGCTAAAAAGTTCACACACTATAAAAATTCACATCATATTTTACCTTTTGTACGTATTTAACCTTGATTCCTATGATATCTGTAATGTATTGGGGAGATATGATTTTTCACTCAAAAAGGAAAAATGTTGACACTTTGCCTCTGAGGTCTCTAATTGATTTGTTTTAAAATTCATATATCTACCTTGGACCTTTTTCGGTAAATTAGCCAAAAATAATTTTCATGAAATATCAAAGAATAAATGCCAGTCTATACATAAACAACAGAAAGAATTTTGTTTCACGTATGGAGCCTAAGTCACTGGCTGTTTTTAATTCGAATGACATATTCCCCATAAGTGCTGATAGTACCATGCCATTTCAGCAGCATCGTGATATTCTACATCTATCTGGTGTAGATCAAGAGGAATCTATATTGGTCCTATTTCCAGAAGCTTCAACGGAAAAACACAAAGAGGTTCTGTTTTTAAAGGAAACGAGTGAATTAATAGCCATTTGGGAAGGTGAAAAGTTGGATAAAAAAAATGCTTTTGAGGTATCAGGAATAAAAACAGTTTATTGGCTTCAGGATTTTCCGACAATTTTTAAGCAAATGATGGCTGAGGCTGATGGGGTATATTTAAATACCAATGAGCATTTAAGAGCAAATACTGAGGTAGAAACAAGAGAAGACCGGTTTATTAAAAAAGTGAAACAGGATTATCCTGCGCATAGAACATATAAGTCAGCTCCGATTATGCATAAAATCAGATCCATTAAAGATCCGATTGAAATTGAATTGATGCAAAAGGCATGTGACATTACTAAGGCAGGAGTTAACAGGTTACTGAAATTCATTAGGCCAGGTGTTTGGGAGCATCATATTGAGGCAGAACTTATTCATGAGTTTTTAATGAATTCATCTCAAGGATTTGCGTATACACCCATTGTCGCCTCAGGTAAGAATGCGTGCGTCTTACATTATATTGAAAACAATCAGGAATGCTTGGATGGTGATGTAATCTTATTGGATGTTGGTGCAGAATATGCAAATTATGCCTCAGACCTTACAAGATGCATTCCTGTAAATGGACGTTTTACTGACCGTCAGAAGGAAGTATACAATTCTGTTTTACATGTAAAAACCGAGGCTGAAAAGCTTTTAGTTCCAGGGGTTATGATGAATGATTACCATAAACAGGTGGGTCATTTAATGGAGGAACAACTCGTTAATTTAAAATTGATTTCACTCGATGAGATTAAAAATCAGAATCCAGATTGGCCAGCATATAAAAAGTATTTTATGCATGGGACGTCTCATTTTATTGGCCTAGACACGCATGATGTAGGATTGTGGAATGCACCTATAGAGGCAGGAATGGTTTTTACCTGTGAACCTGGAATATATATTCCAGAAGAAGGTTTGGGGATCAGACTTGAGGATGACCTCGTTGTTCAGAAAAGTGGGGTGCCATTTAATTTAATGGCTGATATTCCGCTTGAGGTAGAGGAGATAGAAGATGCCATGAATTCTAAATAATAGGTTTTTGTTAAACTATAAAATTTCAGGTTCAGGACCTCTTTGTGTTTTTATTCATGGATTTTTGGAGTCAATGAATATGTGGGATTATTTGCCTTTAAGTGAGATCAATTGCAGAAAACTGATTATTGACCTTCCTGGACATGGTAAGTCAGTATTAAATGATTCAAACAAGCCAAGTATTGATTTTATGGCAGAAGAAATTGTCTCCATTCTACACAAAGAAAAGGTCGATGATTTTAATGTGGTTGGACACAGTATGGGAGGTTATGTTGCCCTTTTGTTGAAGGAAAAAATGCCTTCTTGTAATAAGGTTATCATGTTAAATTCTAATTATTGGTCCGATTCACCTACCAAGAAAAAGGATAGAGAGCGGGTGTCGAAAATTGCATTTAAAGCCAAGAATTATTTTATTCAAGAAGCAATTCCCAACTTATTTTCTGATCAATTAGAATATAAAGCCGAAATCCAAGAGCTGATTTTAGAAGCGAAACTGATCTCTCCAGAAGCCATATCTTATGCTGCACTTGCAATGAAAGATAGACTAGATAGAAGCAAGCAATTAAATTCTGATGATTTCATCGTTATTCATGGAGAGCTTGATTCTTATATTGATAAGGCAATGTATGATCTTGAAATCATTAAACCAGCTCATTTTCATGAGATATCAAATGCTGGTCACATGAGCTACATTGAAAATCATGGCGAGGTAATTGATGTATTAAAGCTATATTTGACAGATTAATTTTATATGAATTCTAGGAAATTATTTTTCTTTTTCTTTTTTTTCGCGCCATTTATTTGTTATAATCAACGCAACGAAATGACTTTTGATAGTAAAGAACATGTTTATCAGCTTCCATTTGAAAAAGGAAAGAAAGTGATGCTCATGCAGGGTTATAATGGAACCTTTTCGCACAAAAACAAGTTCGCACTGGATTTTAGGCTAAGAAAAGGCCGTAAAATATATGCGGCAAGAGGAGGAAAGGTAATCAAGGTAGTTCAACATCATAATGAAGGAGGGCCGCACAAAAAATATTTATCCAAAGGGAACCATGTCATTATTAGTCACGGGGATGGAACTTATGGGGCTTACTGGCATTTAATGTTAAATGGATCTTTGGTTAAAAACGATGACATAGTGAAAACGGGAGACCCTATAGCAAAGGCTGGGAGCACAGGATATTCATCGATGTCTCATTTGCATTTTATGGTATATCGATACGATAAAAAGGGATACCGTGAGACATTTCCAACCAAGTTTTATACGTCCAAAGGAATAATAGAATTAAAGTCTTATCGAAGGTATAAACACCCTTAGCTAATTGTCTCTTTCTTCAAAATTTTCTAGTTTTTTGTTTTTGATCCGCTGAACAATAAAGTAAATCAGTAGAAAAATTAGAACAGTGAAAAAAAGTCCATATCCAATTATTACAAATTCCATACTTATCCCAATTTAACGGCTGTTCCATAAGCCAAAATTTCAGCGGCTCCTTGCATAACCATAGTTGTTGTGAATCTAACGTTTACAACAGCATCAGCATTTAAAGACTTTGCATCGTCAATCATACGTTGCATCGCTTGTTCTCTAGATTGAGCTTGAAGTTTGGTGTATTCGCTAATTTCACCACCTACAATATTTTTAACTCCCGCAAAGATGTCTCGTCCAACATTTCTTGCTCTAACGGTACTTCCCCTTGCAATACCTAGAATTTCTATTACCTCTCTTTTAGGAACGGTTTCAATGGTTGATAGTATCATAATGAAATTATAAAATAGACGCCTGAATGTTCAGGCATCTATAAATTTAGTTATTAATCGTTGTCACCGTTTATCAGAACAGGAGTTTTTCCATCAGTAAGGATTAACTTGGCATTTGGAGACATTGATATCTCTTTAAGAACCTCTAGGCTTTTCCATTGAATGTTGCCTTCAGTAATACCTTCTTTTATAATCAATTGGGCATCTCTAATTCCGGCAGCTTCGATTCTTTTACGTTCCGCTTCTTTCTCTTCTCTTTGGAGGATAAATTTCATTTGCTGCGCTTCCTGTTCAGCCTGCAGCTTCGACTCAATAGCAGAGTACAAGCCTTTTGGAAGTGTGATGCTTTTCATAAGTACGGCCTCAATAATAAAGCCTCTATCATCCAATAATTTGGACATCTGATTTTTTATATCTACCTCGATTTCACCTCTTTTACCCGAGTGCATGTCTTTTGCGTAAAATCGGGCGCAAACGTCGGCAGAAGCTGAACGAAATGTACTTAAGATTAATGTTTGTTCATAACCCTTGCCGACAGTCGAAATGATTTCAGAAACCTTATTTTCTTCAATGTGATAAAGAATAGAAATTTCTGCCTGAACATTTAGCCCTTCTTTTGAAGGTAGATTGAGTTTGATTTCTTTGTTAATTGTTCTTATCGGAACCCGAACAACGCTACTTGTAAAAGGGTTGTAAAATAATAAGCCTTGAGTTTTGGTTTTGCCCTTTAGTTTTCCGAATTTTTGTTTTATTCCTACATCTCCTGGACGAATTACAGCGCAAGAGCATAAAATTGCTGAAATACAGCTTAGTATTATTATATGTTTTTTCATTATTTATTGATTTAATCGGTTTGTTATTTATAGATGTTTTGTACTTGGTTTATCCAAATTTGGGAGGAGGAATTTCTATATTTGACGGTCTATCAATTGTTTGCTCAGAGAAGTTAATGATCGTATTATCAACTATAATGTCGCCAATGTTGACAGAGAACAAGTAGATGTTTTCATCGTTGATATCATCTGTTTCATATTCTAAAAACCCAATCGTGTCGACTTCAGTATACTGCTGAAAACAAAGTGAGGAAGTTGATTTCAACAACACTCCTGCGAGTAAAAAAATAATTATAAGTCGAGGTAAAAGCATTTTCTGTTTAACCAAGTATCAAAAAACATACCATAAAAAAAGCCGAGACTTGCTCGGCTTTAATACTATGAATGAATTGGCAATTAGAATTTCAATGCCAATCCAAATTGTATTGGGGCACCACCCCAAGCACCTAATTCAATATGGGCACCTAAATTTTCTGTAAAGAAAAAACGAGCGCCAAATGCCAATCTAAACGCTACAGGAAATAGAGCTTCCTCTTGTTCAGAATCTGGTACCCCATCTGTAGAGGCAACCCTGTTGATCATTCTATAACCAACACCCGCACCGATATATGCATCCATCTGATCATTTTGAACAATATGTTTGTTCAATCTAACCATGATTCTGGTTCTTTTTGTAGTCAAGTCATAATTAGCTGAATAGGTTGAATCTGAATAAGTCATGGTAACAGGATCGTAAATAGATATCGTATCTATATCATCATAATTAAATCCGGTCTTCACAAAATTTCCGTCTATTCCAATTCCAAAATCATCAGCAATCATATATTCAAATCGACCACCATAGGCAAAAGGACCTCCGTTTACTTTATAATTATCTCCGTCTCCATTTTGCCATACGATGTTTCCGGTAGGCCATCCAATACCCGCATCAATCATAATGCTACCTTGCATCACTGGCGATTGAGCAAAAAGGTTCGAACTCATAATAAATCCGAAAACCGCAATAAGTAATAATTTTTTCATTTTTTCTTAATTTAAGTTTATAAAAATTCTATACGTAATGTTTTAAATATAGTTACTTTTTTGGTACTATATAACGGCTTTTGGTTTCTTTAAATATGGAATTGTTCTTGAGATATTTTAAAAACCAATTGTTTATTTGCTTGGATGCATGCTCCGAATTTTTTCTGATTCCATGATTATCTTTCTTGTATTCAATAAACACATGATTTATTCTTTGTTCAATGAATTTTTCATGAAGCTCACGGGGCTCCTCTATGGATACGGCTTGATCTTTAGTTCCATGCATGAAAAGGAATTTCGTGGTTTTTGGTAACTCATCTGCCCAAAAAACAACTGAACGATTTTCAAGTTGTTTTTGTGTTTCTTTTTCGTAGTTTGGAATGAGTGCGTTATATACATGAGATTCCATATCTGGTCTATTCCTCTTCATAGTGAAAAGATTTGACATTCCTCCAACAACTACAACCGCTTTAATTTGCGGATTATTTCTGGAGGCCATGTAGGCCATCATTCCCCCTCGACTTATTCCGAATAATCCAATTCTTGATGTGTCGGCTCCTTCAACCTGAGAAAGTGCGGGAATCAAATTCAAAACATCATTTACATCTTTCCCTCCAAACTCTTCTTTCCCTTCGCTATTAGAATTTCCTCTATAGTTTGATGCAATCACAATAAAACCAGAGGCTGCAATTTTCCCCATGTAAACCACTGCTGTGCCAACAAGCAAACTTCCTCTATCTCTATTCCCCCCTCGATTATAAATGATACACGGATAATCTCCCTTTGCTTTTGGTTTGACGACAAAACCAGTTACCATTAGGTCATCACTCTCATAAACCATTCTTTGAACTTCTATCTTATCGACATATTCATACCCTTTACGCAATTCCCCTTTTTTGAGAATTTTTTCCCCAATGAGTGTGGTTTTATAGTCAATGACTTCCGTTTTTATAAGCTCTCCTTTTTCAAATTCTCCCCAATCCGAACGAGCTGTGCTTGGTTTTGTCTCGTGAGTATGCTGAGCTGTTACAGTGACTTGATGAATCAAAAAAATCAGGATTAAAAATAATTTGTATTTCATCATATTTCGATTAAAACTTAGTATTACTTGACAAATTGGTGGAGTTATAATGGTTTTTAATAATTTATATAAATGGCTGTTAATGATATAGATAGGATCTATTTTTATTGTGTAAATATAATGCAATTTGATTCTTTCTTACAAATACAGAAAAAATAAATTACCTTTGTCGCGTGTTGTGGCAGACTTTTAAAGTTTGAACATGTTTTAACCGGTACTTTTAAGCTTAATTCTTTTTTGTGTCGCTAATTAACAATTTGATGCAGAAACATTTTTCTTTTTACAACTTGAAACGCTCAATAATCGATCTAGATTTGGTCAAAGAGGAATGTAGTGCAGCCAAAAAAATAGCAAGTTTATAATTATGGGAAGGTCTCAAGAAACATTTAATAAAAAGCAACGCGAAAAAAATCGCAATCTCAAGAAAAAAGAAAAACTCGAAAAAAAAGAGATGAGAAGACAGTCTTCCGCGGGTGGTAGTGAAATTGATTGGGACAGTGCTCCAGTCAATAATACCCTATCACAAGATGAAGAGCGTCAGAAAGCGAAACATAGAAACCAGAATAAAGATTAATAACAACTAATACAAGTACAATGAAAAAAGGAGTAGTAAAATTCTTCAACAATGAAAAAGGATTCGGATTTATTAAAGATGAAGAATCAAATGAAGACGTTTTTGTTCACAAAACAGGTTTAGTAGACAACATCAGAGAAGATGATCAAGTCGAATATGACGTGGAACAAGGACAAAGAGGCTTGAATGCCGTAAACGTGACTAAAGTTCAATAGATATAATTGAATCAGTTAAAACCCCATGGAAACATGGGGTTTTTTTTTTCAAATAATTTTTTTTAGCAAATTAAACCATTTGAATGGTGGATATTTAAATGGCAGATCGATCCAGGTGGGAGTTTGCAATATGGCTTTTGAATTGCTAAAGCATTTGAAACCATCGTAACCCCGATAGGAACCAATTCCACTATTTCCAACACCACCAAAAGGGAGGTTGTTATTCACAATATGAAGCAGTCCATCATTAATACATGCCCCACCGCTACTTGTTTTATTCATGACCTCTTTCGCTACTTTGTTTGGTCCATAATAATAAAGAGCCAAGGGTTTTTCATATTGTTCGATGATTTTAAGAGCACTAGAAAGTTCGTCAAAGGCAATCACTGGTAAAATGGGTCCAAAAATCTCATCGTTCATGATGGCATCTTCCAGCCCCACATCAACAATAATAGTTGGTTGAATATACCCATTGGCTTTATCGGTTTTTCCGCCCGACTTAATGGTTCCTTTAGAAAGCAATTTACTTAATCGTTCAAAGGCCTCATCATTTATGATTTTAGGATAAAACTCACTTTCTACAGGATTTTCGCCAAAAGCTTTTGTCCAATACGCATCAATTTTTGAAATAAGTTCTTCCTTAACACTTTGGTGGACTAAAACGTAATCAGGGGCAATACATGTTTGTCCAGCATTGATCGCTTTTGACCATGCTATTCGCTTTGCCGCAATTTCAATGTTTGCATTTTCATCGACGATGCATGGGGATTTCCCACCTAGTTCCAAAACCACCGGGGTTAAAAATTCGGATGCCGCTTTCATGACAATTTTCCCGACCCTTGAGCTTCCTGTAAAAAATATATGGTCGAATTTGTTTTGTAATAACCATGTTGTTTCTGCGATATCTCCTTGAACGACACTTACATAATCTTCCTCAAAAATCTCAGAGATCATTTTCTCCATCAGTAGAGCTGTATTCGGGGCGTCAACAGAAGGTTTTAATATGGCACAACACCCTGAGGAGATAACTCCAACCAAAGGGCAAAAGACAAGTTGGAAAGGGTAATTCCATGGGGCAATGATAAGAGAGATTCCTAGAGGCTCATATTGAATTCTACTTCTTGAAGGTAAAAGATAAATAGGTGTAGATACCCGTTGAACCCTTGTCCATTTTTTAAGGTTTTTAAGGTGAAATTTAATTTCGGATTTCACCAAACTTATTTCGGTAAGATAAGCCTCTTGAAAAGACTTCTTCAGGTCTTTTTTTAAAGCTTCGGCAATTTCATTTTCGTGCGATTCAACAACACTAAGAAGTTTTTTTAGTTTATTTTTTCGGAAAGAAACATCTTTGGTTTTATGGCTTTTAAAAAAAGTCCTTTGTTTGTTTAAGAGTTTGTCAAGACGATTTTCAGTGAGTAGGTTCATACTCAAATGTAATAAAATGGTTTTTTATTCTTTGTTTTTAGAATCGATAAGTATTGTCACAGGTCCATTATTGATCAGTTCCACCTGCATATTTGCGCCAAATATTCCGGTTTTAATTTCACTCTTGACTAAAGATTTAATCTTCTGAATAAAGTATTCATAAAGCGTATTGGCTTTTTCAGGTTTTGCTGCCCGAATAAAGCTTGGCCGATTTCCCTTCTTTGTCATAGCATGAAGCGTAAATTGACTGATAAGAAGCAGTGATCCCTTTGCATCATTGATAGAAAGATTCATTTTGCCGTTCTCATCATCAAAAACCCTTAGAGCGGAACATTTTGTAGCCAAATAATCGGCATCTGATTCATCGTCACTTTGTTCAATCCCAATAAAAACGACGAGACCATTTTTAATTTGGGCGTACGGGCTCTGGTCAATATGAATCGCAGCTCTAGTTACGCGCTGTACAACTATTCTCATTTAAATTCATTTCTTCGGTAGGGGTCAGTTTTATCCTCATTCATTAACTGAAGATAGGTAATATACCTTGTTTCAAAAATTTTTCCATCTTGCACAGCTGACTTGATGGCACAATTTGGCTCTTCTATGTGCAAACAATTGTGAAATTTACACTTCCCTAATAAATCTCGCATTTCTGGAAAATAATGGGCGTAGTGTTCTTTTTCCAGATCCACAAGACCAAAGGCCCTTATTCCCGGAGTGTCAATAATAAACCCACCACTACTCAACGCGTGCATTTCAGAAAAAGTCGTGGTATGTTTTCCTTGTTCATGTGCAGATGAGATTTCGCCCACTCGTAGATTTAATTTTGGATCGAGTGTATTCACTAATGTCGTTTTTCCAACACCACTATTTCCAGAGATCATCACTTTTTTATTTTTAATCTCCTCCTTCATAAAAGCAATGGTTTTTTCATCTTCCGCTACTATTTTGTGACAAGGATAACCTATATGGGAATATATTTTGATCAGTTCTTCAAGCTGTTTCAATTCGCTTGAATTGTATAGATCGGTTTTATTAAATAAGATGGTAGTTGGTATTCTGAACGATTCTGAAGCAACTATAAATCGATCAATAAAGGCAATTTGAGTCACTGGAGATTTAAGGGTAGCAACCAAATAAACCCTGTCAATGTTGGCAGCAATAATCTGCATTTGCTTGCTGAGGTTGGTGGATTTTCGAACCAGGTAGTTTTTCCGATCAGTGACGGATTGAATTACGTATTGGTTTTCGTCCCCACTATTTTTAATGATTAGCTCAACAACGTCACCAGCGGCAATGGGGTTTGTTGTGTTAACCCCTTTTAAACGAAGCTTCCCTTTGATTGTCGCATCGACAGTTGTATTTGATTCTAAAAGAACTTTATACCATTTACCAGTTGATTTGATTACTAAACCTTGCATATGCCAAAAGTACTTTACTTAAGGCTCATTGAAAAGAAAAGAAACGAAATAGTTGTATTTTTGAATATGTCAAAACTGCGTTTCGGTCTTATCGGGCAATCATTACAACATTCTTTCTCACAACAGTTTTTTAACGACTTTTTTTTAAAAAACGATTTAAATGGCTCTTATGAAAATTTAGAATTTGAGCGTATTGAATCCTTAAAATCGTTTTTCAAAGAAGCGGTTTACAATTATAATGGCTTGAATGTCACCATACCCTATAAAGCCGCAGTCATACCGTTTCTTGATCAAATAGATGAAGAAGCAAAAAGAATTGGAGCGGTTAATACGATTAAAGTTGTTTCAAGTAAATTAATTGGCTACAATACGGACGTTTTTGGGTTTAGACAATGTATTAAACCTTTTTTAACAAACAAACATGAAAAGGCAATGGTTATCGGAACAGGGGGTGCATCAAAGGCGATCGCTTTTGTCTTAAAAAAAATAGGATTAGATGTTCTTTTCATCTCTCGTCACATAAAAGATTCTAACGATGTCTTCACTTATGAAGAGGTCAACAATTACATGGTTGATGCCTGCAAATTGGTTGTAAACTGTACCCCTGTGGGAAGCTATCCTTCGATCAACGATGAGGTGTTCTTTCCCTACGAACACCTAACTGAAGATCATTTGGTGATCGATCTAATTTATAACCCTTCAAAAACTGTTTTCTTAGAAAAATCAGAAAATCATGGAGCCCAAATTTTGAATGGTTCGAGCATGTTGAGAGAACAGGCCATGAAAAGCTGGCAAATTTGGAGTCAGAAAGATTAAATATGAAGAGGACGATTGTCGGTTGCCGCTAACGCCGCTTCCTTAATCGCTTCTGTATAAGTGGGGTGAGGGTGACATATCCTCGCAAGGTCCTCCGCTGAAGCCCTATACTCCATTGCGGTAACCGCTTCCATAATTAAATCCGCAGCCCTTGGTGCAATCATGTGAACACCGAGAATTTCATCAGTTTGTTTATCGGCTAATATTTTTATCATTCCGCTAATATCCATACTCGCCCTTGCTCTTCCTAGAGCTCGAATAGGAAATACACCTGATTTATATTCTTTATTATCCTTTTTGAGTTCTTGTTCAGTTTTTCCAACTGCCGCTACTTCTGGCCAAGTATAAACAACACCCGGGATTAAGTTGTGGTTAATATGTGGCTTTTGACCGGCCATAAATTCAGCAACATAAACACCCTCTTCTTCTGCCTTGTGAGCCAACATGGCACCTTTAACCACATCACCAATAGCGAAAATGTTTGGCACAGCTGTTTGCATATTGTCATTGATGTCAACTTGCCCTCTTTCGTTTACTTTGAGTCCAGCATTTTCAATATTAAGGCCTTCTGTATATGCTTTTCTCCCAACAGCAACTAAACAATAGTCAGCTTCCATTTCCACCTCTTGCCCTTTTTTATTTAAGGCTTTAAGAACGACATGATCTCCTTTGTTTACTACATTTTGAACTTGGTGCTCTAAATGAAGTTTGAATCCTTCTTTTTTCAAAATCTTAGAAAATTCTTTGCCAACAGTTTCATCCATAGATGATAATATTCTTGACGAATACTCGACAACCTCTACTTGACTTCCAAGTCTCTTGTATACAGATCCCAATTCTAATCCAATAACACCGCCGCCTATAACCAACATTTTCTTCGGTATTTCTTTTAGGTTTAGAGCCTCAGTAGAAGTAATGATTCTTTTTTTATCCGGTTCCATCCCTGGAAAGTAATTAGGTTTAGAACCTGTGGCGATGATGAAATTCTTGGCCTTGTGTTGAGATGCTTTCTCTCCTTTTGTAGCAACGTCAATTGTGTTTTTATCAACAAAAGAACCTACGCCATGAATCACATCAATTTTATTTTTGTCCATCAAGAATTTAACCCCATCACAAGTTTGACTGATGACTTCATTCTTTCTTTTCATCATTTGATCTAAATTCACTTTTAGGTCATTGAGATCGATGCCATGGGTATCAAATGTGTGCGCAGCATTGTGGTAGTGTTCTGATGAATCCAATAAGGCTTTAGATGGAATGCATCCAACATTTAAACAGGTACCTCCTAAGGTGTCATATTTTTCTACTAAAGCAGTTTTCATACCCAGTTGGGCACATCTAATAGCTGCTACATATCCTCCAGGGCCAGATCCTATTACAATTACGTCGTACATATTGATGAATGTTTTTACAAAGGTAAAAATACTACAAACAATTCATTGACAAGAACTATTGAATTTCTCAATTCCTTGCATTTTGTCTTTCTTTGTGAATCGATTCAGTTTTTTTAGATAAAGTAATGGGTAAAAAGATTTTGCTTTTTGGTGTGGGTTGGCTAGGGAAAGAATTGGTTCAATCACTTTTGGATGAGAATCATGAGTTATACATAGCTACAAGGGATGTGGATAAGTGGCTTAGTTTTGAGTTAAAACTCAAGCTCATAGAGGTTGATCTTCAATCTGCCAAATTGAATTGTGAAGACAGCTCTTTTGACCTTGTGATTATTATGTTGCCGCCAAGTGGATTTTCGAATTATGTACAAGTAATAAAAAACATTTGCCTTAAAATTTCAGGAGCCACACATGTCGTATATACAAGTTCTACTGGAGTATATGAAAATATAGAAGGTCTTGTAAATGAAGAATCAAAAGTGGATGAGAAACATGTTGTATTCAAAGCAGAACAACAAATAGTAAAGATGTTCCCAGGGAAGTACACTATTTTACGTTTGTCGGGTTTGATTTCGGACGATAGACATCCAACAAAATTCTTACTGAAAAAAGATAAAAATTTTGGTGGGGAGGTTCCGGTAAACTTAATTCATCGAAAAGATGTCATTCGAGCTATAAATTGTCTCAAAGAAAGGGAAGCTTCATCAGAAATTTATAATCTGAGCTATCCTGAAAATCCGTCTCGAAGTGATTACTATAATTTTTACGCACAGAAATTCTTTGGTCGTATGATTGTTTTTTTAAGTGGTGGTCAAGGTAAAACCATTAATGGCTCAAAATTTGCAAAAAAATATAATTACCAATACAAAATGTCAATTTGGGATGTGCGATTAAACAACATAAAGGTTTAATTTACGTCTTACAACTACTAATGAAAGGAATTGTACTCATCTTCTTTTTAATAATGGCTTTTAATAGCCGCGCTGATCACATTATCGGAGGTGATATCTATTATGATGATTTGGGTGGAGGGAATTATAAGTTTTATATAACCATTTACAGGGATTGCAATGCTGAGGGAGCTTGGTTTGATGACCCACTTAAGTTATCGGTTTATAATAATAATAACCTAGTTCAAAATGTAAATGTTTATTTTCCCGGTTACATTACTTTGCCTCTAGATTTCAATAACCCCTGTGCAACGGCACCAACTGATGTTTGTGTTCAAAGAGCGATATATGAAAAAACAATCTTCCTCCCACCGGTGATTGGTGGGTATACTGTATCATATCAGAGGTGTTGCCGAGGACCTAATGTTACCAACATAGTCAATCCAGATGACACAGGACTAACTCTCACCACACACATTCCCGGATCAGAGACAGGAATTACAAATAACAGTAGTCCAAGATTTTCAAATTACCCACCCACATTACTTTGTGTTGGTGAGGAATTGGTTTTTGATCATTCGGCTGTAGATCCTGATGGCGATGAATTAGTATACACCTTAGTTTCGCCATATACAGGTGCGAGTTCTATGGATCCCGCTCCTAATCAGTCTCCACCCCCGCCATATTTTCCCGTACAGTGGCTTGGGGGGTTTAATGCTTCCTCTCCACTAGGTCCAGGTTCAACGAGCTCAATTGATGTGAATGGGGTATTTACGGTAAACCCAAGTATTATTGGATTAATGGTGGTTGGTGTTCGTGTTCAGGAATATAGAAATGGCCAGCTTATAGGAGAAACAATTAGAGATTTTTTATTTAAGGTGTTTGACTGTAATATTACCATGCAGGCGATATTACCTACTCAAGATGAATTGAGTTCTTTTATTTCATACTGTCAAGGACTTACTGTTGAGTTCGAAAACAATTCGTATGGAGGGACAAATTATTCATGGGATTTTGGCGTGCCAGGAACCAATACTGATGTAAGCTCTACATTTAGTCCCTTTTTTACTTACCCCTCTCCCGGGGATTACGTTGCTCAACTCATAGTTAATCCGGGATGGGACTGCACGGATACAGCCTACATTGAAATTACCGTGAATAATCCATTTTCTTTGTCTTGGGAATCTGAGGATTCATTATGCATTTTAGGAAATAATTTTGAGTTTACTGGGGTCTCAAGTAATTTGTTAGCGAATTTCCAATGGGAATTGGACAGTGACGCCAGTTTAGAGAATTTTAATGGTATAGACATTCCAAATATTTCTTTTTCGAGTTCTGGTTATCATACCATCATATTAAACGGCGATGATGGAGACTGCAATACATTCTTCGAAGATTCAGTCTTTGTTGTTGAACAGGCTACGGTAGATATTTTACTACCTGAAGAAATAGAATGTAATGGCTTGACAATAGATTTTGCGGGAGAATATGCCAATATAAATTCGATTTTATGGAATTTCGGAAACAATGGATCAAGTTCAGATGAAAGCAACGAATTAAATCCGATTTATACTTATTCATCCGCAGGGACATACACCGTGCAGCTTATTGGTGAATCTGTGGTGAATTGTTCGGATACCACTTCCTTGGAAATCTCTTTAAATGAACCCATTTCTTTGGCGTTTTCAAATAATGACTCATTATGTATAACGGATGGGTTGTACGATTTTGAAGCACAAGTTAGTGGGCCTCCAAATGCATTTTATGAGTGGGATTTTGGGCCGAATGCCTCAACAACTTCATCAACGGACCTGATCATTTCAGGAATTCAATTTAATACTTCTGGATTTCAGGATGTTCAGTTAACTGGAACACATGAGAACTGTGTAGATTCAATAAGTGCGCTGATATATGTTTTCGCAGAACCTACGATTGATTTTGATTTCATAGATGGTTTGCATTGCGCACCGAGCTTGGCACAGTTTATTAATTTAAGCAGTGTTGATGGTCCAGCCATTTATTCTTGGGATTTTGGTGATGGAAGTGGTTCCGAATATTTTAGCCCATCGCATGTATATACAGATGTTGGTAGCTATAGCGTGGGCTTGACGGTAATTTCTTTGGAAGGATGTGTGGATACATTGTATTTAATGCAGCAAGATATTTTTACTGTTTACCCGTCACCGATTGCTGGTTTTCAGGTGAATCCTCAGAACATTGATGTGTGTGAGAACAAGGTGGATTTCATTGATATGTCTATTGGAGCTACAAACTATTTCTATTTCTTTGATCAAAATCAATTTACAAGTCCTGAATCAAGTTTTAGTCACAATTATTTAAATACAGGAAGTGACTACCCTCTACAAGTCGTTTATAACGAGTTTGGATGCAGTGACTCTATAAGACAAGAAGTATTTGTTGAGCCATTTGTTTTATATGCACCAAATACTTTTATCCCTGATTCGGATGGGATTAACGATGTTTTTAATGCTGTAACAGATTTTGAGATTTTAAAATGGGAGTTGGCGATATATAATCGATGGGGTGAAATTGTCTTCAAAACTGAAAATTTTCAATTGGGATGGGACGGCACATTCAATGGATTACAAAGTCAAGATGGACTGTATTCATATGTGGTAAAATATAGAAGTTGTGCAAATCCTTTTGTAACTGAAATGAAGAGCGGATTTGTCAATTTAATTAGATAGTTTTTTCTTAAGCTCAAAGTTTCTACCTAAATAAACACGTCTTACCTGTTCATCGTTAGCTAGCTCTTCCGCGGTGCCAGATTTTAAAATGCTACCTTCAAAAAGCAAATAAGCCCGATCCGTAATGGACAAGGTTTCTTGAACATTATGGTCGGTGATAAGAATGCCAATGTTTTTCTTTTTTAGTGCAGAAACTATTCCTTGAATGTCTTCAACTGCAATTGGATCTACGCCTGCAAATGGCTCATCTAACAAAACAAATTGGGGGTCAGTTGCCAAAGCCCTCGCAATCTCCGTTCTTCTTTTTTCTCCACCCGAGAGTCTGTTCCCCAAAGTCTTTCTAAATTCATTAAGATTGAATTCTTCAAGAAGTTCTTCAAGCCTGTGCTTTCTTTCTGTGGCACTTTTTGATGTCATTTCAAGGATAGCCATGATATTATCTTCAACACTTAACTTCCTAAAAACTGAAATCTCTTGAGGGAGATAGCCCAAGCCCATTTGGGCTCTTTTATACATGGGAAGATGTGTGATTTCTGTATTATTCAGAAAAACCTTACCGCTATCAGGTCTAACCAGTCCAACAATCATATAGAAAGATGTTGTTTTTCCTGCGCCGTTTGGGCCTAATAAACCAACAATTTCACCTTGCTCGAGTTCTATAGAAACGTCTTGAACAACCTTTTTCCCCTTGTAGCTTTTAAATATATTTTCAGTATACAAATTCACGTGGCCAATTTACTAAAAATTAAGAGCAAGTCTCGCTCGAACACCTAAAGGATTTGTTCCCGGATCATTATGAGTCATTCTCCAAACTAAATCTACACGAATGAATTTAAATATGTTTTCTATTCCTAAGGCACTTTCTATATAGGGCGTTTTATTAAAATATCTAATAAAATCAGGATATATCATTTCTGATTGATGTCTAGAACTTAGGTCGCCGTAGGCAATTCGGGCGGAGCTTACCAATCTCAAATTTAACTGTTTTATGAGTGGCAGTTTATTACAGAAAAACCCATCCCAATGGTTTTCAATGAAACCTTCAACATATTGGTCACTTATAAACTCTAGAAAATTAAGTTTGTTAAACGCTGATGACATCAGCCACAAGGATTGGTTTCCTGGGTGTGCATTTAAAAGGGGATATGCAAGAGTACCAAAGATATAACCTACTTTGGCTCCATAATATAGCCTGCCGAGAATGCCAATTTGCGTGTTGTGTTCTAGTTGAAGCTCTGTTTTTTGATAAGAATACATGCTTCCGAAAACACCTTTGATACCAAAAACTCCTTGTATTGCAAGAATTGGGTATTTGGATCGAAGACTCGTTCTGTCAAACGCCCCTGAAATAAACTCCTCGTTTTTTGCCCATCTTATTCGAGCCGTTATTTCGCTCGTTTTGATTTGAGATATGGTATCAAAAGCACCATTTTGAGAATTGCCTTGTAAATAATTAGCTAAGCCTAAAGGTCGGTATTCTTTCCATTCAAGTCCAAGAAATGCAACAATGTCTTTTTTGATGTCTTTTTCTATGCTCAATCCCGCTTTTGTGATAAAAGTCAACTTGTCAAAAGGAGCAGTACTTAGAACCGTAGCGAAGGTATTACCCATTGAGACGGCATATGGGGAGACGCCTATTTGTTCAATGTCGTAATTGTAAAATAGGGAAAGTAACGATCTTTTTCTTTGTGAGAGATTCAGTCGAATCAGGCCTCCATATTTTATTCTTTTGTCACCAAAGCCATAGGCTCCATTGAGTCCCAATTCAATCTTTTTTGAGAACTTATTCGAGGTCCTTAAAGCCATTCCTAAACGAAATCTCTCAACCGGATTTACACTAACCAATGAAAAGACATTTCCGACTTCCAACATACCAAGTGGGTGATAGCCAGTTGTTGCCATGTAACTCAGGTTTTTTAGTCGTTTAAAATAAGGCGTTTCGTTTAGAGAATCGATCATGTTTCCGATGCCTTGTTCTTGTATATTAAGCTTTTTTGTTCTCAATGAATCCCATTCTTCTTTTGTTTTTGAATTTGCATCTGTAGCAATTTCGACAGTATTTTGTGTATTATAGAATTGATCTTCCTTCTTTCTATTTATGAGAAAATCACTCCTCTCACTGAATTTTCTCGCATAAAACCCATAGACTTTTGATTTTTTTGTCAATCTGATGTCTGCGATAAATCGTTCTTTTTTGAGCATCCAAAAAGCGTTGTTTACCTTTTGGAAATCATGCCTGAAATAAAAGTCTTTGACAAAATTTAAGTTGGCATTGGGGGAAACACTTGCCTCAATTCGTTTAATGGCAAATGTGCTGTCATTGACCCATAAATCTCCACTAAAACACAAGTCTCGTTTTCTTTTTGGTATAAAATGAAGTTTGTAGCACCAATTCTCATCTATAAACGCTGAATCCTGCAAATAGTACTTATAATAGTTTTGACATGAGTTAGAAATTGGGCTGATAAAAGACTTGCCAAATATTTTATAATTATTATCATAAATATTAAGCTCAAGATACATGTCTCCTAGGAATTGATTTACTTGCAGGTTTTCAATGCCGGTTGTTTGACTCGCTTCAATAATTTCTCGTTTAGTGTTTGGTTTGGTTTTAAAATAATACTTGGATACTGATTCACTTAAAATAACCGGAAGAAATCTATCTCCACCGTCGGTAGAGTCTAAATAATTGAAGATGACATCAAGTTTTTTGACCATTTTCTTCGATTTGAATTCATCGTTAATGTTATTTAAATCAAATTGAATTTTGTTATACAATCGGTACTCATAAGCATCCAATTTGTCTTTGTTATTATTTGCCTTGTTTGCTATGACATTTCTAATTAAAATAGATGAAGGCAGTTCCCCAGGTGCTTTAACGGTGATTTCTTCAAAGTCCACAAATACACTTTTCAATTGGAAATCAATATTGAGCTTTATTTCACCAATAGGATGAGAGGTTTGTACCTCTATAATTTCATAGGATAGATTTGAATATCCTATGTAGGAGCAAACGAGGGAGTCATTATTTCCTGTAGACACGATACTGTAATTCCCTAAAGAATCCGACAATGTTGCTGTTTTAGAATTTGAAAATTGAACTTTAGCGAATGGGAGAATGTCACCTGTTTTTGCATCACTAGTTGTTCCATAAACGACAATGCTTTGACCGAATACAACTTGCAAACAGCACAAGAAAGAGAAAGCTAGGGCATATTTATACATAGGTAATTAATTCTCCTCTTTTTTAAAGGTCTTTTTTGAAACAAGAATACCGATCTCGTACAATATAAGTATCGGAATAGATACAATGATTTGGGAAATAACATCCGGAGGTGTAATGAGTGCCGAGAGTATTAAGATGACAACAAGTGCGTGCTTTCTATACTTTTTTAAAAAATCAGGAGTAATAAGACCGACTTTTGAAAGCAAATAGATTATGATTGGCAACAGGAAAAATAATCCGGTATAGAACACAGTTGAAATGATGGTGCTCATATAAGAGCTAATGGTGAAGTCATTTCTTATATCGCCACTAATCTGATACGAACCAAAAAATTGTATACTAAGGGGTGCAACAACCAGATAGCCAAAACTTATACCTAAAAAGAAAAGAAGACTAACGTAAAAGACGATTCCTTTTGCCATTTTTTTTTCTTTGAATTTTAGTCCGGGTTTAAGAAAGGCCCATATTTGATAAAAGATGAAAGGAAACCCTAAAACAAGCCCTCCCATAAAGCTCATCATCAAAGCATATCCAAACTGTCCAGAAACGGTCATGCTTTGCAATTGAACAGGAATATCTTCTACACAAGTCCCAAACCATTCGCACATTAATCGGAAAGAAATAAAGTCATGACTTTTCATGGAAAGGAAAACATTTTCCATTATCCATTCCTGGAAAATCCAAATGACAATTCCGATACATACAATCGCAATGGCGCATCGAACTAACCTCCACCTGAGTTCCTCAAGATGCTCAAGAAAGGACATCTGGTTATTTTCCTTTGTTTGTTTTTTTGCCATGTGTTTATTAACGGTGCAAATTTAACCAAAAGGCTAGACTTGTTAGGGAATTATTAATAAAGAATAAGTTGGTCGTAAATTGTTTACGGCCTAATGCTTTAGTTTTGATTAAAAATTACAACATGTATCTACAATTTGATATACAAACAATTAAACTAAATTCTTTGAGCGATTGGTTAATTTTAAATGGAACCCTTAAACAAGGCACTTTGAGTAGCGAAATGTTCTTAAAAGTGGAACAATCTTTTCTTAATAAGATACTTAACCAATTACAAGGAAAGAACCCCAACACTTCTATCAATGATTATTTAAAATCATATCAGGATGTGAATATCAACGATTACGAATTTGATTTTAAAACTTTAGAGAACACTTCCATTCCAATGGAAGATATTAAATGGCTTACCTCAACGGAAGAGTATAAATTTATACGTGCTTAAGGCTGAATAAATACAGTTTCTTCGTTGACAAGCTCTGGTTCAATTTTAATTATACCCTGACCAATTTTATTTAATTTTTGAGCTTTTATGTCAAGAACTGCAACTCCTGCTTGTCCTAATTGATAGATGTCATTGTAATTAAATGAAGCCAAGCCGGCTGCATTTGTATAGGCAGTATCGAATACAGCTACAATTTGTGGAGTTCCTTGGGTATTTGTTCCATATAGTACAACCATTGCATCCTCAACAATTGCATTAGACTCATCTCGAACATATATGTTTGCAATAGTATCTGCTTTCTCTCTACAAGAGAAAAATACCCCAGAAACAACTAGAGCAAGCATGATAATTAAAAATTTCTTTGAAGAATTCATATCTCTTTAATTAGGTAAATAAATTGTTTCTACAGATGTTGTGTTGATTCTACACCTTGTATATCCTGCAGCCTCTTTATTGTTTGACTTGACAAGGATATCGAAATAACCAGTGGTATTCTCCTCTCCGGAAGTGTTGAAATATTGGTCCATATCAACAGTGGTAAAACCAGATGAATTTGTATAGGATGTGTCAACAAATTCCAAAGTTGGTGGATTTGATTGTTGGTCACCAATGACTACAACTCTTGCACCATTTACAAGTTGATTTGTTGCAGATCTAACAAAAACCTTTAAAATTGCTGGGTCCTTTGGTCTACAACTCGTAATCAATAAAGCTGAAAACAGTACTGTAAGTATGAAGAGTTTTTTCATTGTTCTAATTCTAAATTCAAAGTTAAGTTATTATTTTATTATATAATAATATCGTCTACGTTTCTTTATCTAAAGTGTTACTCAATCACTACGTCAAGTTGATTGTTGGTTTCATTCGTCAGCTCAATAGTCGCCGACCCTGTTTTGTCATTTTTTTCTGCATTAATCTTTAAAATTGCTACACCACTTTGTCCCGGCTGATAAATGTTATTCAAATCAAAAACAACCACGCCGTTTGAGTTTGTTTCTGCTTCGTATACAGCTTCAAGGTCTGGAGATGGAGAAACAGTTGATTCTCCTGTCACATAAACCAACGCATTTGATACAACATTTCCTGCACTATCTTTTACGGTTACCTCCAAAGTTGTTGGTTGAACTTTATAACAGGATGAAGCAAGAGCAAAGAGGCATAAAATCGGTAATATTTTCTTTAAAGCCATTTGATTTACTTTTGTTGTACTTTTGTATAATACAATTAATAAAGGCAATAAGTTACATTTTAAATTGATGATTGAACAAATTCAAAAAATAGAAGAAGAAATAGCTGCTTTTAAATTTAACAATGACGCTGACATTGAAAAATTCAGAATACACTTCCTTGGTTCAAAGGGACTTGTAAAGGGTTTGTATGCATTATTGAGAGAGGTTCCTAATGAGGAAAAAAAAATGTTTGGTCAAAAAATCAATGACCTTCGAACAGTTGCCGAGAACACATTGAATAGTGTCAAGATTAAGAGTTCTAAAAAAGACACGAAAAAAGTAGAGGAAGATTTAACGAAACCGGTTGGTGAATCAGTTCTGGGTAGCCATCATCCCTTGTCCATAATAAAAAGGGAAATCATAGATATTTTTAATAAAATTGGTTTTTCCATTTCTGAAGGGCCTGAAATTGAGGATGATTGGCATAATTTTTCCGCCTTGAATTTTCCGCCAGAACATCCTGCTAGAGATATGCAGGATACTTTTTTCATTCAAAAGGGAGAGGAAGAAATTGCATTGAGAACACATACGAGTTCAGTTCAAGTGCGCGTCATGGAAAACAACAGACCTCCAATCAGAACCATTTCCCCTGGAAGGGTTTACCGTAATGAGGCCATTTCAGCTCGTGCGCATTGTTTTTTTCATCAAGTTGAGGGGCTATACATTGACGAAGATGTATCGTTTGCTGACTTAAAACAAACCTTGCTCTATTTTGCAAAAGAGATGTTTGGGGAGAAAGCGGAAATTCGTTTGAGACCGTCCTATTTCCCTTTTACTGAACCAAGTGCTGAGGTTGATGTCTCATGTACAATTTGTAATTCTGAAGGGTGTAATGTTTGTAAGTATACAGGTTGGCTTGAAATATTAGGATGTGGCATGGTCGATCCGAACGTTTTGAAAGCAAGTGGTATTGATTCTGGAAAATATTCTGGATTTGCATTTGGAATGGGTATTGAAAGAATCGCACAGCTCAAGTATAAAGTCAATGACTTGAGGATGTATTCAGAAAATGATATTCGGTTTTTAAATCAATTTAAATCAGAGCTATAAAATGGCGTGGACAGAGTTAAACGAGGAAAGTCAATTTAGTAACGAGATCATAAGAAGCAAAAAAGGTCTTCACGTTATTTTCAAACACAGTCCGAGATGTGGGATATCCTCTTTTGCCCTTAAAAGCTTTGAACGTTCAACTTATTTTAAGTCCTCTAGTGATTCTTTATGGATTTTGAACGTTTTAGAGTCAAGGGATCTTTCTTTGCAGATTGCAAAAGACATGAACATTAGGCATGAATCTCCTCAAATCCTTGTTTTCTCTAACGGAAAGGTGATACACCATGCCTCACATTCTAGTATAGATGCTGATTTAATTCAAGAAATGTAATAAAATTCAAAAATGAACAAACTTTATTTTATCTCAATTTCTATTCCTCTAATTGTCTTGTTTTTTTCTTGTACCGACACTTCAGAAAGTGAGGAGAACCAATTCATTGAGTTTGGTTTTGAATCCAATCGTTTAAACTACAGCGTTAAAAAAGATGAAATTTTATCTTTTGTCTGCAAGGGGGCTAAGGCAATGGATGTTATAGATTTATATATCAATGGCACGAAATATGAAACCTGGACCGATCCATCATCTGGAGCTTTTCAAATCGATATCAACATGAGTTTAGGCGTATATTCGATGGAGCTCCGCGGGTTTCAAAAAAACAAGCTAGTGTCCGCTGATAGTCGAAACTTAATTGTAAACGCAGCCGAGAAACCATTGGAGTTGATTTATGATCTTAAAGGGAGCCACCCTCATAGTACAACACACTTTACTCAAGGATATGAATTTTACAATGGAAAACTTTTTGAATCAACTGGAAATCCGAATAATGATGGGTCGACAAAGATTGCAGAGATTAATGAAAAAACCGGTTTATCTGTTAGGGAAAAAGAACAACCGAATCCGATTTTTGGTGAAGGAATTACAATTTTAGGATCCCATATTTATCAGATCTCATGGCGAGATCAAAAGTGTTTTGTGTATGATTTGAACACATTTGAATTAGATACTTCGTTTATGTATCAGGGTGAAGGGTGGGGTCTTTGCAATGATGGTAATTCTATTATAATGTCGAATGGCACTCATGAGTTGGTCTACAGAGATCCATCAAGCTTTAATGTAATTAAGAGAATTTCGGTCCATACCGATAAAGGTTTGGTCACCAATTTAAACGAGATAGAATTTCATAATGGTAGAGTTTATGCCAATGTTTGGATGAGTGAGCAGCGCCGACAGCAGGATCCGAGTATTGATTTAACAAAGATTGTGGAAATTAACCCAAAGGAAGGATCCGTGACAGGGATTCTTGATATTCGTAGTTTAATTGAAATGTCAAAGAAAAAGGGAGTTCCCAATGGAATAGCCTACCGAAAATCAAGCAATACGTTTTGGCTTACAGGTAAATATTGGAATGAGGCTTATGAAGTGCAGATCAAAGCTAAAAGTATACTGGGGACACCTTAAAATCACCTGTATTATAGATCAACGTAGGGAAGGGAATTTTAATACAGTTTATTATTTCAAATAAAGAGTTTAAAAATTTTGATTTCACATTTAATTCCGTTAGATCCAAATCAAGAGAAAACAGAAACTCACGACTACTCTCATAACCTAAATACTCATTAGAATTACCTTTTAGCCTTCCATTTATGCTATGTCCAAAACTTAACATTAACCATTTTGGCCATGTAGAAACCCCTAAATTTCCTGGAGAAAAGCAAATCCAATAAGATTGACCATTGTAATCTTTTAAAACTGATTCTAATAAGGTGTTCCCGAGAACTTCCGGTCGAATGTCAGAAAACTGAGTAGGATGAAATGAAAAGTTGGGCTGAAAAATTTGTTTGGAAAAATATTTCTCCTGAAATAAAAACCATCCCGAACCAATAAGATTTGCCCCCATATCACTCAGCGAAAAACCCCAGTCAGAACTGAATCCATCCATGATTTCTATTGTGCTCATGTAGCCTATAGCTATAGAAGCAGATAATAGTCTGCTTTTTTGAGGGGATAGGCCACTCCACCTATAAACATCAACCATTGTTTTTGTCAACTTATACGCTGACATGGAATGGCCCAGCTTATCCATTTGCATCCAATTCCTTGAATCGTCAAAAAAATGGAAAGATTCTTGAGACTCTTTGCGGTACCAAAGTTGATGCAGTCCGATTAGACTGCTAACTGATACTACACCTGTAGTTGTATTTGCAATTAAAAACCTTTTTGGATTTGTTTTTGTAGTTTCATTCATCCGAATTTGAGATGTTGAATTATACTGAATAGAAATAAAACAAATAAAAAACATAAATCTCATGTTTCGAATTTAGAGAATATTATCTATAATATTGCGTTTGAGATATACGGTTCTTTTATTAAAACAAATTTTATATGGTTAAAAATAGAAAAGATTGGAACGACATAAAAAGCAATGATAGCTGGTCAATATTTAAAATAATGTCAGAGTTTGTTGAAGCCTATGATAGAATGGCGAAAATAGGACCTTGTGTATCAATTTTTGGATCGGCGAGAACAAAAGAAGATAACCCGTATTATAAATTAGGTGTAAAAATAGCTAAGGATTTATCAGAAAGAGGATACGGAATCATTTCAGGGGGAGGTCCTGGGATTATGGAGGCTGCGAATCGAGGTGCTCAACAAGGGGTAGGGCCATCTGTAGGGCTCAACATTGATTTGCCATTTGAGCAAAATCACAACCCGTACATTGATCCCCCTCATAATTTAGAATTTGATTATTTCTTTGTTAGAAAGGTTATTTTTGTAAAATATTCACAGGCTTTTGTAATAATGCCAGGTGGGTTCGGGACCTTAGATGAACTTTTTGAGGCCTTAACCTTAATACAAACTAAAAAAATAGCCAAACGTCCTATTGTTTTGGTTGGAACGGAATACTGGCAAGGTTTAACTTCATGGATAAAAAAGACAATGCTCAGCCAAGAAAATAATATTTCTGAATCTGACCTAGATTTATTTAGGTTAGTTGATACATCCGAAGAGGCTGTGGAGTATATTGAGGATTTTTTCCGCACAAACTCTTTAACTCCCAACTTCTAATTCTTTAAAAGACTTTATATTTACAAGGTGAAAGAGAAACTTAAATTATTTTTTCAAAAACGATTCTTTGTCGTTTTGGGGCAGTTTGTTTGGTCGAAGTTCTTTATAATCAATATTGGGATTGCAGTACTTTTTTATTTTATTGGGATTTTCTCAGTGATAAAATATTTAGATTTTTATTCCAACCATGGAGAAGAAATTGCTGTACCTAATTTAGTAGGTAAAAAGTCCTCAGAAGCCAAAATGAAGCTTGAAGAACTTGGTTTGAGTTATGAGATATTAGACAGTATTTATGACCCAGACTTGCCAAATGGAATTGTAAAACAGCAGATGATTGAACCCACTGCTTTGTCTAAAGTTAAGGTTAAGGCAAATCGTATAATTGGATTAAGACTGTCAAAAAAGACAGATCTTACCGAAATGCCTAATTTGGTTTTCAAACATGTTGATTTTGCTCGCGGAATTATAGAGAATAGAGGTTTCTTCTCGAAAATTGAATACAAACCGACTAAAGAAGCAAACGGTTCAGTTCTTGAACAATTGTATAATGGAAAATCCGTAGCTCCAGGTAAGCTTATTCCTATTGGATCTGAGATTAAGTTAATTGTCGGGAAAAATGAAGTTGGAGTATTAACGAGTCTTCCAAATGTTGTTGGTATGAATTATCAGGATGCATTAAATTTATTGAACACGAATGGGTTGACTTCAATTTCTACCATTTGTAATGATTGCCAGACGATGCAGGATACACTTTCAGCAGTTGTTTTTGGCCAATCTCCTGAATACGTTCCTGAAAAAACGATAGAGCGTGCCCAACAAATTGTCATACTTATTAATGCGGGAGCAAATCAAATTGAAGAACCAGTAGAATGATATTAAAAAACAGTTTTTTCTCCTTTTTCATCTGTTTTATGTGTTTTTCGATTGAAGCACAAAATCTAGAAATGGCCCCGCTCGCCTCAAATCCTTATGCTTCAGTAAATCATGTGTTGAAAAGCACATCAATTGACAGTACGTTTATCTATTTTACGGATACGATAAACCTTCCTTTTTTTGACAATTTTACGTTTAATAAAATACAAGAGTATACGCCTGATTATTCGAATCCCTCGACAACAAGTGAGTTGTATTATTTGATTTTAGATCAGGCAACAGGGCTTCCTGTTTCTAATGACAGCTATTTCACGAATCAGGTGACATTTCACCGTTATATTGACCTCCTTAATGATACATATTCTGATACAGTTTTCACCCCATTAAATGTAGACATTGCAGATTTCACGTCATATCCTGTTCAATATTCTCCCTTAGAATTATATCCGCCATACTACATTTATGATACAATTGGTGTTAATGACACTCCAGATACGATTTGGATCGAATCACCGCCATATTATCAAGATTCTGTTAGACAGTTTTTCATGCCGGTGGAGGATGCGGACAAGTTATGGGTGGATAATCATGTATATCACAACTTTCGATTCGGATTAAACCCTCAAACTCTTGGAGTCATGACTTTTGACGGCTTAGATGCAAATGGATACCCTTATGCTATCGGAACAGCTACCACAGGTTATGCTGATTACCTAACTTCAAAGCCAATAGATTTAAGTGGTTCTGATCTTTCAGATTCTCTCTACATATCATTTTTATATCAACCTGCAGGCCTTGGAGACGAACCTGAATCATCAGATTCCCTTGTTTTGGAATTATATTCGCAGAGTCAAAATCAGTGGATCCGTATTTGGTCTGATTCTGGCAATGTAGTGAGTCCTTTTAAACTGGTGCATATACCCGTTTTGAATGCGAATTATTTTTCAGATGCCTTTCAGTTTCGTTTTAAAAATTATGGAGGTCTCTCAGGATCCCTGGATCATTTCCATTTGGATATGGTTTCTTTAAAATCTACTGATTATACCGATACATTGTTTAGTGATTTCTCCTTTGTTTATCCCATAAATACGTTGATTGACAAATACACCTCGGTTCCATGGGATCATTACAAGTCATCTATCGACAATAAAATGACAGATTCGTTAAATGTTTTGCTTTACAATGGTTATCCTGATAATAATTACACAGACGGAAGTATTGAGGTTTTTTACAATGGCTTAACTGAAGGCACCTATGTTCTTCCAGGAATCATTTTGGCAGAAGGTCTAATTAATTATGCGCCTTATTCTTATGCAAATTCGTATCATGATTTAACAGATGGCTTTGAGTTTAGTAAATCTTTAATTGGAACCTCTGAAGAGTTTGAAGTATTAACAATCGCGAATGCTCAAACCCTGGACTACCAGCCAAATGACTCAACTCGGTTTACTCAAGGGTTTTATAATTATTACAGCTACGATGACGGATCTGCTGAGGCGGCATTTGGACCTACTGGGACTCAAGCCAGGCTCGCTATACATTTTGAGGCATATGAAGCGGATAGCATCATTGGAGTAGACATTTCATTCGTTCCATCTGTAAATGATGTTTCAGATAAATTGTTCTTATTGACGGTTTGGGATGACGACAACGGCAACCCAGGTAATGTTTTATATGAAGATGATGTTTTTACTCCACGCTCTCCAATTTATGCAAATGGGGAAAATATATTCACTCCATATTTCTTTTTGGATACTCAAAAAGTAGCCGTGGGAAATTCCTTTTTTGTTGGTTGGAGACAGTTAGATCCAGAAAGACTTAATTTAGGTTTTGATAGAAATATCGATAATAGCAGTGAGATTTTTTACAGTGTGGATGGCGGAGGAAACTGGCTTGTATCTCCGTTCGAAGGAAGTGCAATGTTAAGGCCCATATTTTCTACCGGCATGGATGCCTTTCTGGGGATTGACAATGTCTCGTTCAAGGATGATGCCTTAGAGCTTTTTCCAAATCCCACAAGTAACATTATAAATTTTAATGTTCCTGAGAGAATCAAGGGGTGTAAAAAGTTGCTAATTGATGGTTGTGGTAGAATTTTAAAGGAAACTTTTTCAAGTACTTTTGATTTAAGTGAACTGAATTCCGGTATTTATTTCATTTGTGTTCCTGAGTTTTCATCAAGTCTCTCTAAGGTGATTAAGTTTTAAATGGAAGAAGAGGAAAACAATAAAGAGCCAAGTCAAGACGATCTATTTGAACATTATAAATTTACCGCTGATCCTGGTCAAGAAGTTATTCGAATCGATAAGTTTTTATGCGACCGGCTTCCCGGATTTTCTAGAAATAAAATTCAAGTTGCGGCTAAAAACGGAAATTTAGTCGTAAACGAAACCAAAGTAAAGCAAAACTATAAAGTAAAGCCGGGCGATGTAGTTGCATTGGTTTTACCTTATCCCGTCAGAGAGTTTGAACTGATACCTGAAAACATTCCGTTAGATGTTGTATATGAAGACGAGGCTCTTCTCGTGGTGAATAAAGAAGCAGGAATGGTAGTGCATCCAGGACACGGAAATCATTCAGGAACCTTAGTAAATGCTCTGATTCATCACTTTGAACATCTTCCGGAATTGTCATCGGATTTTGCTGGCAGGCCGGGTTTGGTTCATCGAATTGATAAAAACACAACGGGGTTATTGGTTATTGCAAAAACGGAAATGGCTTTGACAAATCTCGCAAAACAGTTTTTTGATAAAACAACAGAAAGAAAATACATTGCTTTGGTTTGGGGAGATCTTGATGAGGGAGGAACGATTGAAGGCAAGGTGGGCCGGTCCAAAAAAAACAGAAAAGTAATGGCTGTTTACAACGATGACGAAGAAGGAAAACATGCTGTAACCCATTTCAAAGTTCTTGAACGCTTTGGATACGTAACTCTTATTCAGTGCATTCTTGAGACAGGAAGAACGCATCAAATCAGGGTTCATTTTAAATCCATTGGCCATCCTTTATTTAATGACCCAGAATATGGTGGAGATAAGATATTAAAGGGGATAAAAACGTCAAAATATCAGAAGTTTATTTTGAATAATTTTGCTTTACTAAAGGGGCAGGCTCTACATGCAAAATCGCTAGGATTTATGCATCCGTTGTCGGGTAAAAACATTTCCTTTGATTCAGAGCTTCCTGATTTTTTTGAGTCTGTTGTAAAGCGTTTTAGAGAATATTGTAAAAAATGACTTTTTTTCTTTATTTTTGTTTTCCTTAATTATACGTCTAACGACTTGAACAAATGAATAAACTAATCCATTTATTATTTTTCTTCTTCATAGGAGGATTTATATATGCACAAGGTACTTCCGCTCCTAAATATCTTCGGGATGCAAATATTGCATTTGAATCAGGTAAATACTTCGAGGCAATAGACCTTTTAAAAAATGCTTACGATAAGATTGGCACCAAAGGTTCTTTGAAAGAAAAGGGCAGTGTGCGATTCAAACTTGCAGAAGCATACAGACTCATATCGCGTTATGAAGAGGCAAACGAAAATTATGACGTGTGTATTGAGTTAAAGTATTTTGATATCAATCCGGATGTTTATTTTTTAAAGGGGGAGATGTTGAGAATGATGGGAGACTATGGTAAAGCTCAAAAAAGCTATTCTGAATTTAAAAAGATTTCAAAAGGTGCCAGGGCTAGTGAATTAGAAACGGCTTTAAATGCCTGTGAAGAATATAAGTTTTACGATATGATGGAGCCTGAAGTTAATTATCAGGTGAAGTGCGAAACAAAAATCAATCGTAAGGAATATGATATGTCACCATCTTACGCGGATAAGAAAGGGTATAAGGTCTATTTTTCCTCAGGTCGAGAAGAAAGTTTTGGTGCAGGAAGAGACCCAATTACTGGTGAAAAGTATATGGATATTTTTGTTGCTGAGTTTGACAAAAACGGAGACCCTACCGGTGTCACCTCTATTGATGAAAATGGAATTGTAAACACCTCTGAAAATGAGGGAACGGTTTGTTTCGATAAGAAATTTAAAACC